>CAZGXF010000037.1:0-7392 GCA_964529575.1 uncultured bacterium
CCAGGAACGGCCCGGCGGCCGGGACGGCGGCGAAGCCCACGCCCGCGAGGAACGCCGCGCCACGACCCAACGCCTCCACGTCGCGCGCTCGCATGCCCGTCAGCATATGTGCGCGAACGTGAGGCGTGCCTCAGTCCCGCTCGGGCGCCGGAGGCCCTCCGTCGCGGCGCAGCCGGTTCAGCGCGGCCGCCACGGGGAAGAGCGCCCCGGCCGTCGTGAGCGTCACGTCGGTGGCGTTCATGGCCAGCGCCGCGGCCGCGAGCGCCACGCCTCGCCAGCGGCCCCAGCGCCAGGCGAGGCCCAGCAGCGCGGCCGCCAGCCAGGCGCCCGCCAGGAGCCCGGGCACGCCGTGCGTGGCGCCCAGCTCGAGCCAGAGGTCGTGGGCGTGGGCCGGCGCACCCCGGGCGTCGCCGGGCCTCAGGGCGCGCCACGCCTCGGGGAAGCCGCCGAAGCCCGCCAGCGGCTCGGCGGCGAGCGCGGCCGTGGCCGTCGACCAGATCTCCGCCCGCGTCACCGTGTTCGTGTCTGTGAGCACCAGCAAGCGCGAGGCCAGGCGGGGGCCGGCGAACGCCAGCGCCACGACGACCACGACGACCAGCGCCACGCCGAGCGCCGGCCGCAGGCGTCGCCGCGCGGCGAGCACGAGCAGCGCGGCGCCGAAGGCCGCGGCCGCGAAGGTCGCCGTCCGGCTGGCGGCGAGGAGCTGGAGCGCGAGCGTGGTCGCCAACAGCCCGGCGCTGGTCGCGGGGGCGGCGGCGAGCGCCTGGCCGGCCAGGCCCGTCGCGGCCCAGCCGTGACCCGCGAGGTTCGGGTCGCCGGACCAGAGGTCGAGGCGGCCGCCGGCGGCGGGTCGCGCGGCCCTACCGTCCGCGGACGCGAGCCTGACGCCCCGCAGGGCGACCTCCAGCCCCGCCTCCACCTGCAGGAGCGCGACGACCTCGCGCGCGTCCCCGGCCAGCGGCACCGTCAGCGAGTGGGAGCGCCACTCCGCGCTCGGCAGCGCGTTCAGGGTCGGCTGCTGGAACACGTGGACGCCGGCCTGCGGGAAGCGCACCTGGACCCCGGCGGGCTCGACGACGCCGGCGGCCCGCCAGCCGTCCGGCGTGAGCGCCTCCACCGCGAGGTCGCGCACGTCCAGGTGGGCGACGTCGAGCTCGGGCAGCCTGACCTCGAACGTCCCGTGCGCCACGTCCTCGGGGAACGTCGCCTCCACCTCGACCCGGCGCCAGTCGGCGTCCAGCTCGAGGGGCGCGCAACGCGAGAACGACGGTTCGAACGTGCGCACGGCCAGCGCGCAGCCGTCGACGGTCGTCGGCTCCGCGGCCCTCAGCTCCACGGCGACGCGCACCGTGCGGCCGGCGAGCGGCTCGTCCGAGCGCACGCGCCTCACGACGTAGGCGTCGAGCGCGGTCAGCCGCGTGAACGCCGCGCCGTCCTCCTCCAAGCGCTCCTGGCGCGTGCGCGGCGAGTTCGTGTACCACTGCCAGCCCGGCTCGCCGGAGAGCCCGCGCAGCTCGAAGGTCAGCTCCAGGGACTCGGCTCCGGCGGGCACGGACCAGCGCTTCTCGACGAGGCCCAGGCCGTTGCGCCGGAACGTCGGCCGGTCGCCGCTGACGCGCGACACGCCGGCCACCAGGTCGGTGACGGTCGCCTCCGCGGGGTCGGGCGTCCACTGGGAGCGCGTGAGCTCGCGCTCCACCAGGGCGGCGGCCAGCGCCGCGACCAGCCCCACCGCCAGCCCCGCCAGCAGGCGCCGCCGGCTGCCGGGGACCAGCGCGACGCAGGCCAGGGCCGCGGCCGCGGTCTCGACCAGCAGCCACGGACCGTGACCGGCGACGGCGTGGACGGCCCCCACGGCGAGCAGCCCCGCCCAAGGCACGAGCCAGGTCCAGGAGAGACGGTCCCCGGACAGGAGGGCCCTGAGGCCGAGCAGGAAGGGCGCCACGAGCGGGAGCAGGGCGAACGAGGCCCCGCCGAGGACGTCCAGCCAGCCGGCGAGGCGCGCCCTCACCGCTCCGTCGCCGCCAGCCTCTCCAGGAGCGCCACGTGCTCGGCGAGGAGGAGCGAGCGGCGCCGCGCCCGCGACACGAAGCCCCTGGCCCGCGCGCCCAGCTGCCGGCCGGCGGCAGGGTCGCGTACCAGCCCGGCGATGGCCGCCGCCAGGGCGTCGGGGTCCTCGGGCGGCACGGTCACGCCGACCCCGTTCTCGTCCACGATGCGCACCGCCTCGCCCTCGCCGGCGTGGACGACGGGTCTGCCGGTGGCCATGTACTCCCACAGCTTCGCCGGCTGCGTCCAGTGGTAGAGGTCGTGCTTGCGCACGTGCGACACCAGCACCGTGGCCCGCGAGTAGGCCTCCACGAGCTCGTCGGGGCCGAGGTAGCCGAGGAACGTCACGTTCGTGAGGCCGTGCCGCAGCGCGCGCTCCTCCAGCTCCGCGCGCTCGGGGCCGTCGCCGGCGAGCGCGAACGGGACGTCGGGGAGCAGGCGGGCGGCGTCGACGAGCGTGGCGAGCGCGTGGTTGTAGCCCAGGAGCCCGGCGTACAGCACCTGCGGGGCGTCGCCGGGGGCCGGCAGGGCGGCGAGCCTGTCGAGCCAGGCGTCCGAGACGCCGTTGGGCACGACCGCCGAGAGCTCCGGCCGCCTCTCGAAGTAGGTGAGCAGCCCCTCGGTGGCGGTCGTCAGCGCGTCGCAGCGGCGGGCGGTCCAGAGCATCAGGCGCTCCAGGGCGCGGTCGAGGCCGAAGGTGCGCTTGCCCACGGCACGCGGGTAGAGCCAGGTGAGGTCGCGCACGTCCCAGGCGAAGCGCGCGCCCACCAGCCTGGCGGCCAGGAGCCCCATGGGGCCCAGGAACATGTAGGGGCTCGAGGCCACCACCACGTCGGGACGGGCGCGCAGCAGCAGCATGTAGGCCCGCAGGCAGAACCACAGCTCGGCGAGCAGGCGCAGGGGCAGGCTGGTCTTGGGGGCTATGCGGGGACGGAGGCGGACGACCCTGACGCCGCCCTCCTCGGTCTCCATGCGGCCAGGCACGTCGTAGCCGTCGTACACGCGGTACTGCGGGTAGTGCGGCAGGGTCGTGATCATCGTGACCTGCCGACCCGCGGCCGCCAGGCTCTCGGCCAGCGCCGTGACGCGGTGGGCCGCGGCGTTGGTCTCCGGCCGGTAGTGCGGCGCCACGAGCGCGACGTGACGCGCCCGCTGCCCGTCGCGACGCGGCGCTGCGGCGCTCACCTCGGCCCTCCCGCGACGCGCGCGTAGACCTCGCTCATGGCCTCCACCGAAGCCTCCCAGGCGTACTCCTTCTCGACGTGGCGCCGGCCGGCCGCGCCCATCGCGGCGCGGCGCGCGGGGTCGAGGACGAGCTCGCGCAGCGCCACCGCGGCGGCGACGGGGTCCTCGCGCGGCACCACCTTCCCGGTCACGCCGTCCACGACGACCTCGGGCAGGCCGCCGACGTCGCTGACCACGACGGGCAGGCCCACCGCCGAGGCCTCGAGCACCGCCACGCCGAAGCTCTCGCTGTCGAGGCGGCTCAGGGCCACGTAGACGTCCAGGCGGGCGAGCCAGGCCGGCACCTCGGCGTGCGGCACGGCGCCGACGAAGCGCGTCGCCTCGGCGATGCCGAGCTCGTCCGCCAGGGCGCGCAGGCGCGCCTCCTCCGGACCGCCGCCGACGACCAGCAGCCGCAGCCTGTCGGCGACGCCGTCTCCGTCGGCCGCGAGGCCCTCCCGCAGGCGGGCGAAGGCGCGCAGCAGCAGGTCGACCCCGTACTTCGGGGCCAACGTCTTCACGGTGCCGACGGTGACCTCGTCGCCCGACCCCGTGCGCGTCGCGGGCCGGAAGCGGTCCACGTCGACGCCGAAGGGCACGACGCTCACGTCCGCCCCGGGCAGGAGCTCGCGCGTCCGCTCGGCCATGACGCGGCTGGTGGAGCAGAGGTGGTCGGGGGCTCTCAGGTTCGCCGTGAGCAGGCGCCGGTGGAGGGCGGACCGGTCGGGGAAGTCGTAGACGTCGGCGCCCCACACGGAGAGCACGTACGGGCGGAAGCCGCCGAGGCGGCCCAGGGTGCCGTAGCCGCTGGCGTAGTGGGCGTGGAGGACGTCGGGCTCCACCTCGCGCAGGACGCGGCGCAACGCCGGCGCGTTCGCGAAGAACCCGACGGGCGGCGGCACCGGCAGAGGCCAGAAGCGCACGGCGGGGTCGAGTGGCTCGCCGTGGTGGACGCTGCTGATCAGGTGCACCTCGTGTCCGTGCTGGGCGAGCGCGTTCGCCCATCTGACCGTGTGGATCGAGTGCCGCTTGGCGAGCAGGGCGATCCTCACGTCGCCTCCGCGCGGCTCGAGCCGATCGCCAGTACCAGCCAGACCAGGAAGCCGTTGGCCAGGTTCACCTGCGTGAGCGAGACCTCGAACATCTGGTGCACGAGCGTACCCACGAGGAACGCCCCCGCGACGCGGGCGAAGGGCGTGCGCCGCCGGTGCCAGAGCTGGCGCCAGACGACCCAGAGGAGCACGAACAGCGCCGCCAGGCCGACGAACCCCACCTGCAGCGTCGTCTGCAGGTAGAGGTTGTGCGAGGACCACGAGAAGCCGGTCACGCTCTGCGCCTCGGTGCCGGCGCCGTGGCCCAGCAGCGGCCTCTCGGCCACAGCCGCGGCGAGGGCGTCCCAGTAGAGCTGGCGGCCGGAGAAGAGGTTCTTGGTGGTGAGCCGCACCGAGAGCTCCTGCAGCCGCCAGCCCCACTCCGTGTTCGGCGCCACGAGGTAGAGCCACGTGCCCACCAGCACGGCGACGCAAGCCAGCACGAACGTCGCCTGGAAGCGCCACCGGCGACGCGTGAGGGCGGGCCAGGCCGCGATCACGACGAAGCTGGCGAACGCGGCCAGCCACGCCGAGCGCGAGGTCGTAGCGTAGAGGAGGACCAGAGCGAGCAGCAGCCCCAGCGCGGCCAGGTTGCGCAGCGTGCTGAAGCGGCGCGAGGTCAGGAAGACGAGGAGCGGGAACGCCGACAGCAGGTAGGTGAACATGCCCAGGCCGTTGGGGTGGCCCATGTAGCCGCGGAAGATGCGCGGGAAGCCCAGCGCGCCCCACCACAGCACGTGCAGCGCCAGCAGGGCGAACGACACCCAGAACAGCGGCATCACCGCCCGCCTGTCCCAGCGCACCAGCGCCATCCCGGTGTAGAACCCCACCACCAGGACCACCTGCCCCAGGTTGGCGATCGCGTCCAGGCTGGGGTCCGCGAGGCTCGAGACCGCGTACACGGCGACCAGCGGCAGGGAGCCGAGCAGGACGTCGAACGTGCGCCGGGGCAGGTCGCCCCGCGTAGCGCCGCGGGCCACGAGCAGCGCGGCGCCGGTGGCCAGGACCGCCGCCAGCGCCGCGATGCCCGGCTGGCCCAGGACGTTGCGCGCCAGCGTCGCGGCCGGCGCCAGCAGCGCCAGCAGCGCGATGCCGGCCAGCCTCGCGGTGCCGGGGCGGATCGCCGGCGGGCCGTCCGCGGCCGAGCGCAGGCTCACGCCGGCGCCCCTTCGCGTACGGCCGCCAGCGTGTCGGCCACCTGGCGCGCCCGCGCGGTCCAGGTGTGCCTCTCGCGCGCCGCGGCCACGCGGGCGTACGCCTCCTCCAACGCCTCGGGCCGGTCGAGCAGGCGCCGCGTCAGCTCGGCGAACGCCGCGGCGTCCTCCACGACCCAGCCCACCTCCTCGGCGGCCACGAAGCGCGCCGCCTCGGTGCCGGCCGAGGCCACGACCGGCAAGCCGTAGGCCATGGCCTCGAACAGCTTCACGGGCATCGCGAACCCAAGGTAGTCGTGCGGGCGCAGGACCACGGCCACCGCGTCGGCCTCGTCGTAGAGGGGGTCGAGGTCACGGCCGCTAGCATGCACGACCCGCACGTTCGGTGGCACGTGGGCGTACGCGCGGCGCGCCCACTCCTCGGGGCGACAGCAGAGCGTGAGGCCCACGTGCGGCGCCGCCGCGACCGCCTGGAGGAGCGGGTCCAGGTCGTAGAGGGGCGGGTTCACGCCGCCCACGTACAGCAGGCGCAGCTCGCCCCCAACGGGCCGGCGTCGCTCCCGCGGCCGGGGGACCAGCCCCGGCGGCAACGGGGACGTAGCGCCCCGCCACGGCGTCGGCAGCCGCTCCGCCATGCGCGCCGAGGGGAGGAAGAGGTGGTCGACGACGCGCTGGAGGCGGCGCCACTCCCGCCGGTGGAAGGCGTTGACGAACGCCCGCTTGTGGGCCGGGTAGCCGGGGGTCAGCTCCGGGTAGAGCCAGTGCACGTCGCGGTAGTACAGGCCCACGGGCACGGCGCGCCGCTTGAGCGCGGCCAGGAAGCCGTAGTCGAGCTCGGGCCGCAGGGGCAGGTGGTGGGGGTCGGTGAGCGGCATGGGCAGGGTGTGCGACTCGGAGTACGCGAACGCGTACCCGCGCCCGCCCTCCAGGTCCGCGAGGACGCGGCGCATGGCCGCGTCCCGCTCGGCGGCGTGACCGGTGACGCTCACGACCTCGAACCCGGCGTCCGCGAGAGCCTCGCGCATCAAGTAGGGCCGCACGCTGCTGCCGGAGCGGCCCCCGGGCGCGACCGGCATGGGGTGGTGGAAGACGCAGGCCGGCACGGCCCTAGTCTCGCCTCCCGGAGCGCGCCCGGTGCCGCGGGCGCGTGAGCGCCCCGGCCGGCGGCGTGCGCGTGGGGCCCGTGGGCCTCACGCGATCACGCGGCGGAAGGCCTGCCGGTCCGCCGCCGTGAGCAGGTAGGAGTTGTGCCACAGCAGGGTGAAGTCGCCGCCGAAGCGCTCGCACGTCGCCCGCAGCCTCCTGGCGGTCTCCACGGCCGCCTCGTGGCCCAGGCCCATGTACTTGCGCTCCAGCAGCGTCGCCTCCATGACGACCAGCGGCCGTTCCCTGAGAGGCAGGCGGCGGCGCGCCCGCAGGTCGAACACCTCGTGCTCGTGGCAGGTCCCCGAGCGGAAGCCCACCCGGTCCGCGTAGCCGAGAGAGGAGTCGTACGCCAGGCCGGCGTCGGCCCAGGCGCGCCAAGTGGTGGGGGCCTCCCACCTGAGGAAGTGCTGCCTGCCGCCCCACTCGTCCTGCTCCACGCCCAGCTCGTCGGCGGCGGCCAGCAGCCTCTCGAGCTCGCGGCGCACCTGCGCCGGGTCGCGGAAGGAGCCGTAGCTGGGGTGCAGCCCCACCTCGTGGCCCCGCTCGGCGACGCGGCGGACGAGGCCCATGACCCACGGGTCGCGCAGGTCGTGATCGCCGTCCAACCGGCCGGCCGTGCGCCCGGCGATGAAGTAGAAGGCGCTCCTCGCCCCCAGCGACTCGGTGGCGTCCATGATCATGTCGAAGGTGTCGTAGGGGTCCAGGTCCGGTCGGCGGGCGACGCGCGC
>CAZGXF010000037.1:7492-20563 GCA_964529575.1 uncultured bacterium
TGATCATGTCGAAGGTGTCGTAGGGGTCCAGGTCCGGTCGGCGGGCGACGCGCGCGGCGTACGCCCTCAGGTGCGCCGCGGCCGCCGCGGGGCCGGTCCTCACCGCGGCGCCGACCGCTGACCGCAGCGTGGCCGCCAGGCCGTCACGCGGCGAGAGCGGCCAGTCGACGTCGTGGCTGACCAGCAGGCGCGGCCGCCGAGGGCGCCGCTCGAGCCCCGGCCACAGGCGCCTCAGGCAGGCCCAGAGCGCCTCGACGTGCTCGTCCACGACGGGGCGCTCGAGGAAGCCCTCGCGCGCGGCCAGCGAGGCGGCGGCGGGGAAGCGACCGTGACGGTCCCGCTCGGTCGCGACCAGCTCCTCGTAGCGGGCGAGCATGAACAGCGCGGTACCGAAGACGTCCACGCCGAGGCGCAGGCCGTGCTCGTCCTGCGTCAGCCAGGGCCCCTGCCGAGCACCGAACAGCACGGGCAGGTCCTCGCCCGCCGTCAGCGCCTCGGGCACGTCGTCGGTCACCCGCCAGCGCGGCAGCGGGCCGGCAGGGAGCGAGGCGGGCTCGAGCCACTCGCTCTCCGGCAGCGCGAACAGCCCGTCGGCCACGGTGACCTTCCGACCGTCGCCCGCGCCCTCGAGGGCGATCACGGTGGCGGCGCCGTCGTGCGGCTCGGCACGGTGGTCCAGGCCGAGGAGCGTGCCCAGCACGACGTCGATGGCGTACCGCCGCTCGGGCTCGTAGCTCGCCGGGTAGCGGACCAGCAGGCGCGTCACGACCTCACAGCCCGCTGGTCGCGCCCCGGCGGTAGACCCAGTGCACCCGCACGGCACCGCTCGCGTGGTCGCGGAAGGCGGACAGCACGTTCCGCCCCAGCACCTTCACGAGGTAGTTCGTGGCCTCCACCGCGTAGCCGGCGTCCTGGTTCGCCTTCAGCGAGGCCTGGTTGCCGGCCTCCACGACGATCGTCACCTTCGCGCAGCCCACCTCCTCGAACAGGTAGCGGTTGCCCTCGCGGACGAGCTCCTTGTAGAGGCCCTGCCGCCGGTACTCGGGGTAGGTGAAGGCGTTGAAGCCGTAGGCGATGCCGGGCGTCACGGGCACGTTGTCGTGCCAGACGACCTCGTCGCGCGGGTGCAGCACCCACCGGAACCCCGTCGGCCGCTGGCTGGCGCGGTCGACCCCGAGCACCAGGGTGACGTCGGGGTGGGCGAGGCGTCGCGCGAGCCGCTCCTCGCCCACGGTGGCGGCGAGCGTCTCGAGCTGGTGCGCCGGCAGGTGGCCGGCAGGCGTGACGCCCGAGTAGACGCAGACCGCCAGCCTTCCGCCCCGCACCGCCGCGTCCGCGCGCGCCGGCAGGCTCGCCTGCGCGAGCACGAGGCGCCTCTTGACCGCGTACACGACCGGGCTCCGGCGCGGCGCCTCGCTCGGCGACGACCGCGGGGCCGCCGCCGTCGTCACCGCGTCCCCCGACCGCCCGCCGCGGAGCGCGCCCGGCCCAGGGCCCAGCGGCCCAACGCCTTCGCCCCGTCGAGCAGCGCCCGCACCGCCACCGCCGGCTCGTCGCGCTGGAACTCGGCCCGCACCACTCGCTTGCCCGCGTGCAGGTCGCGCCACCAGGACAGCGGGCCGCGGCTCCACGCCGGGTGGTCGTCCCGGTACCTGAGCACCGAGTTGATGGCGTCCTGGACGACCTTGGCGTAGCGGACCGCGCCGTCCGGCGGCGGCGGGGGGGCGGCGGGCAGCGCGGGGGCGCGGCCCGTGAGGTCGAGGTAGGCGACCCAGGGCAGACCGGGGCCGAGGGCCGAGGTGATGCCCACCCACGACCACGAGCGCGGGTTCACCTCGATGAGCACGAGCTCGCCGGTGAGCGCGTGGCGTTTGTACTCGAACTCGAGGATGCCGCTGAGCCCCAGCTCGCCGACGATGCGCGCCACGTCCTCCAGCACGCGGTCCGGGACCGCGGCGTTCTCGCCCACCACGCAGTCGCCGATGTCGGCCGGGTAGCCCCGCACCTTCCTGCCGGAGAACCAGGCCCTCACGGCGTGCGCGGGGTCGGCGTAGACGCCCACCGTGTACATGCTGTCGGACAGCCCCGGCACGTACTCCTGGAAGACCAGGTGCGGCACCCAGCGCTCCTCGCGCTCCACGAACGCCTCCAGGGCGGCGCGGTCCTCGAGCACGGTGAGCCGCAGCCGGTCCATCTCGTCGTGGAAGGCGCCCTCGCCGGCGTCGGCCGAGACCCGCCGGTGGGTGGGCTTGGCGGCCAGTGGGAACGCCTCGTCGGGCACCGCCGCCAGCTCGTCGAACGCGAAGGTGCGCGGGGTGCGGTAGCCGCGCTCCTGGCCGAGAGCGTAGAAGCGGTCCTTGTCGATCACCGTGCGGACGCCCTCCCAGTCGCCGACGCAGGCGACGGCGACCTCCTCGAGCCTCCGCTTGTGCCTGGAGACGGCCATCGCGTAGTGGTCGTTCGTGGGGAACAGCACGGGCTTCGCCGGGTGACCGGCGCAGTGCGCGTACAGGAAGTCGACGAAGCCGCTCTCGTCCACGGCCGGGTCGGGACAGGGGACGAAGCGGGCGTAGCGCGAGAGCGTGCCCACCGACCGCACCGTGTCCATGGCCACGCACGGCACGCCGCGCCGGCCGAGGTCCTGGACGATGCTCAGGCCGTTGTAACCGCAGTTGAACACCACGGCCGCCGGGGGCGCGGCGCTCACGGCTTCAGGTTCCCGTCCAGTACGGGTGTGGCCCAGGCGACCCTCGCGGTCAGCGGCTGCGCCCGCGCGGGCTCATGAAGACGAAGTGCGCCTCGGTACCTCGCCGCTCGCGCCATCGCAACACCGATACCACGTTCACGCCGAGCACCTTCACGAGGTAGTTGTCGGCCACGTGCTCGTAGCCGAGGTTCCCGAGGGTGCGCAGCGAGGGGACGTTGCTGGCCTCCACCACGCCGAGCACGCGCTCGCGGCCCAGGCGCAGGAGGCAGTGGTCCTGCACGGCGGTCATCAGCCAGGTGAACAGCCCGTGGCGGCGGTGCTCGGGGGCGACGTAGCCGTGGAACAGCAGCGCCGTGCCCGGTCGGACCGGGACGTTGTCGTGCCAGGCCGTCTCGGCCCGCGGGGCCAAGGACCAGACGAACCCCGCCGTGGCCCCGTCCGGCGCCACGGCTACGAACGCCGTCAGGTCCGGGTCGGCCAGCCGCCGCGTCAACCTCTCCTCGCCGACGAGGCCGGCGAGCGCCCGCCTCTGCGGCGCGGGCAGCTCGCGGCCCGCGCCGGCGCCGTAGCCGACGACGTCGTAGCCGACGAGGGTGACCTTGGCGCGGTCGGGCGCTCCGGGCGTGTCGCGGGCGAGGACGAAGCGGCGCTTGACGAAGTTGCGCACCCACCAGTCGCCGAGGGGTCCGCGCCGCGTCACCGCACCCGGGTACGGCGGCGCCGCCCCGGCGGTCAAGGCGCGCCGGCGCCGGTCCCCGTGGCCTCCGCTATCCGCCCGCGGATCAGCCGGGAGCAAGCCAGGTACGCCATGCCGTAGTTTGCGGCGAGGCCGAGTGAGTGTGTGAGGACGGCCGTCTCCGGCGACAGCCCCAGGCGGCTGGCGACCACCAGGGGGCCCACCGCGAGGACCAGCTTGCTGGCGTTCAGGGCCAGCATGGCGCGCTGCGCCTCGAGGATGCTGAACGTCTGCGAGACCGGCCCGAACGCGAACTGCAGCAGCAGGTAGGGCGCCAGGAGACGCACGTACACGCCGGCGTCGAACCAGCGCTCGCCGAACAGCGTGGCGAAGGCCCAGGGGCCGACCGCGGCGACCAGGGCCAGGGGCGCGGCGCCCAGGACGAGGAGCCGCCTCGCCGTGCGTTGGAACAGGGCCAGCAGCGCCCTCGGGTCCTCCCTGGCCAAGCGCGGGGCCTCGCCGTAGTAGACCTGCGACACGGAGTTCGCGACCATGTTCAGCGGCGACCGCAGCAGCCGCTGCGCGAAGAAGTACCAGCCGGCCACCGCCGTGCCGAAGAACGCCGTGAGCAGCACGCTCGGCAGCTGCAGGCTCGAGCTGTTCAGCAGGGCGCCGGCGGTCGAGTACTTGGGGAACCTGTCGAAGCGCCTGGCGGCCGCGAGCATGCCGGCGGTGCCGACGCGTCGCAGGGCCGCGCGGTCGTCGCGCAGCGCCAGCGAGGCCAGCGACCCCGAGCCGGCCGCCTGGCCGACGACCTGGCCGACGATCAGGCCCACGGGGCCGAACCGCAACAGCCCGAGCGCGAGCTGCACGACGACGCCGCTGGCCCCCTGCGCCAGGCGCGTCCTGGCGATGCGCGCGTAGGCCCGCTTGCGCACCGCCCAGTAGCTGAGCGCCTGGTAGACGCCGAGGGCGAGCACGCCCAGCGGGAGCAGCCACAGGTACGGGCGCAGGGCGGGCGAGCCGATCAGCCCCAGGAGCCGTTCGCCGAGCGCCCACACGACGAGCGCCGCTAGGAGGCTGACGACGACGGTGACGGCCAGGGACAGGCCGAGCACCTGGGCCGCCTCCTCGTCGCCCTCGGGCAGGGGGATGGCCAGCTCGTAGCGCAGGTTGGCGGCGACGGAGAGGATGCCCAGCAGCGAGGCGTAGACGGCGAGGAGGCCGAAGTCGTCCGGGGAGTAGAGGCGGGAGAGGAGAGGCGCGGCCAGGAGGGTGATGCCCTGGCCCAGGGCCGCACCGCCGGCGAGGACGCCGACGTTCCGCGCGAAGCTGCCGCGTGGGAAGCGGGCTTGGAGCCTCTTGCCGAGGCTGTTCAACCGAGGCTCCGGATCAGCTCCTCTGCGACGCGCTGCTGGTGCTCGGCGGGGATGGTGGGTCCGATGGGGAGGCTGAGCACCTGGGTGGCGAGGCGGTCGCTGACCGGGCAGCGGCCTCCCTTGCCGTCGTAGACGGGTAGGCGGTCCTGGGGTACGGGGTAGTAGACCATGGTGCCGATGCCGGCGTCGGCGAGGCGTCGGTGGACCTGGTCGCGGTCGGCGGTGGTGAGGCGGACCGTGTACTGGTGGAAGACGTGGCCGTTCACGACCTGGGGGGTGACGACGCCGGGGACGTCGGCGAGGAGTTCGCCGTAGCGCTTGGCGGCGGCGTTGCGGCGTTCGTTCCAGTCGTCTACGTGGGGGAGCTTGACGCGTAGGAAGGCGGCTTGGAGTGCGTCGAGGCGGCTGTTGTAGCCGAGGACCTCGTTGTGGTACTTGCGCTTGCTGCCGTGGGCCCGGAGCATGCGCATGCGCTCGGCGAGCTGGTCGTCGTCGGTGGCGATGAGGCCGCCGTCGCCGTAGGCGCCGAGGTTCTTGCTGGGGAAGAAGCTGTAGGCGCCGACGTGGCCGATGGTGCCGGTCTGGCGCGAGCCGCGGTAGCGGGCGCCGAAGGACTGGGCGCAGTCCTCGACGACCTTGAGGCCGTGGCGTTCGGCGACGGCCATGAGGGCGTCCATGTCGGCGGGGCGCCCGTAGAGGTGGACGGGGAGGATGGCCTTGGTGCGGGGGGTGATGGCGGCCTCGACCTTGGCGGGGTCGATGTTGAAGGTGGCCTCGTCGACGTCGACGAAGACCGGTTCGGCGCCGACGTTGCTGATGGACTCGGCGGTGGCGAAGAAGCTGAAGGGGGTGGTGATGACCTCGTCGCCTGCGCCCACGCCGAGGGCGCGGAGGGCGATGACGAGCGCGTCGGTGCCGCTGTTGACGCCTACGGCGTGCTTGGCGCCCAGGTAGGCGGCGGCCTCCTTCTCGAAGCTGTCGACCTCGGGTCCGCCGATGAACTGGCCGCTGCGCATGACGCGCTGGAAGGCCTCGTTCAGCTCGTCCCAGAGCGCCTCGATCTCGGGGGCGAGGTCGAGGATGGGGATGTTCTTGGTGGCGGTGGGGTTCATCGGATCCTCCGGACTTCGGTGTCGCTCACCTTCTGGTAGACGTGGCCGATGCTGTCGGTGGCCTCGTCGCCGTGGCTGAAGTCGAGGACGTCGCCGTAGGCGCTCATCCAGCCGACGATGCGGGCGGGCACGCCGGCGACCATGGCGTAGGCGGGGACGTCCTTGGTGACGACGGCGCCGGCGGCGACGAAGGCGTGCTCGTGGAGGGTGACGCCGCAGACGATGGTGGCGTTGGCGCCGATGCTGGCGCCGCGCTTGACGAGGGTCTGGGCGTAGTCGTCGCTGGTGTTGCGGGGGTACTCGCTCCTGGGGGTGCGGACGTTGGTGAAGACCATGCTGGGCCCGCAGAAGACGTAGTCCTCGAGGGTGACGCCTTCGTAGACGCTGACGTTGTTCTGGATCTTGACGTGGTCGCCGATGCGGACGTTGTTGGCGACGTAGACGTTCTGGCCGAGGCTGCAGTGCCGGCCGACGACGGCGCCGGGCATGACGTGGCTGAAGTGCCAGACGCGGGTGTGGGCGCCGATGGTGGCGCCCTCGTCGACGATGGCGCTGGCGTGGACCTTGGCGTCGGGGTGCACCATCTCAGGCCACCGGGGTCATGGGCAGCGCGACGGGCTCGCCGTTCATGACCAGCGAGCGCTGCGCGGCCTGGAGGACGCTGAGGACCCGCAGTCCGCTCTCCCCGTCGGTGAGCGGCGGCCGACGGGTGGCGACGGCGTCGAGGAAGGCCTGGCACTCGAGCTTCAGCGGCTCGGCAGCGTCGAAGGGCACCTGCTTGCCGTCGCCCTTCACCGGCACCGGCTGGCCCTCCCGTACCTCGACGCGCTGGTCGTAGAGGACGAGCTGCTTGTTCACGTCGTCGAAGCTGGCCATGCGCTTGTCGCCGATCACCACCAGGCGCTGCTCCTTGAAGGGATGCAGCCACGAGACGAAGATGTGCGCCCTGACGCCGTCGTCGAACAGCAGGTCGGTGACCGTGACGTCGGCGATGTTGGGCGTCACGTAGCTGCCGCCCGTGGCCGTGACCTGGAACGGCGTGTTGCCGAGGAGCCTGAGGATGATCGCGATGTCGTGCGGGGCGAAGCTCCACAGCGCGTTCTCCTCGCGTCGTACCTTGCCCAGGCTCAGGCGGTGCGAGTAGATGTACCTCACCTTGCCCAGCTCCCCCGCGGCGATGAGGCGCCTCAGCTCCAGGACCGCCGGGTGGTACTCCAGCACGTGCCCGACCATCAGGACGCGGTCGCGCTTCCTGGCGGTCTCGACCATCCTGGCGCCGTCCTCGTAGGTGAGGGCGAGCGGCTTCTCGACGAAGACGTCCAGGCCGGCCTCCAGCGCCGCGGTCGCGACCGGGTGGTGCGTCTCGGCGGGGGTGGCGATGGCCACGGCGTCCAACCCCTCACGTGCCAGCAGCTCGGCCACGTCGCCCAGCACGGGCACGTCGGGCGCCAGCTCGCGCGCGGTGGCCCGGCCGGCCTCGGTGACGTCGCATACCGCCGCGAGGGCGCCCAGCTCCTTGAAGTTGCGGACCAGGTTCTTGCCCCAGTAGCCGCTGCCGATGACGGCGACGCGTGGTGTCTGGTTCATAGGAGTGTGACCTTGGGGTGGTGCGGGTGGGTGTGTCTGGTGATGCCGCGGGTGTCGAGGACGTGGTTGGCGTGCTCCACGAGGTGGTCGTAGTCGACGTTGGTGTGGTCGGTGGCGATGATCACGAGGTCGGCTTCGCCGACGTTGCGGGGGGTGAGGTCTGTGCTGGTGAGCGGGCGGCCGTCGATGGTGATGGTGGGGACGTAGGGGTCGTGGTAGGTGATGGTGGCGCCGTCGCGGTGGAGGAGGGTCATGACGTCGATGGCGGGGCTCTCGCGCCAGTCGGCGAGGTCCTTCTTGTAGGCGGCGCCGATGACGAGGAGCTTGGCGCGGCTGGGGGCTTTGCCGAGGCGGTTGAGGGTGCGCCAGGCCTTGTCGCGGACGAACTCGGGCATGCGGCGGTTGATCTCGCCGGCGAGGCCGATGAAGCGGGTGGTGAAGTTGTGTTCCCGGGCTTTCCACTCGAGGTAGTGGGGGTCGATGGGGATGCAGTGGCCGCCGACGCCTGGTCCCGGGTAGAAGGGCATGATGCCGAAGGGTTTGGTGTTGGCGGCGTCGAGGACCTCCCAGACGTCGAGGTCGAGGCGGTCGCAGAGGAGGGCGAGCTCGTTGACGAGGGCGATGTTGACGGCGCGGAAGGTGTTCTCGAAGACCTTGGTGAGCTCGGCGGCCTTGGCGCTGCTGACCGGGACGACGTGGTCGATGGTCTGCTGGTAGAAGGTGGTGGCGACCTCGAGGCTGTGGGGGTCGGAGGCGCCTACGACCTTGTTGGTGTTCTTGGTGGTGTAGCGCTTGTTGCCGGGGTCGACGCGTTCGGGGCTGTGGGCGAGGTAGAAGTCTCGGCCCTGCGCCAGGCCTGACTCGCGCTCGAGGATGGGGCGCATGAGCTCGTCGGTGGTGCCGGGGTAGGTGGTCGACTCGAGGGTGATGAGTTGGCCGGGCCTGAGGCGTGTGGCGATGTGGCGGGTGACGTTCTCGACGTGGCTGAGGTCGGGGGTGAGGTTCTTGTCGAGGGGTGTGGGGACGCAGATGACGATGACGTCGAGGTCGGGGACGTCCTCGAAGTGGGTGACGGCCGTGAGGCGTCCTTCTCGGACCGCGGCGCGTAGGTCTTCCTCCTTGACGTCGCCGATGTAGCTGACGCCTTGGTTGACCCGCTGGGCGCGTTCGGGGTTCTGCTCGATGCCGAGGACGGTGTAGCCGACCTTGGTCTTCTCGACGGCGAAGGGTAGGCCGACGTAGCCGAGGCCGACGACGCCGACGCGCGCCTCACGCGAACGGATGCGCGCCAGCACGTCGGCGCGTCGCGAGTCATCTATCACCGCGCCAGATTACCTCTCGCGTCCTGCGTCTCATGAGTCGCCTCCCACGCCGGCGCTGACCGGAGCGGTCGTCAGCTCTCATGCTCGTGAGGAAGATTGGCACGACATGTCCCAGCTCCGCAGCGTGGGTCTGCTGGCGGCCGGCACCGCGGTGGCCCACGTGGTCGGCCTGGCCGCGGCCCCGCTCCTGACGCGTCTCTACACCCCGACCGAGTTCGGTCTGTTGGCGGTGTTCACCTCCATCGTAGGCATCGCTTCCGTCGTCGTGTCGCTGCGGCTCGAGCTGGCCGTACCCGTGCCCCCGGCGGAGGAGGACGCCGCCCAGGTCGTCGCCGCCGGCATGGTCGTCGCGGCGGTCGTCGCCGGTCTCGTCGCCGTGCTCGTGGCGGCGCTCGGGGACGAGGTCAGCGCCGCGCTGGGGGTGCCCGAGCTGGCGCCGCTCCTCGGGTTCGCGCCCGTCTACCTGGCCGCGTGGGGCGCGTACAGCATGCTCAACTTCTGGTTCGCTCGCCGCGACCGGTTCGCCGTCATCGCCGTCGTCAACGCCGTGAGGGCGGTGGCCGTGGCCGCGGGGCAGGGCCTGCTCGGGCTGACGCGCACCGGAGGCCTGGGGCTCATCGCGGGTCACGCGCTCGGGCCCGTGGTCCTCGCCTGCGGCCTGCTGCTGGCGGTGGCGCGTGGCGACGACGCGTCGCCGGTCGTGCGCCTGAGCTGGCGCGGTGTGGTGGGCGTGCTGCGCCGCTTCCGGTCGTTCGTGGTCTTCGGGACGCCCCAGGCCCTGGTGAACGCGCTGAACCAGAGCCTCCCCGCCGTCGTCATGACCCTGGCGTTCTCGGCCAGCGTGGCCGGCTTCTACCTGATGGCGCACCGCCTCATCGCCGCGCCCATCGGCCTGCTCGGCCGGTCGGTACGGCAGGTCATCTACCCGCGGCTGGCGCGTGCGGTGGACGAGGGCACCGGCCTGCCGCTGGCGGTACGCGCCACGCTGCGGATGGCCGCGCTGGCGCTGCCCGCGGCCTTGGTCGTGTTCTTCTCCGGCCCCGCGCTGTTCGCCTGGCTGCTGGGCCAGGAGTGGCGCGTCGCGGGGGAGTACGCCCGCTTCATCGCCCTGTGGCTGGCGATGGGCTTCGTGAACATCCCGTCGGTCTCGCTCGTGCCGCTCCTCGGGATGCAGCGCTGGCACGCCGCCTACGAGGTCGTCTACCTGGGAGCTCGCCTGGCGGCGCTGCTCTACGGCGCCAGCGTCCGCGACCCGATGGCGGGCATCGCCTGGTTCGCGCTGGTGGGCGTGGCGTTCAACGCCGTGCTGGTGGTCGTGCCGCTGTGGCGGCTCAGGTCGGCACGCGCTCCTCGAGGAGGGTGAGGAGGTAGCGCCCGTAGGCGTTGCTCGCGCCGTACCCGCGCGCCAGCGCCGCCAGCTCGTCGGCGCCGATCCAGCCCTGGCGGTAGGCGACCTCCTCGGGGCAGGCGATCTTCGTGCCCTGGCGCGACTCGAGCGTCTCGACGAAGTTCGCCGCCTGCAGGAGGCTCTCGTGGGTGCCGGTGTCGAGCCACGCCATGCCGCGGCCCATGAGCTCCACGCGCAGGCGCCCCTGGTCCAGGTAGACGCGGTTGAGGTCGGTGATCTCGAGCTCGCCGCGCGCCGACGGCTTCAGCCCGCGGGCGTGCTCGGGGGCGTCGGAGGGGTAGAAGTAGAGCCCCGTGACGGCGTAGTCGCTCTTCGGCTCGCGGGGCTTCTCCTCGATGTCGGTGACCCTGCCGCTCTCGTCGAACGCCACCACGCCGTAGCGCTGGGGGTCCTTCACCCTGTAGCCGAAGACCGTGGCCTCGTCCTCGCGCCGCGCCACCTGCTGCAGCAGGCCGGAGAGGCCGTAGCCGTGGAAGAGGTTGTCGCCCAGCACGAGCGCCACGCGGCTGCCCGCCAGGAACTCCTCGCCGATGACCAGTGCTTGGGCGAGCCCCTCGGGCCGCGGCTGCTCGGCGTAGGCGAAGCGCATCCCCCAGCGCGAGCCGTCGCCCAGCAGGGCGCGGAACAGCGGCAGGTCGCGCGGCGTGGAGATGACGAGCACCTCGCGCACGCCCGCGAGCATCAGCACGGAGAGCGGGTAGTAGACCATCGGCTTGTCGTAGACCGGCATGAGCTGCTTGCTCACCGCCAACGTGGCGGGGTAGAGGCGCGTGCCGCTGCCGCCGGCCAGGACGATGCCCTTGAGGCTCACGCCGGCCCCTCGCCCTCGCCGGGCGCGCCGCCGGCGGCTATGCCGGCCGTGCCGAGCCGCTCCAGCCGGTAGCGCCCGTGGACGACCGCGTCGAGCCAGTCGCGGTGCCGCAGGTACCAGGCGACGGTGTCGCGCAGGCCCTGCTCGAACGGCACCGCCGGCCGCCAGCCCAGCTCGCGCTCGGCCTTGGCGGTGTCCACCGCGTAGCGGAAGTCGTGACCGGGCCTGTCGGGAACGAGCGTGATCAGCTCGCGGTGGTCGCGGCCGGCGGGGGCCAGGTCGTTGAGGGCGCCCAGCAGCGTCTCCAGCACCGCGCGGTTGCTGCGCTCGTTGCCGCCGCCCAGCAGGTAGGCCTCGCCGGGACGGCCGTGCAGGCCGGCGGCGATGAGCCCGTCGGCGTGGTCGTCCACGTGCAGCCAGTCGCGCACGTTCTCGCCGGTTCCGTACAGCGGCACTGGCTCGCCGGCCAGGGCCTTGCCCAGCGCCAGCGGCAGCAGCTTCTCGGGGAACTGGTAGGGGCCGTAGTTGTTCGAGGCGTGCGTCGTGAGCACGGGCAGACCGTAGGTGTGGAAGTAGGCGCTGGCCAGGTGGTCGGCGCCGGCCTTGCTGGCGCTGTAGGGCGAGCGCGGGTCGAACGGCGTGGTCTCGGTGAACACGCCCTCCGGGCCCAGCGAGCCGTACACCTCGTCGGTCGAGACGTTCACGACCCTGAACCGCTCGCGCTCGGCGGCGGGGAGCTCGTCGCGGTAGCGTCGCGCGGCCTCCAGCAGCCGCAGCGTGCCGAGCACGTTCGCCTGCACGAACGCCTCGGGCCCGTCGATCGACCTGTCGACGTGGGTCTCGGCCGCCAGGTGGAACACGACCGACGGGCGCTCCTCGCGCAGGAGCCCGAGCACGGCCTCCAGGTCGCGCACGTCGAGGTGCACGAACCTGTGGCCCGGCTCGCCGCCGGCCGCCTCCAGGCGCGAGACGTCGCCGGCGTAGGTGAGGGCGTCGAGGCTGACGACGCGGCCCGCTCCGCGGGCCTTCAGGCGCCTCACCAGCGCCGATCCGATGAACCCGGCGGCGCCGGTCACCAGGACCGTGCCCAGCTCTGAGAGTCTTCCCACGCCCAGACGGTACCAGGGCGCGGAGCGCGCCGAGAGGATGGTCGCCACGCCGCGGCGGGCTACGGGTACGGGAAGTCGGGCAAGCCCTCGGCGACCGTCGGCATGGCGGCGTCGCGCGGGGAGAGCAGCGGCCGCGCCCCAGGCGACAGCTCGTCGAGGCCCCAGTCGATGCCCAACGCGGGGTCGTCCCAGCGCAGGCCGCCCTCGGCGTCGGGGGCGTGGTGTGCGTCCACCTTGTAGAGCACGTCGTTCACCTCGCCCAGGGCCAAGAAGCCGTGCGCGAAGCCGGGCGGCACCCAGAGCTGCCTGTGCTCCTCGTCGTCCAGGACGACCTTGAGGTGCCTCAGGAACGTGGGCGAGCCCCGGCGCAGGTCGACGATCACGTCCAGCACCCGGCCGCGCACGACGCTGACGAGCTTGCCCTGCTCGTGCGGCGGCCGCTGGAAGTGCAGCCCGCGCAGCACGCCGCGGCGGCTGCGCGAGAGGTTGTCCTGCACGAAGCGCGCTTCGAGACCGAGGGCGGCGTGCGCGTCGGCGCGCCAGCGCTCCAGGAAGTAGCCCCGGTCGTCGCGGTACACCGCGGGCGTGAACAGCAGGGGGCCGGGGACGTCGAAGGCCTGGACGCGCAGGCCGCGCACGTCTCCGGCCTCGCCGCTCGTCATGCCGCTCCCGGCGTCCCGCCCAGGGAGCGTCCGCGCGCCAGGAGCTCGGCCTTCAGGGCACGCCAGCGGCTCACGTCCAGCGAGACGTCGTCCGGCAAGGCCACGGGAGCCTTCTCCTTGCTCGCCGGACGCACCTGGGGCGCCCGCCGCGCGGCCAGCTCGTGGACGCTCTTGCGCTCGGTGGCGACGTGCAGCACCTCGTACGGCACGTCGCGGGCGTTCAGCACCGTCAACGCCACGTCGGGCGCGATCAGGTCCACGTAGTCCTGCGACGTGTAGAGGTCGGTGAACGCCTCGG
>CAZGXF010000038.1:0-19283 GCA_964529575.1 uncultured bacterium
GCCGGCACGGTCTTCACGACGATCGCCTGGTCGTTCAGCTTCCTGCGGTTCACGACGACGGGGCTCGTCTCGCAGGCGGCGGGCCGCGGGGACGAGGAGGGCGTGGTGGTGGAGGGCCTGAGGCCGCTCACCGCCGCGCTCCTGGGCGGGGTGGGGCTCATCGCCCTGCGCGAGCCCCTGCTAGCGCTCGGCCTCGCCCTCATCGCCCCGGAGCCCGACGTGGCGGCCTACGCGGGCGACTACTTCCGGCTGCGGATGTGGGGCGCGCCGCTCACGCTGGCCCTGTACGCGCTGCAGGCCTGGCTGATGGGCACCGGCAGGCCGCGGACGATGCTCGCCTCACAGGCCTTCATGACCGCGCTCAACGCCTCGCTGTCCGCCTACCTGGTGCTCGTGCGCGGCCTCGGCGTAGCCGGGGCGGCGCTGGCGACGGTGGCGGCCGAGGCGGCCGCGGTAGCGCTGATAGCGGCCGTGGTGCTGCGCCAGGTGCCCCTCGCCCGCTGGCGCGCCGGCTGGGGGCGGGTGTTCGAGGCGGCGGCCTGGAGGAGGCTGCTGTCGGCGAACGTCGACCTGGTCGTGCGCACGGTGCTCCTCAGCCTCAGCCTGGCGCTGCTCAACGAGCGCGGCGCGCGCCTGGGCACCGAGGTGCTGGCCGCCAACCAGCTGCTGCTGCAGTCCTACCTGCTCATCGCCACGCTCATCGACGGCGTGTCGCTGGGCGTCGAGGTGTACACGGGCCGCGCCGTGGGCGCGCGCGACCCCGCCGCGCTGCGTCACGTGGTGTCGCGCGGCGCGCGCATGGCGCTGCTGTGGGGCGCCGCCGTGTCCGCGCTGGTGGCGGCGGTGCCGGGCGCCTACCTGCCTCTCATGACCACGAACGCTGCGCTCGTGGACCTGGCGCGCGCCCATTGGGGCTGGCAGGTGGCGATGCCGTTCGTGGCGGTGTGGGCCTTCCTCTGGGACGGCGTCTTCTTCGGCGCGGTGCGCACGCGCTCGCTGCGCGACTCGATGATCGCCTCCACCGCCGTCTACGTCCCCTGCGCCTTCGCGCTGGCGGCGC
Organism: uncultured bacterium; assembly: GCA_964529575.1. GTDB lineage: Bacteria > Deinococcota > Deinococci > Deinococcales > Trueperaceae > DASRWD01. The sequence continues at coordinate 1,061 of CAZGXF010000038.1, forward strand.
TCCTCGGCAACCACGGGCTGTGGCTGGCGCTCACCGTCCAGCTCGTCGCACGCGCCGCGACCCTGACGGCGGCGTGGCCCTCCCTGGTGCGCTCGGTCGAGGGGTCGGCCGCCTCCGGCTAGGCCGGAGGCGGTGCGGCAGGCGACCCGCGGCCGACGAGGAGCGGCCTCGCACGGCGTCCAGCAGCGAACTCCATCGCTTCCCGCCGATGAACCCGGCAGGTTAGCATCGGCCATGCTCGACACGAACACCCTGAGCGCCCTCCTGGCCCGCGGCCAAGCGGCCGGCGCGGACTTCGCCGAGGTCTACGCCGAGAGGACCAGGCGGCGCGTGCTGCGGGTCGTCAACGGCGAGGTCGAGGAGGCCACCAGCGTCGTCCAGCGCGGCGCCGGCGTCCGCCTCTTCTTCGGCCACGACGTCCTGTACGGCTACACGAACGACCTGACCGACGGCGGCCTCTCGGAGGTCCTGGAGAGCCTGCTCGCGGCCAGGGGTAGCGGCTCCGGCCGGCCCGACGCCTCCGGCCGCGGCGGCCTCGACCTGCGCCGCACCGGAGCGGGCACCGAGCTGCCCGGGCCGCGGGTAAGGCCCGACGCCCACGACAAGCGCTGGCGCCTGGAGCGCCTGCGCGAGGCCGACGCGGGCGCGCGCATCGACCCGACGATCAAGCAGGTAGAGGGCATCCTGGCCGAGGTGGAGCAGCAGGTCCTCGTCGCCAACACCGACGGCGTGCTCGCCGACGACGAGCGGACGCGCACCCGCCTGGTCATGCAGGCGATCGCCTCCGACGGCGTGCAGACCCAGACCGGCCACCACGGCCCCGGCCTCTCCGTGGGCCTCGAGCTCCTCGAGCTGTACGACCCGGCCGCGGTGGGCAGGCGCGCCGCCGAGATGGCGCTCGTCAACCTGCGGGCGAAGCCCGCGCCGGCGGGCACGATGCCCGTGGTGGTGGGCAACGCCTTCGGCGGCGTGATCTTCCACGAGGCGCTGGGCCACCTGCTGGAGACGACCGCCGTGGCGCGCAACGCCTCCGTGCTCGCCGGGCTGCTGGGCGAGCAGGTCGCCAGCCCCGTCGTCACCTACGTCGACGACGGCACGATCCCCCACGCCTGGGGCTCCACCCGCATCGACGACGAGGGCCTGCCCACCGAGCGCACCGTGCTCATCGAGAACGGCGTGCTGAAGAGCTACATGGTCGACCGCTGGGGCGGCCTCGTCACCGGCTACCGCCCCACGGGCTCGGGCCGGCGCCAGGACTACACGTTCGCGCCCACCTCGCGCATGCGCAACACGTTCGTCGTGAACGGCGACACGCCCAAGGAGAAGCTGTTCGAGGGCATCGAGTACGGCCTCTACGCGAAGGTGATGGGCGGCGGGCAGGTGCGGCCGGGCTCCGGCGAGTACAACTTCGCCGTGAAGGAGGGCTACATGATCCGCGACGGACAGGTCGCCGAGCCCGTGCGCGGCGCGATGCTGCTGGGCAAGGGTCCCGACACGATCAAGAAGGTCGTCGCGGTCTCCGACGACCAGTCGAACGAGCCCGGCATGTGCGGCTCGAAGTCCGGGTCCATCCCCACCGAGGTCGGCCAGCCCCACATCCTCGTCTCCGAGATCGTCGTGGGGGGTGAGGCATGACGTTCGAGCAGGCGAAGCGCTGGCTGCTCGCCGAGGCCGCGAAGCGCGGCGTCGACCTCGAGGTGCTGGGCAACGTCGAGCGCGAGCTGCAGATCAACGCCCAGGACGGCCAGGCCGGCGAGACGACCGTCTCCACCCGCGGCGGCCTGGGCCTGCGCGCGGTCGTGAACGGTCGCGTCGGGTACGCCTCCACCGAGGACCTCTCCGAGGAGTCGCTGGCTTGGGCGCTCTCGGAGGCCGTCGAGAACGCCGCGCTGCAGAAGGCCGGCGCCGCGGCGCTGCCCGCCGGCCAGGCGCTCGGCAGGCACGACCTCCTCGACGAGGGCCTCTCGGGCACCGTGGCCGAGAAGCGCGACATGGCGCTGAAGCTCGAGTCCGACCTGCGCAAGGACCCGCGCGTGCAGGCCGTGCAGTACGCGCTCTACGCCGAGACGCAGGGCGAGACCGTGATCGGCTCGACCAAGGGCGTGGACGGCTCGTACCGCAGCGGCGGGGCGGTCATGGTGACCGGGATGGTCATGCGCGAGGGCGACAGCGTCAAGCAGGGCTTCGAGGTCCAGGGCGCGAACGACTTCCACCAGCTCGAGCCCGGCCGCACCGCGCTGCGCTCGCTCGAGAAGCTGGGGCGGCACCTGGGCGCGCGGCCTCTGACCACGGGCCGGCGGCGCGCGGTCTTCGAGCCCGACGTGGTGGCCACCCTGCTCAGGCTGCTCGTCTACGCCCTCTCCGGCAAGACCCTGGCCGAGGGCAAGAGCGCCCTGGAGGGCAAGCTGGGCGAGAAGGTCGCCTGCGACCTCTTCACGCTGGTCGACGACGCCACGCTGCCCGGCGGCCTCGCCAGCCGGCCGTTCGACAGCGAGGGGACGCCCTCCCGCCGCGTGGTCCTCGTCGAGCGGGGGGTGCTGCGCTCGTTCCTCCACAACACCGACACGGCCGCTCGCACCGGACAGGCGACGACGGGTCACGCCCACCGCACCTACTCCGGCACGCTGGGCGTGGCCACGACGAACCTGGTCCTCGAGCCGGGCCCCGGCATCACGCCCGCCGACGGCGTGCTCGTCACTGACCTGATGGGCGTGCACGCCGGGGCGAACCCCATCACCGGCGACGTCAGCGTGCAGGCCATGGGCCTCGAGACCGTGGGCGGCGAGACCTTCCCCGTGGACGACTTCGCGGTCTCGTTCAACCTCTTCGAGCTCCTGAAGCGCATCGAGGAGGTGGGCGCCGAGAGCGAGACGAGGCCGGCGATGGGCGCCGGCGCCGTGACCGCGCCCGCCATCGCCGTGCCGGACGTGAGCTTCGCCGGGAAGTGATGTCCGGTCTCTGAAGCACGCCGCCACCGCCTCCTGAGGCGGGAGCCGTAGACTCTGCGCGTGCGGGGCACGTACCCCGCACGCGTGGCGCATCTACGGTCCACGCGCTTGGAGGTGCACGTGAGGCATCACCTTCGCCGACTGGTCGCGTCCGCCCGCGCGGCGGTCGCCGTGCTGGTCGCGACGTTCGGTTGGGCGGCCGCGCAGGACGTCGTGCGCGTCTACGCCATCGTCAACGAGGACGACGTGAGGCTCCTGGCCGAGGCCTTCGAGGCCGAGACCGGCATACGCGTCGAGTACCTGCGCGCCTCCACCGGCGAGCTCGTCAGCCGCGTCCTGGCCGAGGCCGGCAACCCGCAGGCCGACGTGCTGCTCGGCGGCCCCAGCAGCCAGTACATCGCCCTCGCCGAGGCGGGGGCTCTGGCCCCCTACCGCTCACCCTTGGCCGAGGGGCTCACGCCCGAGGAGGCCGACCCCGACGGCTACTGGACCGGGTTCTACCTGACCGCGCTGGGCATCGGCGTCAACGAGGCCCGCTTCCGCGAGCTGTGGGGCGACAAGGCGCTGCCGGCGACGTGGGACGACCTCGTCGACCCGGAGTTCGCGGGCGAGATCGTCCTCACCGACCCCACGGCCTCGTCGACCGCCTACCTGTTCGTGCAGAACCAGCTGCAACGCCTCGGATGGGACGAAGGCTGGGCGTACCTCGAGAACCTCGCCCCGCTCGTCGGGCAGTTCCCGCCCTCCGGCGGCGCGCCGCCCCAGCTCGTCGGGGCCGGCGAGTACGCGATCGGCGTGGCGTACGTGCACGCCCTGGCGCGCTATCGCGCCGACGGCTTCCCCATCACGGCGGTCGTGCCTCCCGACACCGTGGGCGAGGTCGGCTCGCTGGCGATCATCGCCGGAGCGCCGCACCTCGAGGCCGCCCAGCGCTTCGTGGACTTCGTGCTGTCGGCCGAGGTGCAGACGGCGTTCGCCGCGCAGTCGTTCACGACGCCGCTGAACCCCGACGCCGCCACGCCCGAGGGCGCGCCGCCGCGCGACAGCTTCGACATGATCGAGTACGACGCCGAGCTGGCCGGCGAGCAGCGCGACGAGGTGCTGCTCCGCTGGCAGCAGGTCGTCGATTGACCGACGCCGCGGCGGCGGACGCCGCCGGCTCGCGGCGCGGCGGGCCGGCGCGCTGGCTGGGCGAGGCGCGGCACGACCCGGTGCTGGCGCTCGGCCACGCCGCCGTGGTCCTCTTCCTCCTGGCCTTCGTCGTCGCCCCGCTGGTGGCCGTGGCGTTCGCGCCCGGCCCGCAGGACTGGGCGCGCGTCGCCGCCACGCCACGCTGGCGCAACGCCGGCCTGAACACGCTGCTGCTCGTGGGCCTGTCCACGACCTCGTCGCTGGTCCTGGGCACCCTCTACGCCTTCGCCGTCACCAGGGCCCGGGTGCCGCTGCGGCGGCTGTTCGAGGTGGTGCCGCTGGTGCTGCTGGTGACGCCGTCGTTCGTGTCGGGGCTGGCGTTCATCCTGCTCGTCGGCCGCCGCGGTCTCGTCACCTACCACCTGCTGGGGCTCGAGACCTCGGTCTACGGCTGGCACGGCGTGTGGCTGGCACAGACCCTCTCCTTCTTCCCCGTCGCCTACCTGGTGCTGAGGGGCGTGTTCCTGGCGCACGACGCCTCGCTCGAGCAGGCGGCGCGCGGCCTGGGCGCCAGCCGGTGGTCGGTGCTGCGCAGCGTGACGCTGCCGCTCGCCACGCCGGGCCTGCTGGCGGCCGGCCTCTTCATCGCCATCGGCGTGCTCGGCGACTTCGGCAACCCGATGCTCGTGGGAGGCCGCTTCCGCGTCCTGGCCACCGAGGTCTACACCGAGCTGACGGGCTGGGCCAGCATCGGCACCAGCGCCGCGCTGGGCCTGGTCCTGCTGGTGCCGGCGGTGCTCCTCTTCGCCGCCCAGCAGCGGGTGCAGCAGGCCACCGCCGGGCGCTTCACCACCGTGGGGGGGCGCGGCTCCGGCCTCGAGGCGCCCCTGCCGCCGGCGGCCCTGAGGTGGGCGCTGTTCGGCCTCTGCGCGCTCGTCGCCCTCTTCGTGGCCGCCTCGCAGGGCGTGGTGGTGGCGGGTTCGGTGACGCGCCTCTGGGGCGTCGACCACTCTCTCACCGCCGAGCACTTCCAGTACGTTCTCACCCGGTCGCGCCCGCTGCTGAACTCGGTCAGGTTCGCCGGCGCCGCGGCGCTCGTGGGCGCGGCCGTGGCCGCCGCGACCGCCTACCTGGTGCTGCGCACGCGCGTGCCGCTGCGGCGCGGCCTCGACCTGGCCACGCTGCTGCCGGCGGCGGTGCCGGGCACGCTCATGGGCGTGGCCTACGTGCTGGTCTTCAACCGTCCGCCCCTCAAGCTCACGGGCACGGGGGCGCTCATCGTGATCGCCATGGCCGCCTCGTACCTGCCCGTGGGCTACCGCATCTGTGCCGCGGCGCTGCAGCAGCTGCGCGCCAGCCTCGACGAGAGCGCGGCGAACCTAGGCGCCAGCCGCGCCAGGGCGTTCGTCACCGTGACCCTGCCGCTCATCTGGCCGGCCGTGGCCGCGGCGTTCGCGTTCACGTTCGTGCAGGCGGTGGGTACGCTCAGCACCGTGATCTTCCTGGTGTCCTTCGACACGCCGCTGGCGTCGGTGGAGATCCTGAACCTCGCCGCCCAGGGGCGCTGGGGCCGTGCCTGCGCGCTGGCGACGGGCCTGCTGGCCGCCACCTTCGCCGCGCTGGGCCTCGCCTACGCCCTCACCGGCGGGCGGCTGCGCCCGCTCGAGTCCGCGATGGGCACCGCGCGCTCGTGACCGCCGGGAGCGCGGCGGCAGCGGCGGCACGGCCGCGGTCCGGCGGGGAGGCCGCCGACGGGCGGGTGGAGCTGCGCGGCCTCGCCAAGCGCTTCGGGGGCGTCACGGCGGTGGCCGGCGTCGACCTGATCGTGGAGCCAGGCAGCTTCACGACCCTGCTGGGTCCGTCCGGCTGCGGCAAGACGACGGTGCTGCGCATGGTGGCCGGCTTCGTGGCGCCCGACGCCGGCAGCGTGCTGGTGGGCGGCCGCGACGTGACCCCCCTGCCCCCCGACAAGCGCGGCGTGGGCCTGGTGTTCCAGGACTACGCCCTGTTCCCGCACATGAGCGTGCGGCGCAACGTCGAGTACGGCCTGCGCATGCGCCGCGTGCCGCCCGCCCAGCGGCACGAGCGCGTGAACCGCGTATTGGCGGCCCTCGACCTCGCGGGGCTGGCCGACCGCTTCCCTCACCAGCTCTCGGGCGGCCAGCAGCAGCGCGTGGCGCTGGGGCGCGTGATGGCGCTCGAGCCGCAGGTGCTGCTCCTCGACGAGCCGCTCTCGAACCTCGACGCCCAGCTCCGCGTGCGCCTGCGCACCGAGCTGAAGGAGCTGCAGCGGCGCCTGGGCGTGACGGCCGTGTACGTCACGCACGACCAGGAGGAGGCGCTGTCGCTCTCGGACCGCGTGGTCGTGATGGAGGCGGGCACGGTCCAGCAGGTGGGAGCACCCGAGGACGTGTACGCGCGACCGGCGAACCGCTTCGTCGCCCGGTTCATCGGCCAGGCGAACCTCCTGCCCGTGGCGGCGGCGTCCCCTGCCGGTGCGGGGCGCGTGCGGGCCCGCTGGCACGGCGGCGAGCTGGTCCTCGCCCTGCCCGACGAGCGCGTGCCGGCCCAGGGCGCCTCGGGCGTCGCGGTGGTGCGGCCGGAACGGGTCGCCTTGGCCGCGTCAGACGGCGCGGCGGGGGGCGACCTGGCCGCCGCCTCCGGAGCGTTCTCCCTTGGCGGCCGCGTGACGGGCGCCTCCTACTTCGGCGCCTACCGCCGCTACACCGTGGCCGTGGAGGGGCTCGAGGAGCCGTGGCTGGCCGACGTCCACGACCCCCAAGCTCCCGCGCTGCGGCCGGGCGACGACGTGACGCTCACCGTGACCGGCGAGCCCACCTGGGCGTGGTGACCCTCCTGGGCGTGGTGACCGGGCCGGGGCGGAGCGGCGCCACGCGAGCGAGCGCGCGCCGCGATCGGCGGGCCGCCCGCTCGGGCGTGGCCTAGGGCAGCACCGTCTTGACGATCTGCGCGTCCAGCTCCTCGTAGGCGTGCAGCTCGATGACCTCGTAGAGCTCGGCGCGCGTCTGCATGCGCGGCAGCATTGACGCGGTCGTCCCCTCGCGCGCCAGCACCTCGTAGAGCTCGGCCTGGGCCTTGTTCGCCACGCGCAGCGAGGACACGGGCCAGATCACCAGCTTGAACCCCAGCTCCTCGAACTCGTCGGCGGTCAGGTGCGGCGTCCGGCCGAACTCGGTCATGTTCGCCAGCAGGGGCACGCCGGGCAGGGCCTTGGCGAACTCCCTGAACATCTCCTTCGAGGTGAGCGCCTCGGGGAAGACGACCTCGGCGCCGGCCTCCACGTAGCGCTCGGCGCGGGCGATGGCGCCCGAGAGCCCCTCGCTGGCGGCGGCGTCGGTGCGGGCCACCACCACCAGGTCGGTGCTGGCCTGGCGCGCCGCGGCCACCTTCAGCGCCATGTCTTCGGGCGTGGCCAGACGCTTGTCGTTGAGGTGACCGCACTTCTTCGGCAGCACCTGGTCCTCGATGTGCACGGCGGCGGCGCCGGCGGCCTCGAAGACCCTGACCATGTTCATCACGTTCAGCGCCTCGCCGTAGCCGGTGTCGCCGTCGACGAGCACGGGCAGCCCGGCGCGGGCGACCTGCCTGACGAAGAACGCGACGTCGTCGACGGTGATGATGCCGAGGTCGGGCAGGCCCATCGAGGCGCTCATCGCGGCGCCCGAGAGGTAGAGCCCCTCGAAGCCGGCGCGCTTCGCCTGCAGCGCCGCCATGCCGTTGTGGGCGCCCGGCAGGCGCAGGATGCCGGGGCGCTCGAGGAGCTTCCGGAAGCGCGCCCCGGGGCGCTCGGCGGGCAGGTGCGCGCCCACCAGGTAGGGCATCAGCGGTCGTCCAGGGGGACGAGGTCGCGGTCGGCCGGCCCGACGTAGTTGGCCGAGGGCCTGATGATCCGGCCGCTCTCGCGCTGCTCGATGACGTGGGCGACCCAGCCGGCGGTGCGGGCGATCACGAACAGGGGCGTGAACATGGCCGTGGGGATGCCCATGAGGCTGTAGGCGACGGCCGAGTACCAGTCGAGGTTGGGGAACATCCGCTTGGCGTCCATCATCACGCCCTCGACGCGCTCGGCGACCTCGAACGTGCGGGTGTCGCCCGCCTCGCCGGAGAGCTCCTCGGCGACCTCCTTGATGACGTCGCTGCGCGGGTCCACGACCCGGTAGACGGGGTGCCCGAAGCCGATGATCACCTCGCGGCGCTCGAGCCGCGCCCGGATGTCGGCCTCGGCCTCGTCGGGGGTGGCGTAGCGGCGCTGGATCTCGAAGGCCACCTCGTTCGCGCCCCCGTGCTTGGGGCCGCGCAGGGCGCCTATGCCGGCGCACACGGCCGAGTAGACGTCGGAGCCCGTGCCGGCGACCATCCGGCAGGTGAAGGTGGAGGCGTTGAACTCGTGCTCGGCGTAGAGGATCAGCGACACGTGCATCGCCCTCACCCAGCTCGCCTTCGGCTCGCGCCCGTGCAGCAGCCTGAGGAAGTGGCCGCCGATGGTGTCGTCGTCGGTCTCGACGTCGAGGATCTCGCCCTTGTGCGACCAGGCGTGCCAGTACAGGAGCATCGAGCCGAGCGAGGCGATGAGCCTGTCGGCGATGTCCCTGGCGGCGGCCGGCTCCTGCGCGGCCGGCTCGGGCAGGGTGGCGCCCAGCACCGACACCCCGGTGCGCAGGGCGTCCATGGGGTGCGCAGCGGCCGGCACCTGCTCCAGCGCCGCCTTCACCGTGGCGGGCAGCCCCCGCAGGCGCCTGAGCTTCTCCTTGTAGGCCGTCAGCTGCGCCCTGTCGGGCAGCTCGCCGTGGATGAGCAGGTGGGCGACCTCCTCGTACTCGCACTCCTCGGCCAGCTCGCGGACGTCGTAGCCGCGGTACCGCAGCTCGTCGCCGCTGGCGCCGACGGTGGACAGCGCGGTGTCGCCGGCGGCGACGCCGGAGAGGGCCACCGACTTCTTGGCCTTCCCCTGCGGCGCCTCGGGTGTTGCGTCATGCGCCATGTGTCACCTCCCACGGGGCCCCGGGTACGGCGGCCCGCGCGTGCGAGGGCGTCTCGCACGCTCTGAAGGATCGTCCTCGCGGCTCCCGGCCCGCGCTCAGAAGATGCCTCGGGGCACCTCGGGCCCGAGCGCGTCGGCGTCTACGACCACGTTCAGCTCGCCGACCTCTTCCGGCGTGAGCCTGTCGATGCGCTCCGTGAGCGCGAGGAACCTGTCCTGCTCGCTCTTCGCGACGATACCATCGGCCAGCGCACGGAACTTCTCCACGTACTGCTCGCGGCGGAACGGCCTGGCTCCCAGCGGGTGGGCGTCGGCGACGGCGATCTCGTCCTCGATGACGGTGCCGTCGTTCATGGTGATGACCACGCGCCCGCCGAACGCCTTCTCGTTCGGGTCGTGCGAGTGGTAGCGCCGCGTCCATGCCGGGTCCTCGACCGTGCTCACCTTCCGCCACAGACGCACGGTGTCGGGTCGGCGGGCACGCTCGGGGGCGTAGCTCCTCTCGTGGTGCCAGGCGCGGTCCTGGAGGGCGACGGCGAAGATGTACATGATCGAGTGGTCGAGGGTCTCGCGGCTCGCCTCGGGGTCGAACTTCTGCGGGTCGTTCGAACCGGTGCCGATCACGTAGTGCGTGTGGTGGCTGGTGTGTATGACCACCGACTCGACGGCGTCGAAGTCGGTGATGCGCGCGCCCATGCGCCGTGCCAGGTCGATGAGCGCCTGGCTCTGGTACTCGGCCGAGTGCTCCTTCGTGTACGTCTCGAGGATCGCGCGCTTCGGTTCGCCCGGCTCGGGCAGCGGGACGTGGTAGCGCGCCTCGGGGCCCGAGAGCAGCCAGGCGATGACGCCGTCCTCGCCCTCGTAGATGGGCGACGGGGCGCCCTCGCCGCGCATCGCCCTGTCCACCGCCTCGATGGCCATCTTGCCCGCGAACGCCGGCGCGAACGCCTTCCAGCTCGAGATCTCGCCCTTGCGGGACTGACGCGTGGTGGTGGTGACGTGCAGCGCCTGCTGGACCGCCTGGTAGACGGTCTCGGTGGGCAGGCCCAACAGGGCGCCGATGCCGCCGGCGGCGGCCGGCCCCAGGTGGGCGATGTGGTCGATCTTGTGCTCGTGGAGGCAGATGCCCTTCACGAGGCTCACGTGCAGCTCGTAGGCCGCGGCGAGGCCCCGCACCAGGGCCTCGCCGCCCAGGCCGAGCGCCTGGGCCACGGCGAGGACCGGGGGGATGTTGTCGCCCGGGTGGGAGTAGTCGGCGGCGAGGAAGGTGTCGTGGAAGTCCAGCTCACGCACGGCCACGCCGTTCGCCCACGCCGCCCACTCGGCGGAGTAGCGCCGCGAGCTGGGCAGGCCGAACACCGCCGCACCAGGGTCGCGGGGGTGGGCCACGGCCTGTGCCCGCGCGGCCCTCACCGGCTTGCGGGCGAGGCTGGCGACCGCCACGGCGGCGTTGTCGATGACCCTGTTGCCGATCATCTCGGCGACCTCGGGCTCCACCGGCACGGGGTCGGTGGCGACGGAGGCCAGCTTCCAGGCCAGCTGCTCCTCGCGGGGCAGGTGCTCGGCGGAGCGGTACGTGCGGACCTCGTGGAGCTTCATCAGGGCGGTTCCTCCCCGGCGCCGCGCGACCGGCGGGCGCTGCATGTGGCGTCAGAGACGATACGACGGCGCGCCGGGGCCGGGACCCTCTCGCTCAGGACTCCGTGTACTCGTCCTCGTCGGGGAAGGGCACGACGTCGGGGTCGCCGGTCTGGACCAGCTCGAGCGGGTCGACCGAGGCGACCTCGAGGAGCGTGAGGCAGTCGGGGCACTCCAGCTGGGCACCGATGGCGAGCTCCTCTATGTCCACCAGGCCTCCGCAGGCGGGGCACATCGTCGCTACGGCGTCAGCCATCACGCACCTCCCGGGGGACCGCGGTCCCCGACCCACGCTAGCAGGCGCCGCCGAGACGCCTGTAGGGCGCACGTCCCACCGCGCCGCCCAGGCGGGTGTACTCTCTCCGCTATTGCCGCCGCGCCCAGCGGCCGGTCTGGAGTCGACCTACATATGACGCTCAGCCGCAGAGACCGCATCTACACCTTCGCCGGCATCCTGCTCGCCCTGTTCCTGGGGGCCATCGACCAGACGATCGTCTCGACCGCGCTGCCGCGCATCGTCGAGGACCTGGGAGGCCTGGAGCGCTACGCCTGGGTCTTCACCGCCTACCTGGTGGCGTCGACGGTGCTGGTGCCCATCTACGGCAAGCTCGCCGACATGTACAACCGCAAGGTCATCACGCTCACCTCGGTGTGCGTGTTCCTGCTGGGCTCGTTCCTGTGCGGGCTCGCCGGCGAGTTCGGGACGCTGCCCCTGCTGGGCGACGGCATGAACCAGCTCATCGTGTTCCGCGCCGTCCAGGGGCTCGGCTCCGCCGGCCTGTTCAGCATGGCCTTCATCGTCATCGCCGACCTCTTCCCGCCCGCCGAGCGCGGCCGGTACCAGGGCATCGTGAGCTCCGTGTTCGGGCTGGCCAGCGTGCTGGGGCCGCTGCTTGGGGGCTTCCTCACCGACAACGCCACCGGCTTCATCCCGGGCGTGGCCGGCTGGCGCTGGGTGTTCTACGTCAACGTGCCGTTCGGCGCCTTGGCGGTCTGGTTCATCGCCACGCGCATGCCGCCCCTCAGGCCGCAGGGCGAGCGCCGGCGGCTCGACCTGGTGGCGGTGGCCCTGCTCGTGGGCGGCCTGGTGCCGCTCACCACGGCGCTGCAGCTCGACCGCGGCGAGTACCCGTGGGACGCGCCGCTCACGATCGGCATGCTCGGCGGCGGCGCCTTGCTGCTGGCGCTGTTCGTGTGGCGCTCGCTGGGCAGCCCGAACCCCATCCTCGACCTGAACCTGTTCCGCAACCGGGTGTTCCGCTCCGCCAACTCGGCGGTCTTCTTCCACGGCGCGGCGTTCCTGTCCACCGCGGCCTTCCTGCCGCTGTTCCTGGTGAACGTGCTGGGTGTCTCGGCCACGGGGGCGGGCCTGGCGCTCATCCCGCTCTCGCTCGGGGTCGTGTTCGGCTCGCTCGTCAGCGGGCAGCTGGTGTCGCGCATCGGCCGCTACCGGGCGATCATGCTCTCCGGCACCGCTCTGTTGGCGGTCGGGGTGTTCCTGCTCTCGCGCATGGGTCCCGACGTCACGATCGGCCGCGTGACGCTCTACATGGTGATCGTGGGCCTGGGCATGGGGCCCGCCGGCCCGCTCTACACCTTGGCCGTGCAGAACGCCGTGGACGTGCGGCGCATGGGCCAGGCCACCAGCGCCACGCAGTTCTTCCGCCAGATCGGCGGGGCCATCGGCACGGCCGTTCTGGGCACCGTGCTGGCCACGAGCCTGGCCGCCGGCTTCGCGACGCACCTCGCCGACGTGGGCGTGAACGCCCAGGTGTCGACGAGCGGCGAGGGGGCGAGCGCCTCGGGCAGCGTGACGGCGCAGGTGGAGGAGGCGTTCGCGAGCGCCCGCGCGCAGCTCAGGCAGGCCGTCGAGAACGGCGACGGCGAGGCCGCCGCGCTCCTGCTGACCGCCGGCGGCGTGCCCGCCGACGCGGCCCAGCAGGTGGCGGCGCAGGTGAGCGCGGCCGGTGAGGCCGAGAGGCCGGACCTGGCCGCGAGGCTCGACGCCGACTTCGCCGCGCGCTCCGGCGCGGTGCTCGAGCGGGTGACCGCCGGCGTGAAGGCCACGTTCACCGACGCCATCACCGCCGTCTACTCCTACGTGTTCGTCATCGTGCTGATAGCCTGGGTGCTGACCGTGTTCATCCCCGTGCTCCCCCTGCGGCGCACGTTCGAGGCGCCGCCCGCCGAGGCGTGAGGCCCGTCTCGCCCGACCTGGTCGTGGGCGAGGACGGGCTCGCCCGGCCGCGGTGGGCGGCGCGCGACCCGCTGCTGCGCGAGTACTACGACAACGAGTGGGGCCTGCCGGTGCGCGACGAGCGGGGCATGTTCGAGCGGCTGAGCCTGGAGGTGTTCCAGTCGGGCCTGTCGTGGGCCACGATCCTGCGCAAGCGCCCAGCGTTCAGGGCGGCCTTCGACGGCTTCGACCCCGACCGGGTCGCGGCCTACGGGCCCGACGACGTCGCTCGTCTGATGGCCGACGCCGGCATCGTGCGGAACCTGAAGAAGGTCGAGGCCACGATCACCAACGCCAGGGCCACGGTGTCACTGCGCCAGGACGGCGGGCTCGTCGACCTCGTCTGGTCGTTCAAGCCCGCCGCCACCCCCGCGCCGCGCACTCTCGCCGAGGTGCCGAGCTCCTCGCCGGAGTCGGTGGCCCTCGCGCGCGAGCTGAAGCGGCGCGGGTTCGTCTTCGTGGGCCCCACGACGATGTTCGCGCTCATGGAGGCCGTGGGCGTGGTCGACACCCACCTGCTGGGGAGCCACAGGCGCGGCTCCTCGGGCGTCTGGTCCTAGCGGGGGTTCAGCGGCCCGCCGGAGCGCTCGCCGCCGGCCGGCGCGCGGCCGTGACCGCCGGGGTGGCGGCCGGCGGAGCGGTCGCTCCCGGGCTCACCACGGGGCCGGGAGGACGCGCCGGCGGACGCTCCCAGCGCCTGGCGGGCTGCGGACCCGCGGCGCGGGGCCGTTCCAGGGACTCGAGCCGTCCGCCGAACCGAGCGAGCGCGCGACCGACGGCGGCTACGGCGGAGCGCCAGCCGCGGCGCGCCTCGGGGCGAGCCTGGCGAGCGGCGGCGAGCCGCGCGGCCTCGGCGAGCAGGTCGCGCTGCCTGTCACGAACGCTTCGTTCGAGGTAGGTGTAGATCCTTCCGTCCATCTCGCTCGTCCTTCCTGCCGCGGTCGCCCGGCCCGCCAGCGGCCCCGCGGCCTCAGGACCAGAGCCTAGTGGCCAAACCGGACAAGAGTTGGACGCTTATGCGCTAACGTCTCCCACATGGGGTCCGCGCTCCCGAAGAGGCTGTTCGACCTCGTCGAGGCCTTGCAGGGGCGAGGCGTGAGGACCGCCTCCGAGCTGGCCACCCAGCTCGGCGTCTCCGAGCGGACCGTGCGCCGCGACATCGCCCGCCTCATGGAGCTGGACCTGCCGGTGGAGACCCACCAGGGCCGCGGCGGCGGCGTCAGCCTGCCGGCCGGGGCGTTCCTGCCGGCCGTCCGCTTCACGGACGACGAGCTGCTGGCGCTGGTCGTGGGGCTCAAGGCGGCGGCGACCGGCGCCGACGACACGCTCGGCCGCGCCGCCGACAGGGCGCTGCAGCGGCTCGAGACGGTGCTGTCGCCCAGCACCAGGGAGCGCGTGCGGGCGCTGCAGGAGGCGCTGGCGCCGGGCCTGGCCGAGCCGGAGCGGGCCGTGCCGGCCCCCAGCCAGCACGTGATCGCCCTGGCCGAGGCGACGCACCGAGGCGCCCGCGTCGAGATCGGCTACCGGTCCGGCGACACGCTCACCGAGCGCAAGGTCGACCCCTACGGGCTGGCGAAGATCGGCCCCTGGTACGTGGTCGCCTACTGCCATCTGCGGCAGGACATGCGCACGTTCCGCGTCGACAGGATCAGGTGGATAAGGCCGACGCCGGAGACCTTCGACAGGCCCGAGGGCTTCGACGCGTTCCGCTACGTGGGCAACGCGATAGCCCTGGCGCCGGGCTTCGGCGACTACCTCTGCCGGGCGCTGCTGTACACCGACATCCAGACGGCCAGCCGCCACATGTCGTTGGCCACGATGCTCCTGGAGCCGGCCGAGGAGGGGGTGCGGCTGACCGTGCGCACCGACAAGCTGGGGCTCCAGTGGGTGCTGCGCCAGCTCCTGGCGCTCAGGTTCCGCGTGCGCATCGAGGGGCCGCCCGAGCTGGAGGAAGCCGCCCGGCTCATGGCCGAGCGGCTGCTGGCGTTCACGGGCCACGGCCCCTTGGCCTGACCGCGAGGCCACCGACACGCGGCGGCCCGCCGCGCCTTGGCGCCATGAAGAGCGGAGGTCCGCCTAGGCGGACCTCCCGACCTGCTCCAGCCTCCTGCCGACGTTCACCAGCGAGCGGCCCACGCTGGCGGCGGCTCGGCGCCAGGCCGCCACGCGCTCGGCGCAGTCGGCCACGATCTCCGCGCAGTCGGCGACGATGGCCGCCGGCTGGCGGGGGCGCAGGGCCAGCGACACCCCCGGCCGCCCGACGGTGGTGAGGAGGGTGCGGTCGCGCGCCGGCGTGCCCTCGTGCACCAAGCGCACGTCGCTCCGCGCCGACCTGGCCTGCGCCAGGCGCCGGCCCTCCGCCAGCAGCTCCCGCTGACGGTCGCGCATCGACCACTCCAGGTACGTGAGCGCGTCGTTCATGTCGGCCTCCCTATGGACCCGGCGGGCCCGGACGGGGACCCGCGTAACCAGCCAGCAGCCTACACTGGTTTCGGTAACCAGTCAAGGTGCTATGATGGTTGACGAGAGGGGGTGCGCATGCGCTCCGCCGAGCTCCTGCCGCACGAGAGCAAGCCCGCGCCGGGCGACCTGAGGTTCGTGCAGGCGTTCGTGAACACGCTCGACGTCGAGAGCGGGCGCGACGAGCTCGCCGACCCGGAGAGGCTGCGGGCCTGGCTGAGCCGGCACGGTTGCCTCGACGAGGGGCGACGGCTCACGCCCGACGACCTGCGCGAGGCCACGCGGCTCCGCGAGGCGCTGCGCACGGTGCTCACCGAGGGCAGCGAGCGGGACCCCGAGGCGCTGGCCGTGCTCGACGAGGTGGGGCGCCGGGCCCGCCTCTGCGTGGTCGGGCGACCCGACGGCGAGCTGGCGCTGGCTCCGGCGGGCGACGACCTCTGGTCGGCCCTGGGGGAGCTGCTGGCGGCGGCACACGCCGCCATGCGCGACGGCACCTGGGAACGGCTCAAGGTGTGCGCCGCCGACGAGTGCCGCTGGGTCTTCTACGACGCCTCGAAGAACCGCTCGGGCACCTGGTGCAGCATGAAGGTCTGCGGCAACAGGGCCAAGGTCCGGGAGCACCGCGCCCGGCAGCGCGGGGCCACGGTCTGACGCCCGCCCGGGGCCTCGCCTCCCTGGCGCCGGCGACCTCGCGGCGCCGGCGGGCGCCCCTGGTCGGGCGCCTCGCCCAGGGGCCCGCAGCCACCCGGCGACCCGCGCTCATCCGGCTCGCGCTTCCGGCCGCTAGCTTCGTGACATGCGCGCCACACGCGTAGCGGCACTGTTGGCCTCCGCCCTGCTCGCCTGCGCGGGCGCCCAGGCCTTCCCCGACCCCGACCACCCCGACCAGCGGCCCCACCTCCGCTCCTACGCCTGCCCCGAGCGCGACCGCGACGACGATGGACCGCGCGAGCCCCTCAGCGAGGCCGAGCGGCTGCGCTTCGAGACCCGGGCGCGCTACCGCGAGTACCTGCCCGCCTTCCTGGCCCGGGTGGGCGACGCGCCGGCCGAGACGTTGATCACGCCCGTCGAGGGCGTGAGCGTGTCGCAGATCGCGCAGACGTTCGGGGCGCCGCGCTGGGACCGCCAGCACGAGGGCATCGACATCTTCGCGCCGCGCTGGACGCCCGTCATCGCCGCCGCGCCCGGCTGGGTCTACCGCATCACCGACCAGACGTTGGGCGGCCTCTCGGTGACTGTGATCGGCGACGGCGGGGTGCGCTACTACTACACGCACCTCGAGGCGGTCCACGAGGAGCTGCGGGAGGGCCAGTTCGTCGACGTGGGCCACCCGCTCGGGTACGTGGGCAACAGCGGCAACGCCGCCACCACGCCCACCCACCTGCACTTCGGGGTATACGTCGGGGAAGAGGACGACCTCTGCGGATGGAACGCGATAGACCCGCTCCCCTTGCTCATCGACCACCGGTGATCGCGGTCATAGCCGACGTGCACGGCAACCTCGCCGCGCTCGAGGCGGTGATCGCCGACATGCTCAGGTTCGACGTCGAGGAGGTCCTGTGCCTGGGCGACGTCGCGAACTTCGGCCCGGAGCCGTCCGCCACGATCGCCCGCCTGCGGTCCCTCGAGCCGCTGACGGTCATGGGCAACACCGACGACTACCTGCTGAAGCCCCGCACCGTGGACGACGTCGCGAGCCCCAACGAGCTCACCCCGACCGTGCTCGAGCTCGAGGCGTGGTGCGCCTCCCGCCTCTCGGCGGAGGACAAGGAGTGGGTGCGTTCGTTCCCGGCTTACCGGGTGCTCGACCTCGAGGGCTGCCGCGTCGTCGCCTACCACGGCTCGCCCAAGAGCTACGACCACCTCGTGGTCCCCGAGACGCCGGCCGAGACCCTCGACGGCTACTTCGAGGGACACGAGGCTCGGCTCTACCTGGGCGCCCACGTGCACCACCAGTTCGTGCGCAAGCACCGCCGCGCCATCGTCGCGAACCCCGGCAGCGTGGGCATGGCCTACGACCGGCCGGCCGGCGGCGGCGAGCGCATCCCCGTGGCCGAGTACGCGCTGCTCCAGGTCGTGGACGGCGAGCCGAACCTCCACCTGCGGCGCGTGCCCTACGACGTGGAGCTGCTGCGCGAGGCGGTGGAGCGCACCGGCATGCCGCACGCGGGGTTCTACCTGGACGCGCTCGCCCGGTGAGCGCGGCCCGCGGCGGCGCGAAGGGCGGGCAGGCCACCGCCACGGCCGGCGACGACCTGGTCTTCGCCTTCCTGCGCGCCGTGAACCTGGGCAGGGTGAACAAGGTCCCCATGGCCCGGCTGATGGAGCTGCTCGCCGCGCGCGGCTTCCCGCCCACGCGGTACCTGCTGGCCAGCGGCAACCTCGTCGTCGAGGCGCCGGAGGCCGACGTGCCGGCTCTGCGCACCGAGCTGGTGACCGCCATCGCCGAGGGCTTCGACGTCCGCACCGAGGCGGTCTTCAAGACGACCGCCCAGGTGGCCGAGCTGGTGCGGGGCGAGCCCTTCCGGTCGGCGGGCTGGCCGACCGTGTACGTGTCGCTGTGGGACCGCGAGCCGGACGCCGCCGGGCTGGAGGCGCTGCTGGCCGAGGACTACTCCCCCGACGTCCTACGCGTCGTCGAGGGCGCCGCCTACATGGGCTACAGCGCCACGTCGCACGACGCGCGCCTGACGCAGGCGCTGGTCGAACGCCGCCTGCGCGTGCCGGCGACGGCCAGGAACGTCAACACGCTCGAGCGCCTGCTGGCTCGCTTCGCGCCCGCCGCGGCGGGCTGAGGTCCGGCGCGGG
>CAZGXF010000039.1:0-19277 GCA_964529575.1 uncultured bacterium
GGCAACCACGACGACCTGATGCTCATGTGGTTCGGCCGCCGCGGCGACCGCTCGGAGCCGTGGTTCGACGACCCGTTCTGGGGCACCGTCGGTTGGTCCGCCGAGCGGCTCGGGGACGCCGGCTACCTGGACGCGATCGAGTCGCTGCCGTTGACGCTCACCGTGCACCCGGCCGGCGGGCCGAAGCTGCTGATATCCCACGGCAGCCCGCGGCACTACCGCGAGGGGTACGGCACCGAGCTGACGGCGGAGACGATCTCCGAGATCACCGAGTCGCACCCGGCCGACGTGCTCGTGGGCTCGCACACGCACCGCCCCTTCCACACGACGTGGGGCCGCTTCACCGTGCTCAACACCGGCGCCGTGGGCGCCCCCTTCAACGGCGACCCGCGCGCCCACTACCTGGTGCTGGAGCTGAAGCACGGCGAGTGGGTACCGGAGTTCCGGCGCGTACCGTACGACGTCGACGCCGCCCTCGAGCGCTTCGAGTCCAGCGGGCTCGCCGCGGCCGGCGGTCTCTCGGGCCGGATCTTCCGCGAGGAGGTGCGGTACGCGCGTTCCTTCCTCGTGCCGTTCCTGATGTGGTGCGAGACCGACGGGCGCGAGCGCACCGAGGCGGACTGGGAGGAGTTCAGGGAGCGCTTCGCTACCCGGTTCAGGCCGCCGCCGCGTTATGAAGAGGTCAGCGCTTCGCGGCTGCCCGACGCGGCCGGCGAGGCCCACTAGGCACCGAGCCCGTGAGCCGGTGGGAGGGCGCTCCTAGGGCGCCCGGGTCTCGAGCGCTCCCCTTACGAAGGTGAGGCGATGGTCGAAGGCAAGCAGTACTACGACGGCCGCCTGAGCGACAGGCGGGCGATGTGGCGCGCCACGCTCGGACGCTGCCCGAGCTGCGGCACCCCGATGTTCAAGAGCCTGTGGGGGCTGCACGAGAAGTGCGCCGGCTGCGGCGTGCGCTTCGAGAGGGACACGGGCTCGTGGCTGGGCGCGATGGTCATCGCGTACGCCATCGCGATCGTCGCCATCGTGGCCGTGGGGGCGGTGACCATCGCGCTGTGGGGGCTCTACCAGGGCCTGGAGTACGTCCTCCTGGGCACCGGCGTGGTCGTGACCGCCCTGGCCTACCGCCCGGTCAAGGGCTTCTGGGTCTGGAGCATGTGGGCGGCGGGGATCGTCAAGACCGACGACGAGCACGCGCGCGGCTGACGAGCAGCAGCGCCGTGATGATCGTGAAGGCGGTCAACGAGAGCACGGGGATCGAGATGAACCCCAGCCAGTTGATGTACTTCACGTTGCACGGCACCGGCCCGGAGCACGCCCCGAGGCCGCCGAAGCCCGGGATGTTCTGGTCGAGCACGTGGTACGTGGCGACGACGATGCCGGCGATCGACAGCGGCAGGGTGTAGGCGAAGCTCCTCTCGTCCTGGCGGTACGTCGCCACGCCCAGCAGCAGCACCAGCGGGTACATCAGGATCCGCTGGTACCAGCAGAGCGTGCACGGCACGAAGTGCCTGACCTCGCTGAAGTAGAGGCTGCCCAGCGTGGCCACGATGGACGTGAGCCACGCCGGGTAGAGGAGCGGTAGCTTCACCGAGCGAGGGCGTCGTCGATGGCGCGGCGCACGTTCGCGAGCGTCGGGTTGGCCACGAGCTGACCGTCGACGAACACGGTGGGCGTGCCGCGGACGCCCAGGCGCTGCGCCAGGCGCACGTCGTCGTCCACCAGGCCGGCGGTCTCGGCGCCCTGCACGCAGGCCTCGAGCTGGCCCCTGTCGAGGCCGGGCACGGCCTGCTCGGCGAGGTCGATGGCGCGCGCGGCCGTGTTGAGCGTGCTCTGCGCGCGCAGCAGCACCGGCTCCAGCTGCCCGAACGCGTCGCGGCCCTGCCGGTTCACGCACTCGCCCACGATGGCGAGGGTACGCGACATGCCCTGCGGGGCGATGACGGGGAAGTTCGCGAAGTAGATCGCGAGGCGGCCGTCGGAGACGTACTCGCGCCTCAGGACCGAGGAGACGGTCTCGGCGAAGTTCGCGCAGTGGGGGCAGAGGAAGTCGAAGAAGACCAACATCCTCACGGGCGCGTCGGCCGACCCGACGAAGGGCTGCCCGGAGTAGTCGATCTCGGCCGCCTGTGCGGTGGCGCTCCCGCCCAGACGCGGGATGAGGATGGCGGCGGCGAGGATGAGGACCACCACGGCCGCCGTCGCGATGGTCATCGTGCGCGATCGGTTCATGGCCGTAAGTCTACGAGAGGGCGGGCTAGCATGACCGCATGAGAGATGCGCTCCCCGGGTCGTTCCGGGCGTTCCGCGTGCGCTCGGACGACGGGACCCTGCGGCGCGGCGTCGAGCTGGTGGGTCCCGACGTCATGCCCGACCACGACGTCGCGGTCAGGGTCAGGTACTCCTCGTTGAACTACAAGGACGCGCTCTCCGCCAGCGGCAACCGCGGAGTCACGAGGACGTACCCGCACACGCCGGGCATCGACGCCGTCGGGACGGTGGTG
Source organism: uncultured bacterium (assembly GCA_964529575.1). Lineage (GTDB taxonomy): Bacteria > Deinococcota > Deinococci > Deinococcales > Trueperaceae > DASRWD01. The sequence continues at coordinate 2,502 of CAZGXF010000039.1, forward strand.
GCCTCGCGCGACGGCCGCTTCCGTCCCGGTGACGAGGTGATCTGCACCGGCTACGACCTGGGCATGGACACGCCCGGCGGGTTCGCCGAGTACGTCAGCGTGCCGGGCGACTGGCTGGTGCCGCTGCCCGCGGGCCTGGACCCCGAGGGCGCCATGGTCCTCGGCACCGCCGGGCTCACCGCGGCGCTGGCCCTGAGGCGCATCGCCGCGGTCGGCGTCGGGCCGGAGCTCGGGCCCCTCGTCGTCACGGGCGCGTCCGGCGGCGTGGGCAGCCTCGCCGTGTGGCTGGCCGCGCGCGCGGGCTTCGAGGTCGTGGCCAGCACCGGCACCCCCGGGGCCGCGGGAGTGCTGGAACGGCTCGGCGCCGCCCGAGTGGTGCCGCGGGGGGAGCTGGCCGAGCCGAGCGACCGTCCGCTGCTGCGCGGCGACCTGGCCGGGGCGGTGGACACGGTGGGCGGGGTGACGCTGGCGAACCTGCTCAAGCGGACGACCATCGGAGGCGCCGTCGCCGCCTGCGGCCTGGTGGGCGGCGCCGACCTGCCGACGACCGTGTTCCCGTTCATCCTGCGCGGCGTCGCCCTCCTGGGAGTGGACTCGCAGCACGCCCCCGGAGTCGAGCGCGCCTCGGCCTGGGACGAGCTGGCGCGGGCGTACCGGGAGGACGGCGGGAAGCTGCGCGACCTCGTCACCGTGGTAGGGCTCGAGGGCCTCCAGGAGCAGGTCGAGCGCATCCTGGCCGGGCGCACCGTCGGCCGCGTGGTCGTGCGCCCTGGGGAAGGCGCCTGGTGAAGGCGCGGCGCGGCCCTGCGTCCGGCTAGCGCCGCGGGGCGGGCTGGGGGGTACCCATCGCCGCGGGGCGGCGGCCACCTGGCGCCGCGCGTCGGCCTCCGCCCGCCGCTCCATGTGGCGGCGGGGCGGTGGAGCCGGGCGCCGCAGCCGCCTGCCTGACGTGCATCAGCGCCGACCTGGGCGTTCTGTGGCCTCTGCTACACTCGCCCAGGACGTCAGCCGCCGGGCCGCGTCCTCGCGGGGAGCGCCCGGACATCACGCCACAGCACGCGAGTGGAAGGGAGAGCATCAGCATGGCCTTCGAGCTACCCGAACTGCCCTACCCGAAGGACGCCCTCGAGCCGCACATCGACGCGCGCACGATGGAGATCCACCACGGCAAGCACCACGCGACGTACACGAACAACCTCAACGCCGCCGTGGAGAAGCACCCGGAGCTCCAGGGCAAGAGCGCCGAGGAGCTGCTGCGCGACCTCGACTCCGTGCCCGAGGAGTCCCGCAACGCCGTGCGCAACAACGGCGGCGGGTACGTGAACCACAACCTGTTCTGGGAGATCATGGGCCCTGGCGCCGGCGGCGAGCCGAGCGGGGAGCTGCGCCAGGCGATCGACGCCGCGTTCGGCGGCTTCGACGCCTTCAAGGAGAGGTTCGAGAAGGAGGCGACCGGCCGCTTCGGTTCCGGCTGGGCGTGGCTCGTGGTGGACGGCTCGGGGAACCTGAAGGTCTACTCGACGCCGAACCAGGACTCGCCGATCATGAACGGCGACACGCCGGTCCTCGGCCTCGACGTCTGGGAGCACGCCTACTACCTGAACTACCAGAACCGCCGTCCTGACTACGTCAAGGCCTGGTGGAACGTCGTGAACTGGGACGCCGTGGCCAAGAGGTACGCCGCCGCGCGCTGAGTCGAGCGCCCGCCGCCCAGGGCGGCGCCCGCCGCGCCGCAGGCCGAGGGAGGCGCGCTCGGTGCACCCGGTGCCGTGACCGCGGCGCCCTGGTCCTCCGCCGGGGGGCGCCCGGCACGAACCCGACACCGCACGGCCGGGGCCGAACGAGGCCCCGGCCGCCTTGTCGTGCGCCGCTAACCTCACGGCGTGCGCCTGAGCGAGAACGCCGTCACCGCCCTGCTGTCCGGCGTCTGTCTCGTCGGCGGCGCGGTGGCGCTGGCGCCGCGCGCGCTCGTGAGGCTGGAGCCGCTGGTCGTGGAGCAGCCGCCCGTCCAGGTGGCCGTGCAGGGCGAGGTCGCGCGGCCGGGCGTGTACGAGCTGCCGTTCGGCTCCAGGGTGGAGGACGCCGTGGCCGCCGCCGGCGGTCTCCTGCCCACCGCCGCGCGCGACCTCCTGCGCCTCGCCGCGCCGGTGAACGACGGGCAGACCGTCCACGTCCCCGGAGCCGCCGTCGCGGGCACGGAGCGGCCGCGGGTGTCCCTCAACTCCGCCGCGTTGGAAGAGCTCGACGCCCTGCCGGGCGTGGGGCCGGTGATCGCCGAGCGCATCGCCGCTCACAGGCCCTACGCGGCGGTGGACGAGCTCCTGGAGGTGCCGGGCATCGGCCCCGCCACGCTCGAGCGCCTGCGCCCGCTGGTGGGGTTGTGAGGTGGCACGCGGCTCCGTCCCCTGGTCCGGCCCGGCGGCCCTGGGGCTCGTAGCCGGCGTGGCCCTGTCGGCCGCCGCGGCCGCTGAGGTCGCCATCTCGGTGGCCCTCGCCGCGTGCACGTTGGCCGCGGCGGTCCGGCGCGGCGGGGCGGAGTGGGCGCGCGTAGGGACGCTCGCGGCGCTCGGCCTCGTGGCGGGGGTGCTCCGGCACGAGGCCTGGGAGGCGCGTCCCGACCCCGTAGCGCCGCTGCTCGAGGAGGAGACCACCTGGCGGGGCCGCTACGACGGCGTCTGGTTCCAGGCCGAGGAGCCGGTCGCTGCGCGCCTGGCGCTCGTGGCCCGGGAGGAACCGCCGGCGGGCCTGCTCGAGGTCGTGGGCACGGCCAGGCGCGCCCCGGGCAAGCGCAACCCGGGCGGCTTCGACTACCGCGCCTACCTGGAGCGGCGCGGCGTCACGGCCCAGCTGTTCGTCTCCGAGGCGCGAAGCGTGGCGCCGCGCGAGGGGCCGCGCCGGAGGCTGGCGCGCGGGGTCGCCGCGGGGCTCGACCCCGGTGCCGCGGGGCTGCTCGTGGCCATGACGCTCGGCGTGCGTGACGGCCTGCTGGAGGAGGACCGCCAGGCCTTCGGCCGCGCCGGACTGGCCCACGTCCTGGCGCTCTCGGGGCTCCACTTCGGGGTGCTGCTCGCCGCCGCCGACAGGGCGCTGCGAGGCCTCGGGCCGCGCCGGTGGCCGGTGTTGGCGGCGCTCACGCTCGGCTTCGTGGCCCTGGTGGGGCCCTCGCCAAGCGTCGTGCGCGCGGCGTCGATGGCGCTGGCCGCCCTCCTGGCGCTGTCGACCGGGGTCGGGCGCCTCCGGCCTTGGCCCGTGCTGGCGCTGGCCGCCTGCGCTTCGCTGCTCCTCCAACCGCAGATGCTCTTCGACCTCTCCTTCCAGCTCTCGTACCTGGCCCTCGCGGGCCTCCTACTCTTCGCCGAGCCCCTGGCGCGCCTGCTGGGCGCGCCCCCCGTGGGCCACGACCCTCTGGCTCCGGAGCTGCCGCGTGCCGAGGGCGGGGGGCCCCTGCCGCGCCTGCGCGGGTTCGCCGCCCGGGCGCTGGCCGCCAGCGTCGCCGCCCAGCTACCCAGCGCCTCGCTGGTCGCCGGCGCGTTCGGCGTGGTCCCGGTCCTCTCCCCGCTGGTGAACCTCGTCGGCGTGCCGCTGTCGGGGCTGCTCGTGCCGCTCGGCTTCGCGGCCGGCCTGCTCGGCCTGGTGTGGGCGCCGCTCGCGGCCGTGGTGAACGCGGTCACGGGCCCGCTGGCCCACGCCCTCACCCGCCTGGCGCACCTGGGCGCCCGGTCGCCGGTGGTGGTGTGGCCCGAGGTCGACTGGCTGGGCCACCTCTGCTGGGCCGCGGCCGTGGCGGCGCTGGCGCTGGGGGTCAGGCGGCGACTGCGGCCGCGGCGCGTGCTGGCCGTCCTGGTCGTGGCCGGCGCCGTGCCGTACGCGGTCGGCTCCGCCACGCCCCCGCCCGACGTCTGGTTCCTGGACGTCGGCCAGGGCGACGCGGCGCTGGTCCGCCTGCCGGGCCGCTACGAGGTGCTGATCGACGGTGGCGGCACACCCTTCTCCACCTACGACGTGGGCGAGCGGGTGGTGGTGCCGGCCCTGCGGGCGCTCGACGTCGACGAGCTGGAGGTCGTGGTGGCGACGCACGCGGACGCCGACCACGTGGAGGGACTGCTCGCGGTGCTCCGCTCCGTGCCGGTGGGCACGCTGGTCACCGGCGCGCCGCGACCGGACGTCGCGCTCGACGCGGAGCTGCGCCGCGTCGCCGCCGAGCGCGGCGTGGCGGTCCACGCGGCCGTGAGGGGCGAGTCCATCGTCGTGGGGCGCCGCGGCGAGGCGCGGCTGGAGGTGCTGCACCCGCCCGCCGGCGACGTCTCGAGCCTCAACGAGGGCTCCGTCGTGCTCCTGCTGCGCCTGCACGGGCAGGCCGTGGCGCTCTTCCTGGGAGACGTAGGGGAGGCGACCGAGCGCGAGCTGGCCGTGCCGCGCGTGCACGTGCTCAAGGTCGGTCACCACGGCTCGCGCTACAGCACCTCGGAGGCGCTGCTGCGGGCGGCGCGGCCGCGGCTGGCCGTGGTGTCGGTGGGGGAGAACCGCTACGGGCACCCGCACCCGTCGGTGCTGGAGAGGCTGGCCGCCCACGGTGCCGCGGTCGTGACGACCCAGGATGCGGGCGCCGTGCGGGTCCCGCTGGGGGCGCGGTGAGGGCGTGGGCCCGGCCCCCCGGGGGCCGATCCGCGGGCGAGATGATAGATTGCTCACAGATGCTCCTCACCGTGCGGGTCCTCGCCGAGCACGGTCCGGTGCGCGTGGAGCTGGCCAAGTGGCAGAACCGGCTGGTGGTGGTGAAGAGCCTCCGCGGCTTCCACCCCGTGTTCAGCCAGCGGCTGGAGCGCGAGGCCGCCGTGCTGGGGAAGCTGAGGCACGACAACATCGTCCCTCTCCTCGGCGCCCAGGGGACCTCGCTGATCTACGAGTACTGCCCGGGCGTCACCCTGGAGGAGGCCCTGCGCCCCGGCCCCCTGCGGCCCAAGCGCAGCGTGAAGATCGTCTCCGACGTCCTGCGCGCACTGCAGTACGCCCACGAGAACGGCGTCATCCACCTGGACGTGAAGCCGGCCAACATCCTCGTGAAGGGCGAGCGCGCCCTCCTCACCGACTTCGGCTTCGCCAAGGACCTGGGGCTGACCGCCATAACCAGCCAGGACATGATGATGGGCACGCCCAGCTACATGGCGCCCGAGCAGTTCCAGGGGGTGCGCACCGACCAGCGCTCCGACCTGTACGCCGCGGCCGCCGTGCTCTACCACATGCTCACGGGCGAGCCCCCGTACGGGGACCAGGTGGTGCGTTACCTGGCCGGCGACGACAGGGTGCCGCTCAAGGCCCTGCCCGAGGAGGCGCGGCCGTTCGAGGTCGTGCTGAAGCGGGCGCTGTCGCGCGACCCCGCCGCGCGGCACGCCACCGCCGCCGCGCTGCTGGCGGACCTGTCGGCGGTCGTCACCGAGGCGTGATCCTCTCGTTCAGCGGCGACCCGTTCCTGGCGCGGCGGGCGGCGCGGCGCGCGCTGCAGGAGCGCGGCGTGCGGCCGGGCGAGGTCACCGAGCTCGGCGAGGGGCTCGACAAGGACCAGGTGGTGCAGCTCGCCGGCCAGGGCGGGCTGTTCGGACAGGTGGCCCTGCTCCTCGACCTCGGGGCCGCGTTCTCTGGTCAGGCCGGGGTGAGGCCGCGCGAGGAGCTCATGGAGGCGCTGGCGGGCCTGCCCGACGCGGCGCTGGTGGTGGCCATCGACCCCGAGGCGACGCCGGCGCGGCAGAAGCGCTGGGCCGCCCTGGGCGAGCACCGGTCGCTGCCCACGCCGCGCTTCGAGGCGCTGCCGCGATGGGTGAGGGCGGAGCTCGAAGCGGCGGGGCTACGCTTCCAGCCCGACGTGCCGGCCGTGCTCGCCGAGCTGTTCGGCGAGGACCCGGCGGCGATCGCCTCCGAGGTGAACAAGCTGGCCGTGCTGGACGAGGTGCTCACCGCCGAGCGGGTGCGCCAGGTCGCGAACCGGGTCGCGGTGCACGACGCCTTCGACCTCGTGGACGCCGTGGCGAGCGGCGACGCGGCCGGCGCCCTGACGATCGCCCGGCAGCTCCTCGACGAGGGCGAGGCCGCGCAGCGCGTGTTGGCGGCGCTCGCCTGGCAGTTCTCGCTGCTGGCGAAGGCCGTGGCGCTGCGCGCGCGCTCGCCGGGAGGGCGCGTGTCGCCGCAGCAGGCCGCCAGCGTGCTGAAGGCCAAGCCGTTCGCCGTCCAGAAGACGCTGAAGCTGGCCGCGCACCTCACCGAGGCCGACGTGACCACGGCCCTGGCGGCGCTGCTGGCCGCCGACGTGGCCAGCAAGACCGGGGGTGACCCCGGCTGGGCGCTCGAGTCAGCCGTGCTCACCCTGGCCGGGCGCTTCCGCAAGGCGCCGGCGCGGCGCTGAGGCTCGACCCCGCATCGCCGAGGCGCGGCGGAGCTGGGGACGCGAGGCGCCGCCCACCGTGCCCGGCGTCGGGGGTCGGCGGTTCTCCATGGGGTCCCCCTCGGGCGCTCGTTCCGATGACGTGCGGGGTAGCCTCGGGTGATGCAGGGCCTCGCGACCCAGGACGCCGAGCTGCTCGCCCGCGCCGGCGCCGGCGACCAGCGGGCGGTGGCGCGCGTGATCACGCACGTGGAGGAGGGCGGCGAGCGCGGCGACGAGCTGCTGCGGAGCCTGCGCCCGCGCACCGGCCGCGCCGCGGTGGTGGGCGTGACCGGCGCGCCGGGCAGCGGCAAGTCCACGCTCACCGACGCGCTCATCGCGCGCTGGCGCGAGGAGGGGAAGACCGTCGGGGTGGTGGCCATCGACCCCTCCAGCCCGTTCACCGGCGGGGCGATCCTCGGCGACAGGATCAGGATGACCCGCTGGTACGCCGACGACGGCGTGTTCATCCGCTCGCTGGCGACCCGCGGCCACCTGGGCGGGCTCTCGGCGGCGACGCTGCGGGTCGCGGCGGTCCTCGACGCGTTCGGCTTCGACGTCGTCGTCATCGAGACCGTCGGGGTCGGTCAGTCGGAGGTGGACGTCGCCGAGGCCGCCGACACGACCGTCGTGGTGCTCACGCCCGGCGGTGGCGACGCGGTGCAGGCGTTCAAGGCCGGGATCATGGAGGTGGGCGATGTCTTCTGCGTGAACAAGGCCGACCTGCCCGGGGCCGACCGCGTGCGGCGCGAGGTGCGCTCGGCGCTGGACCTCGCCCCGCCGCAGGAGGGGGCGTGGCGCGCGCCGATCGTGAGCACCGTCGCCGCGACGGGGGAGGGCGTGCCCGACCTGGTGAGGCGGATCGCCGACCACCGCGAGCACCTCGCCGGCCGCGGGCTGCTCGAGGAGGCCCGGCGCCGGCGCGTGCGCGCCGAGGTGCTGGCGCTCCTCGGCGCCCAGCTCAGGCGCGCCTGGGAGGAGCGGCAGGAGCGAGCGGTGACCGACATCCTCGCCGGGCGCAGCACGCCTGCGGAGGAGGTCAGGAGGCTGTGGGCCGCGCCCGCGTGACCCTGGGGGGCCGGGGGGCGGCGTTAGACTCTCCCCCATGGTCCACGCCGTCTACCCGGGGAGCTTCGACCCTCTCCACAACGGCCACGTCGACATCATCCGGCGGGCGGCCGGCATCTACGACGGCCTGACCGTCGCCGTCCTCCACAACCCGCTGAAGGCCGGCGCCCTCTTCACCACAGAGGAGCGTCTCGCGATCATCCGCGAGGTCATCGCCGACATGCCCACAGTGAACGCCGAGGCGTTCGACGGCCTGCTGGCCGACTACGCCAGGAAGATCGGCGCCCGGGTCATCGTCAAGGGCCTGCGGGCGATCTCGGACTTCGAGTACGAGCTGCAGATGGCGCACCTGAACCGTCAGCTGAACCCCAACGCCGAGACGACGTTCATCATGACCGCGACCCGCTGGTCGTACGTCTCGAGCACCCGCGTCAAGGAGATCGCCCAGTACGGCGCCGACGTCTCCAAGCTCGTCCCGCGCCCCACGCTGCTGAAGCTGAAGGAGCGCTTCGCGCAGGCGGCGGTCTGATGGGCGAGCTCTACCGCGGCCTGGCCGCCGACAGCGGGATCCGCGTCATCGCCGTCGACACCACCGACGTGGTGCGCGAGGCCGTGGTCCGTCAGGGGGCGAGCGCGACGGCGGGGGCCGCCACGGGCCGGGCGATGACCGCCGCGGTCCTGCTCTCGCACGTGCTGCTGAAGTCGCCCCGCGACCGGGTCACGCTGCGCCTCGACGGCGGCGGCCCGCTGGGCCGCGTCACCGCCGAGGCCGGGCTCGACCACGCGGTGCGCGGCTACGCGCAGAACCCGGACGTGGAGCTCCCCTTGCGTCCCGACGGCAAGCTGGACGTCGGCGGAGCGGTGGGCCGTGATGGCGAGATCAGGGTCGTGCGCTCGCACGCGCCGTACGGCGACCCGTACACCTCGAGCATCGCCCTCACCTCCGGCGAAGTGGGGGAGGACGTGGCCACGTACCTGGCGGTCTCGGAGCAGATCGCCTCGGCGGTGCTGCTGGGGGTGCACTTCACCGGCGAGGGGCAGGTGGACGCGGCCGGCGGCGTGATCATGCAGGCGCTGCCCGGCGTGGACCCGAACGCGCTCACGCTGCTGGAGGCGAACATCAGGGACCTCGGCCAGCTCACCGCCGCCATGAGGCGGGCGCCGCTCGTCAAGGTCGTCGAGGAGGAGCTGTGCTGGGGCCTGGGCTTCGAGCTGCTCACGGACGAGCCGTTCCAGGTCCGCTTCGAGTGCCGCTGCACCGACCGGCGTGCCCTCGAGGCCCTGGCGTACTTCACGCCCGAGGAGCGCGAGCAGATGATCGCCGAGGACGGCGGCGCCGAGGTCGTGTGCCACTGGTGCGGCGAGCGGCGCTGGATGAGCCCCGAGCAGATCAGGTCGCTGCACGGCGCCGAGGTCCGTTGTCCCGAGTGCGACACGCTCTGGCACCGCGAGGGCCAGCCGGCCGTCTACCGCCAGGGCGAGCTGTGCGCCTGCGGTAGGGCGGTGGAGCTGCCCGACTGATGGCGGTCCCCCTGGGCATCGCGGTCCTGCTGGTGGTGCAGGCCGCGGTATGGGGCTCCGCGTTCCCGGCGATCAAGATCGGCCTGCTGGACCTCAGCGCCCCGCACTTCACGCTGCTCAGGCACCTCGTCGCGTCGGCGACGTTCGTGCCGTTGCTGCTGGCCTTCCGGGCGCGGCCGCTGCCCCGCCGCGAGCACCTGCCGGCCTTCCTGGCCCTGGGCGCCTGCGGGTTCTTCGTCTACCACCTGGCGCTGAACTACGGCTCGGTGCGCGTGTCCGCCGGCGCCGCCAGCCTGATCATCGCCACCGCGCCGGCGATGACGGCGATCCTGGCCGCGGTGGTGGAGCGCGACACGCTGCCCGCGCTGGGCTGGGTGGGCTCGGCGGTCTCGTTCGCCGGCGTCGCGCTCATCGTCCTCGCCGACGGCCGCCAGGCCGCCACGGAGGGGTTCACGCTCTACGCCTGGTTCATCGTCCTGGCGGCCGTGGCCACGTCGGCGTACGCCGTCTACCAGCGGCGGATGTTCGCCCACTACCGGCCCATCGAGGTGGCGGCCTTCGCCACCTGGGCGGGCACGCTGCCCATGCTGGCGTTCCTGCCCGGCCTGGCCGGCGCCGTGGCCGCTTCCGGCGGCGCCTCGCTGGGCGCGGCGCTCTACGCGGGCGTGCTGCCCTCGGCCGTGGCCTACACGATCTTCGCCTTCGCGCTCTCGAAGGCGAACGTCACGGTGGTGACGGCCTTCCTCTACCTCGTCCCGGTGTTCGCCCTGGTGACGGCGTGGCTCACGCTCGGCGAGGTGCCGCCGCTGCTCACGGTGGTGGGAGGGGCGCTGGCGATCGCCGGCGTGGTCGTGCTGAACCGCGCGAAGGTGGCGGCCCGCGCCGCCCTGGCTACGACGGCGGCGTGACCTTCTGGCCCAGGCGCCTCTCGGTGCCGGCCAGCAGGCGCGCGACGTTGTCGCGGTGGCGGAAGATCGTCAGGGCCGAGAGGCACACGGCCAGGAACAGGTGCGGGACGGGGAAGTTGCCGCCGGCCAGCACGAACAGCGGCAGGGAGAACATGCCGACGATCGAGCCCAGCGACACGTAGCGGCTCACCAGGATCGTGAACACGCCGACCAGGACGCACAGCAGCGAGGTGAGCGGGTCCACCACCACGAACACGCCGATGCTCGTGGCGATGCCCTTGCCGCCCCGGAGGCGCAGGAACACGTTGAAGCTGTTGCCCACCACGGCGGCCAGCCCGGCCAGCGCGACCGTCCAGCCGGAGGCGCCGAGGAGGGTGGGGAGCAGGGTCGCCAGCGCGCCCTTGAGAGGGTCGAAGACCATGACGAGCGCCGCCGGCAACCAGCCGAGGGTCCGCAGCACGTTCGTCGCGCCGATGTTGCCCGAACCCACCTCCTGGATGTTGACGCCGCGCAGCCTGGCGACCAGGTAGCCGGTGGGGATGGTGCCCAGCAGGTAGCCGACCACCATGAAGAGCAGGGCTATCGTGACGTCCAGCAAGACCGGTTGCCTCCGGGGGCGACGTCGGGGCGCGGCCGCCAGCGCCGCGTCCACCGCGGCGGGCGTCGGCGGGCGCCTCGCCGCCACGATTCTAACGACGCGCCTGAACGCTCCTTGAGCGGTTAGCATCGCCCGATGACGCCGGCCGCCCTCGCACTGCTCCTGCTCGCCGTCGCGGGCGTCTCGTCGCTGCGCTGGGCCGGCCGCCTGGCGCCCGGCCTCACCGAGCTCCCGGCGAAGTCACTCATCTCCACTCTCCTGGCGCTCCTAGCCCTCGCCGGCGAGCTGGGCTGGGCCGCGCCCTCGCCGCTCTTGCGGACCGCGGCCCTGGTCGTCGCCCCGCTGTTCGTGCTCGGGCCGCTGCTCCTCCTGGCTCTGGTCCGGGCCGGGCGCGCCGGCCTGGCGGCCGCGCTGACCCGCGCCCTCTACTGGACGCCTGGCGGGCGGCGCGCCCTGGGGCGGTGGCTGGCCGTGGCCGCCCTGCAGGAGGGCGACCCGGGAGGCGCGCTCGCGCTGGTGCCCGAGCCCGACGACCTGCTGCTCGCCCAGGCGAGGGCGCTGGAGGGGCGGTGGCCCGAGGCCCTGGAGCACGCCGCCAAGGTGGCGCGCGGCGGCCTGGTGTTCGACGCCAGGGCCGTGGCCCGCGACCTGATGGTCGCCGCGCACCTGGAGCTGGGCGAGCTCGAAGCCGCCGAGGCGGAGGCGCGGGCGCTTGAGGAGGGGTTCGACGCCGCGCGGCACGGGCCGCTGGCCTTCCGCTCCGTGACGTTGGCGAACGCGCGCGTGGCGGCTTACCGCGGCGAGGTCGAGCGGGTGAGGGCCCTCCTGGCGCAGCCGATGGTGGGCGCCCGCCCCGCCGTGCTGTTCGCTGTGCTGGCGCGCGCGGCGGGGCGGGCGGGCGACCACGACCTGGCCGTGGCCTCGTGGCAGCGCGCGTTCGCCGACGCCAAGGGCGCCTTGCGCGCCCGCTACGCCGACGAGCTGCGCGCCTACGGCGTGGCGCCGGCGCGCCGCCAGGCGCACACGCCGCCCTACGCCACCTACGGGCTGGTGGGTGCCATCGCGCTCGCCTACCTGGGCCAGGCCCTGCTCGACCAGGCCCTCGGCCCCGTGCGCCTCATCGGCGTCTACCTGCGGGCCAGCGACTTCGTGGCGGCGTACTCGCAGCTCATCCCCGGCGTGCCGGCCGAGGGCGCCTGGTGGCGCTACCTCTCGTACGCCTTCGTCCACGCGAACCTGGTGCACGCCGGCTTCAACGCCTGGGTGCTGCTCGACCTCGGCCGTGCCGTGGAGCGCCGGCGCGGCTGGGGCGACGTTCTGGGCGCCTTCGCCGCCGGTGTGGCGGGAGGCGCGCTCCTCACCTCGGTGGTCGAGGCGGGCCGGCCGATGCTGCTGGTAGGCGCCTCGGGCGGCGTCTTCGGCGTGGCGGCCGCGTTGACCCTCGACGCCCTGGTGAGGCGCTCGCCCACCGACGCCGCCTTGCTGCGCACCCTGGCGACGTTCCTCGGCCTGAACCTGCTTTTGTCGCTGCTGCCGGGCGTGTCGCTGTGGGGCCACGTCGGCGGCCTGCTCGGCGGCGGCCTGTACACCTTGCTGCGCACGGCCCTGCCGTGGCGGCCGGTGGGCAGCGTGCTGGGCGCGGCCGGGGCCCTCGCGCTCGCTGTCGCCCTGGGCACGGCCCTGGTCGTGGTCCTGCCCACCCTCTGACGTATCATCGGCCCGAGGCCACAACCAGCCGCAGCCGCCGCCGGTCGCCGGCGGCGTGAGCGCGCACAGCGGAGGTAACAGTGTCCGAAGCCGCAGCGTCTTCAGCCGCCGGGCCGGCCGGCGCCTCCACCTCCGGCCCCGGCGTCACGGCCCCGGTGGGCGGCGCCTTCCTCGTCCAGGACCAGCGTCCGCACGAGGTGCTCGTGCCCGAGGCGATGGGCGAGGACCTCCGCATGTTCGCCGCCGCGGCGCGCGAGTTCGTGGCGCGCGAGGTGGAGCCGGTGGCCGAGAGGCTGGAGGCCCTCGACTACGAGCTGTCGCGCGCGCTGATGCGCCGCGCCGGCGAGCAGGGCCTGCTGGGCGTCGAGGTCCCCGAGGAGCACGGCGGCCTGGGCGCGGGCAAGGCGGCCGCCTCCGTCGTCACGGAGGCGTTGGCCGCGTCCGGGTCGTTCAACGTCACCTTCAACGCGCACGTCGGCATCGGCACGTTGCCCCTCGTCTACTTCGGCACCGCCGAGCAGAAGGCGCGGTACCTGCCGAGGCTGGCCAGCGGCGAGTGGGTCGCCGCCTACTGCCTCACCGAGCCGGGCTCCGGCTCCGACTCCCTGGCCGCCAAGACGCGCGCCGACGACGCCGGCGACCACTGGGTGCTGAACGGCACCAAGATGTGGATCTCGAACGCGGGCTTCGCCGACCTGTTCACCGTCTTCGCGCAGGTGGGCGGGGACGGGTTCAGCGCCTTCCTGGTGGAGAGGGGCACGCCCGGCCTGTCGTTCGGCGCCGAGGAGAGGAAGATGGGCATCAAGGGCTCCTCGACGCGGATGGTGGTGCTCGAGGACGCGCGCGTGCCCAAGGAGAACCTGCTGGGCGAGGTGGGCAAGGGGCACCACATCGCCTTCGGCATCCTGAACATCGGCCGCTTCAAGCTGGCGGTGGGCGCCGTCGGCGGCGTGAAGCGTCTGATCGGCCTCGCCCAGGCCTACGCCCGCGAGCGCCGGCAGTTCGGCTCGGCCATCGCGGACTTCGGCCTCATCAAGGAGAAGGTGGGAGGCATGGCGGCGCACGCCTACGCGCTGGAGAGCGCCGTCTACCGCCTGGCGGGCGCGATGGACGCCGCCGTGGCGGCGGCTCGCGCCAGGTCCGCGGGGGCCTCGGCGGAGGAGCTGGCCAGGGTGGAGATGGCGGCGCTGGCCGACTACGCCGTCGAGTTCAGCTTCATCAAGGTGTTCGGCTCCGAGGTCCTCGACGCCGTGGTCGACGAGGCGTTACAGGTCTACGGGGGCTACGGCTTCTCGGCCGAGTACCCCATCGAGGCGGCCTACCGCGACAGCCGCATCAACCGCATCTTCGAGGGCACCAACGAGATCAACAGGGAGCTGACCGTGGAGCAGCTCCTCAAGCGGGCGATGCGCGGCACGCTGGACCTCATGGGGCCGGCGCAGCAGGCGCTGGCGGGGGCGGGGTCGGCGCCGGGCCCCGGGGGCTCAGGCGACCTCGGGCACGCCCAGCTGGCCGTGAAGGGCATGAAGAGCGCGGCGCTGCTGGTGGCCGGCGCCGGCGCGATGGCCTACCAGGGCGGCATCGAGGCCGAGCAGGAGCTGATGGCGCGCGTCGCCGACATGGTGGGGCTCGTCTACCTGAGCGAGTCGGCCCTGCTGCGCGCCCAGCGGCTCGCGGGCACCGGCCGCGACGCCGCCAGCGGCGTGCTGGCTCGTCTGTACGCCTTCGAGGCCGTGGACCGGGCCAGGGCGTCGGGCCGCGAGGCCCTGCGGCGCGTCGCCAGGCGCGGCGTGAACGCCCTGGCGCGCCTGGACGAGTACCTGCCCGATCACGGCCAGGACCTCATAGCCCTGCGCCGTGAGGCCGCCGAGCTCGTCTACGCCGCGAACGGGTACCCGCTGGGCTGAGAAGGACCGCCGCGCCACCGGTGGGCTGGGGAGCGGTGGCGGCGCGCCGGCGGCCGTGACCGCTAGAGGGGCTTGAACCGCTCGAACGTCTCGCCGCAGGCGCGGCAGGTCCTGATCTCGCGGCAGAGGGTCGAGCCGAACGCGTTGCGGAGCCGCGTGTCGGGGTGGCCGCAGCGGGGGCAGCGGACCGGCGCGTCGAGGGCGATCTCGATGAGGCCGCCGTGCCGCTGCGGCGGGGCGATGCCGAAGGCGCGCAGCTTCTCCCGCGCGGCGTCGCTCATGTCGTCGCTGGACCAGGGCGGGCTCAGCGACGTGACCACGCGTGCCTCGACGCCGAGCGTAGCTACCGCCTGCCTCACCTCGGCCTCGATCACGTGCAGGGCCGGGCAGGCCGAGAACGTGGGCGTGATGGTGACCTCCACCGGGCCGGCCCCGCCCTCGGCGCGAACGTCCCGCACGATGCCGAGCTCGACGACGTCGACGGCCGGCAGCTCGGGGTCCTTCACGCCCCGCAGCGCCTCCCAAGCGGCCGCCGCCAGGGCGGCGGCGTCGCGGGCCGGAGCGCCGCCCGCCACGCCCGGGACGGGCGTCACCACGCGACGGCCTCCGGGTCGGAGCGCGCCACCGACTGCATCGTGGCCAGCAGCTCGACGCGGTGCGGCGAGGCGACCTCGCGGCCCGACGCCTCCGGCACCTCGGGGTCGTGGCCGGGGTCCAGTGAGGCCGCCGCCAGCGCCTGGCGGGCCCGCCCGACGGTCGCGGCGGTCAGCGTGTCCCAGTCGGGGAGAACGCGCTCGGCGGCGAGCAGGAGGTCGCCGGGGAGCGGCGTGAGCAGGCCGCCCAGCTCCGGCCACAGCCGCTCGAGCGCCGCCACCGCGCGGGACCGCGACTCCTCGGTGCCGAGGCCCAGGCGCTGCACCCACAGGCCGGCATGGCGGAGGTGGAACAGCTCCTCGCGCAGGGCCTTGGCCGCCGCCTCGGCCAGAGGGGCGTAGGAGCTGCGGGCCAGGCGCGGCAGGGCCTCGGCCTCGTAGCAGTCGAAGAGGAACTGCCTCAGCATCGTGAACGCCCAGTCGCCGCGGGGCAGCTCCACGAGGAGGCAGCTCCTGAAGTCCTCGGGGTCGCGGCGGAACGCCAGGTCGTCGGGGACGGAGCCGTCCAGCGCCTGCCTGAGGCCGTACCAGAGGACGGCGTGGCCGATCTCGTCCTGCGCCAGGTTCGCCAGCGCGATGTCCTCCTCGAGCAGCGGGCCGTGGCCCGTCCACTCGGAGTCGCGGTGGCCTAGGAGGAGCTCGTCGTCGCCCATCGCCGTGAGGCGCTCGATCAGCGCGACGCGGACGCCTTCGGCGAGGGTCGGGGCGGCGGGCTGGACCGTCACGGCCGCGCCGCCCTCTCGCGGCGCGGCGACACCGTGCCGTAGGCGGACTGCTGCTTGTAGGTCTTGTCGCGCGCCGGCTCGAACCAGGAGCGCGCCTCGGCCGGGTCGCTGCGGGCGACGTCGTCGGCGGCTACGACCCACCAGGCCACGGCCGGCTCGCCCTCGAGCCGGGCCAGGGCCCCCGCCAGCGCGGCGTCATGGCCGGCGGCCTCGACGTCGAGCACGTGGTCGGCGAACGTCATCGAGCGGCGGTGGCTGGCCTTGCGGAAGACGTGGAAGAGGCGCTGACCTCCGCCCTCCGCCGCGGGACCGCCGGCACGGGCGGACCCGTCGTCGAAGCCGGCGAGCTCCTCGGCCGTACGCGAGAAGACCTTGTCGGCCGGCACGACCCACACGCTCACGGCGGAGGGTCGGCGGCCGAACACGTGCCGGGCGTTCAGCAGGGCGTGCTCCGCGTCGAAGCCGTGTACGCTCCCGACCGCCTGGTGCGGCTTGCCGGGCGCGTCCTGCTTGAAGACCTCCCAGCGCACGTCACGCCTCCACGGGCGCGGGCTCGCGGGCGCCGTCCTGCCTGGCGGCGTAGGCGGCCAGGGCCTCGCGCACCCAGGCGCCGTCGGCGTGGGCCTTGTTGCGCGCGGCCAGGCGCTCGGCGTTGCAGGGGCCGTCGCCCTTCACCACGCGCCAGAACTCGTCCCAGTCGATGGGCCCGTGCACCCAATGACCTGTCTCCTCGTCGTAGCGCAGGTCGGGGTCGGGGACGTTCAGGCCCGCCTCGAGCAGCTCGGGCACGTGCTCGTCGATGAACTCCTGGCGCACCTGGTCGTTGGTCTTCGTCTTGATGCCCCAGCGCACGAGCAGCGGGGTGTTCGGCGAGTCCGAGTCGTGGGGGCCCAGCATCATCACGGACGGCCACCACCACCTGTCGAGGGCGTCCTGGGCCATGCGCCGCTGCGCCGGCGTGCCGGCGGCGTAGTTCAGCACCATCTCCTTGCCCTGCTTGTGGTGGAACGTCTCCTCGGAGCAGATGCGCACCATCGCCCGGGAGTAGGGGCCGTAGGAGCACTGGGCCAGCATGGTCTGGTTCTTGATGGCCGCGCCGTCCACCAGCCAGCCGATCATCCCCACGTCGGCCCAGGTGAGCGTGGGGTAGTTGAAGACGCTCGAGTACTTCGCCCTGCCGGCGAGGAGCGCGGCCTCGAGCTCCTCTCGCCGGGCGCCCAGCGTCTCGGCGGCGTGGTAGAGGTACTGCCCGTGCCCGGCCTCGTCCTGGACCT
>CAZGXF010000040.1:0-19211 GCA_964529575.1 uncultured bacterium
CCCTTCTTGAACAGGCCGTACTTGCTGGTCATGCCGAGCGTCATGTTCGTGCGCCCGTGGTAGCCGCCCTCGAACACGACGATGGCCTGCCGGCCCGTGTACGCCCGCGCCACCTTCACGCAGGTCTCGAGCGCCTCGGCGCCCGAGTTCAGCAGGACGGCCTTCTTCGGGAAGTCGCCGGGGGCGAGCTCGCACAGCCGCTCCAGGAGCCGCACCTGCGGCTCGTAGGTGGCGACGATGCCGCACACGTGCACGAGCTCCTCGGCCTGACGCTTGACGGCCTTCACCACGGCGTCGGGCGTGTGCCCGAGCGCGAGCGCGCCGATGCCGCCGGCCATGTCGATGAGGCGGTTGCCGTCGACGTCCTCGACCACGGCCCCGTGCGCGCGGGCCACGGCGACGTCCGTCAGGCGCGAGGCGCCGCGGGCCCCCGCGGCGTCGCGACGGGCCGCGAGCTCGAGGCTCTTGGGACCAGGCACGGTGGTCCGCAGGCTGATGCTGGGCGAACGCAAAGGTGCACCTCCCGCGCGCCCCTACCGGCGGCGCGCCCGGCCCTGCCCGAGGGCGAGCCGCTCAGACGACCACTTCGCTCCCATCATAGGCGCGGGGCCTGAGGAGCTTCAGGACCTCGGTGGCCGCGCGGCGACCGCTCTCCAGCGCCCCGTGCACCGTGGCGGCGTTCGCCTCGGGGGCCGTCGCCTCGCCGGCCCACAGCAGCGGGGGCGTGGGCGAGGCGAGCCGCTCGCGCACGCCCCGGTGGCCGGGGCGCACGTAGCTGTAGCCGCCGCGCGCGTACGGGTCCTCGACCCAGTTCACGAGCCGCGCCTCCACGGCCTGCAGGCCGGGCCGGCCGAGCTCGCGCCGCAGGCTCTCGAGCGCGCCGTCGAGAGCGCCCTCCTCGCCGCGGCGGAGCAGGTCCATGGCGGCGTCGCCGGTCACGAACGCCGTCCACACCACGGCGTCGGTCTCGTGACCGAAGGACGGCGTCCACCACATGGGCGCGCGGCCGGACGCGTAGATGGCCTTGATGCCCGGCGGGGTGAGGGGCTCCTTGAAGCGGTAGACGCACTTGATGGCGGGGCCCATGCCCAGGCCACGCAGGGCGCTCACCTTCTCCTCGGGCAGGCCGGGGACGAACTCGACGTCGCCGGCGGCCAGCACGCCCACGGGCAGGGTGCAGACGAGCAGCCTGGCCTCGAAGGCGTCGCCGCCGCCGGTCTCCACCTCCACGCGGTCGGCGGCGTACGCGACCCTGGTCACACGGCAGCCCAGGCGGATCTCGGCGCCCACGCCGAGCGCCTCGATGATGGCGCCGTAGCCCTCGACCAGGCGGAAGTCCTCATGGCCCGTGAGGTCGGAGCCGGCGATCGAGTCGAGCATGCTGGCGGCGTCGAGGTGCCGCAGCGACTCGCCGGCGGCGTTCGCGAACGCGCGCCTGACGTAGTCCACCTGCTCGGGGCCGAAGCCGATGCGGGTCAGGTAGTTGCCGAACGACTCCAGCGGGCGCGGCTCCACGGGCGGCAGGCGCCACGTGCGCGTGACGTCGAAGCCGGGGTCGACCGCGCGCGCCTCGGCCATCGTGAGCCGGCGGCCGTCGGCCAGACGCACCCACGAGTCGTCGAGCTTGTTCCAGTGGACCGTGTCGAGCCCGAGCCTGTCGATGAGCTCCCAGGTGGGCGCGCGCTCGCCGTGGACGAACTCGGCCCCGAACTCGAGCGGGAAGCCCGCGAAGGCCTTGTCGGTGTGGACGCGGCCCCCCAGGCGGTCGCGCGCCTCGAGCACGATGACGTCGAGCTCGGTGCCGACGAGCGCCTGGGCGGCCGCGAGACCGGCCACCCCGGCGCCCAGGACGATGACGTCCGCTCTCTCTGCAACCCGCATCTCTCACCGCTCCTCGGCGGTCAGGGTCTAAGGCCTAGCCGTGCTGTCCCGTCAGGTGCCTGGCGTGGGCCGCGCGCCTCACGGGCAGGGCCGAGAGGGCGCCCTCCTGGCCCAGGCCGGGGCGGGCGACGCGGCTGCGCTTGACGACCTGCGCCCGCTGCGGCTGGTGGACGAGGAGGACGGCGGCGTGGCCGGCCTTCCACTCGGGGTAGTACTCCTCGATGATGGCGCGCGGCTCGAACCCGCGCCGGAGCTGCATGCTCACCGTCGGGTCCTCGATCTCGCCGGCGATCACGCGCTGGCCGTACTCGCGCGGGGTCATCCGGCCGCGGTAGCGGTAGTAGCCCATGAGCATGCCGCCCGCGAACCAGCCCTCGAGCCCGAGCTCGTCGATGAGCGCGAGCCGCGCCCGGTACAGCGCCGAGCCGATGCCGTGGCGCTGGTAGTCGGGGTGCACCGCGATCTCGACGCCGTACAGCCAGTCGCCGTCCGGGTCGTGGTTCCGCAGCCCGAAGCTGCCGATCATGTCGTACCAGGCGAGCGGCTCGTCGTCCGGCGTGTGCGAGGTCAGCATGGTCGAGGCCATGCCCACGACCCGCTCGCGGCCGTCCTCGTAGGTGACGGCGACGAACTGGCCCTCGGGGAACCGTTCGAGCTGCTCCGCCACGGCCTCGGGGTTGATGCAGTGGCAGTACCTGTCGGTGGGGTATCCGTTGGCGAGGCGGATGACGTCGTAGACGCCTTCCGCGTGGCGGAGGTGCGTTCGCACCACCGCGAAGTCCAGGGGATCCGTGCCTCTCATAACGTTGCTTCGACAACGCCTGTTGAGGGTATGTGAGCCCGTAAAAGGGGGAAACTGAAACGGTCTGGGCCTCAGCCCGGAACCGGAAGAGCTTCTCCACAACCTTTACGCGAGAGCTTCGCCTCCCGAGACCATCCAAGATGGCTCATTCGGTCTTGCTCACACTTTAGGGTTGTCTTGAAGTATCTCACGCTCCTTCTTGCCCGTTTGGCCGCGATGGTAGCACGACCCTCCGGAACCTCACGTGAGGTGAGCGACAGGAACGCCGTCCAGCACGCGAGACGGAGGGGGCTTGACAAGAGCCGTCGCAGGGGATAATGGACCCCTCTCACCGGTCCTTCATACGCCCCCGGGCGGTACACTGCTGGCCTGATGCAGAGGGCCTTGGCAGCGGGGTCCGCCTGATGGCGCGCAGGGGCGCGGAGCCGGGAGAGACCGCGCGCTCCATCGGCCTGGCCGTGCCGGCCACGGTCTGGCTCGTGCTCTTCTTCCTGCTGCCCCTGGTCTTCGTCGCCGTGGCCAGCTTCATGTCGCGCGGCACCGGCGGCGCGCCCGTGCCGCCGGCCACCCTCGCGCAGTACGAGCGCACGTTCACCGTCTTCGGCCCGGTGATCGTCAGGAGCGTCAACGTGGCGCTCGTCACCACGGCGCTCTGCCTCCTCCTGGGCTACCCCCTGGCCTTCTTCATCAGCCGGCGGCGCGACCCCCGCACCCGGCTCTTCCTGCTCTTCCTCGTCCTGCTGCCCTTCTGGACGAACTTCCTGGTGAGGACCTACGCGCTCATCACGATCGTGCAGCGCGACGGCCTGCTGAACGGCCTGTTGACGCGCCTGGGCATCGCGGCCGAGCCCTTGCAGCTGATGTTCACGCCGGGCGCGGTGATCCTCGGGCTGGTGTACGGCTACCTCCCGTTCATGGTCCTGCCCATCTACGCCTCGGTGGAGAGGCTCGACATGCGCTTCGTCGAGGCCGCGCACGACCTGGGCGCCAACGACCTGCGCGCGTTCCTGCGCGTGGTGCTGCCGCTCACCCTCCCGGGCGTCATAGCCGGCTCGATACTCGTGTTCATCCCCACGATCGGCGCCTTCGTGACGCCCGACCTCATGGGCGGGACGCGGGGCCTGATGATCGGCAACCTCATCCAGAGCCAGTTCGGCGGGCGCGGGAACATCCCCCTCGGCAGCGCGATCTCCATGGTCCTGCTGGCGCTGGTGTTCGTCGGGGTGCTGGTCTACACGCGCTGGGGCCAGGAGGACGAGCGCTCGTGACCGCTCCCGCCGCCAGGCCGGACCGCCGCGACGCCGCCGGCATCGACGCCGGCAGGCTGCGCCGCGACCTGGCGCTGCGGCGCCTCGGCCAGGTGGCGATGTGGCTGAGCCCGTTCCTCGTCTACCTGTTCCTGTGGGCACCCATCGTCGTCCTCGTCGTCTTCTCGTTCAACGACGGCGCGTCGGTGTCCACCTGGAACGGCTTCACGACCCGCTGGTACGAGAACATCCTCAACAACACCATCACCGCCGGCACCGAGGCGGCGCGCTTCCAGACGGGCCTCCTGCTGCGGGCGGTGCGCAACTCGGTGCTGGTGGGCCTCGTCGCCACCGCCGTGTCCACGGCCCTCGGCACGATGCTCGCCCTCGCGCTCTCGCGCGGTCGGTTCCCCGGCCGCCGGTTCCTCGACTCGCTCTTCTACCTGCCGGTCGTGATCCCCGACATCACCCAGGGCGTCTCGCTGGCGGTCTTCTTCAACCTCGTCTTCGAGGCCGTGCAGCGGACCCTGGGCGTGCGCCTGGTGCCCGGGTTCGGGACCATCGTCATCGCGCACATCGCCTTCAACGTCTCGTACGTGCTCATCGTGGTGCGGGCGCGCCTGGCCACCATGGACCCCACGCTCGAGGAGGCCGCCCGCGACCTGGGCGCTAACCACCGCCAGACGTTCTGGCGCGTGACCTTCCCCATCCTCATGCCCGGCGTCCTGGCCGGGGCGCTGCTGGCCTTCACCCTGTCGCTGGACGACTTCGTGATCACGTTCTTCAACGCCGGCGTGGGCACGACCACGCTGCCGCTGTTCGTGTACGGCATGCTCAAGCAACGCGTCCCGCCCGAGATCAACGCCATCTCGTCGCTGATGATCGCGGTCTCCATACTGCTGGTGGGCGCCTCGCTGCTGCTGCAGCGGCGCCAGGCGAGCGGGTAGGCGGACGCGGGCCCGGCCATGGCGCCGCCGGCCAGCGCCGCTGCCGGACGGCGGAGCGAGGCGCCGCGCGGCCGCTTCCGGGCCCGGACCGGGCCGGCCGGCCGCGCGGCGTCGCCAGCCGCGGCTCCGCGGGACGCGCTAGCTGCCCAGCAGGTGCCGCTCGAGGAACTCGGCCGTCATGCGCAGCCACCGCAGCCAGCCGTCGCGGCTGGGCGGTCCGTGCCCGGCCTCCTCGTCGACGTAGTACTCCACCGCCACGCCCCGCTCCCTGAGCCGCTCGACCATCTGGTCGCTCTCGGCCTTCACGACGCGCGGGTCGTTGGCGCCTTGGATCACCAGGAGGGGCGCCCTCAGCCGGTCGACGTAGGTGATGGGGGAGCGCTCCACGAGCATCTCCCTGTCCTCCTCGGGGTCGCCGACCCACTCCTTCATCATCGGCCGCCAGAAGGGCGGCACGCTCTGCACGAACGTGACCAGGTTCGAGGGTCCGACGATGTCCACCCCGACCGCCCAGCGGTCGGGCAGGCGGGTGAGGGCGGACAGGGTGGCGAAGCCGCCGAACGAGCCGCCGAAGACGGCGAGGCGGTTCGCGTCGACCCAGTCGAGCGAGGCCAGGTAGTCGGCCGCGGCCTCGATGTCCCTCAGCTCGCCGCCGCCCCAGTCGCGGTGGATCAGCTTCTGGTAGCCCTTGCCGTAGCCGGTGGAGCCCCTGATGTTCGGGGCCAGGACGCCGATGCCGCGCGATAGCAGGTACTGGTAGAGCCCCAGGTAGGCGTAGCCGGCCAGCTCCTGCGCCTCGGGCCCGCCGTGGATGGACAGCACCACCGGGAAAGGGCCCTCGCCCCGAGGCCGGTAGAGCCAGGCCGGGACCTCGCGGTCGAAGCTGGGGTACGTGATCGCCTCCGGCTCCACCATCGCCGCCGGGTCCAGGCCGCCCAGCATGCTCTGCTCGCGCGCCTCCATGGCGCCGCTAGCGAGGTCGACGGCGAAGAGGTTCGAGGCCTCGCGCGGCGTGGCGAAGTCCATCACCGCCGCGGCGCCGCCGTCCCCCACCGCGATCCCGCCGTACTCGCCGAACGGCAGGTCGAGCGCCGCCTTCTCGCGCTCTCCCCCGCCCTGCAGCGCGTAGACGCGGAGCTTGAAGACGCCGCGGTCGTTCACCACCGCCACCATGGCGTCGCGGGCGTTGCTCAGCTGGGCGTCGGCGACGTCGGCGTCGAGCCTGAGCACGTGGCGCGGGGCACCGCCCTCCAGGGTCAGGTGGGCCAGGTAGCTGAACTCGTGGCCCTCGTCGGTCACGACGTAGAGGCCCGTGCCCGCGCCGTCCCAGCCCACGGGGAAGCGCTTGGCCTCCGTGCCGTCCTCGCCCAACACGCAGCGCCGCTCGCCCGTGGAGACGTCCACGACGTGCACGCGCTGATGGGTGTTGGTCAGGAACTCGGTGACGATGAGCAGGCGGCCGTCGGGCGAGAAGTCGCCCACGTAGAACAGGCCGCCCGTGACCAGGCGCTCGACCTCGCCGGTCTGGACGTCGAGCACCATGGCGTCCTGCTCCGACGGCTCGCGGTCGTTGCCGCTCACCGCCAGCCGCCGCGAGTCGGGCGCCCAGCCGCCCAGCGAGTACTGCACCTGCAGGGCGTGCGTGAGCTGTCGCGGCCAGCCGCCCACCTCGAGCAGGTGCACCTGGTGCATCTCGTCGCCGTGGTGGTCGGCCAGCAGCGCGATGCGCCGCCCGTCGGGCGACCACCTGAAGCCGGCCACGCGCCTGTCGGCGAAGGCCGTCAGCTGCCTGGGGAAGCCGCCGCCCGCCGGCTGCAGCCAGAGGGCGGGTAGGCCGGTGGTGTTGGCCAGGTAGGCGAAGGCATCGCCTCGCGGCGAGAACGCCGGCGCGCCCAGCTGCCGCACCGCCACGTACCTCTCGAACTCGGGGAGATGGGACGCTTCTGCCATCGCCTACGACCATACCCGCGCCGGCGCCCACGCGAGCGACGGCGGGGCGGGCATGGCATACTTCCAGAACCCGACCCCCGGCAGGCATCCGACGGCCTGCGCGGCGCGTAGAAGAGGTAGGTGGCAGTAGCGACCTTGGCCGAGACGGCTGTGCACGACGCAGAGCTCGCCCGGTCGCTGGCCCGTGGCGACGAGACCGCGCTCCGCCACCTCTACGAGCGGCACGGCGGCGTGGTGCTGGCCCTCGCCACGCGCATGCTCGGCAGCCGCGAGGAGGCGGAGGAGGTGCTGCACGACACCTTCTACAGGTTGTGGCTGAACGCCGCCCGGTTCGACCCGGACCGGGCGGCGGTGCGCACCTACCTCTACGCGCTGGCCCGCAACCTCTGCCTCTCGCGCCTGAGAGCGCGGCGGGCGCGGCCCCTCCAGGCCGACCTGGACGAGCACGGACCGGCCTACCAGGTGGCGATGTCCACCGACCCCGACCCGGTGCCGGCGCTGCTGGCGGGGCGGGCGCTCGCCGCCCTCGACGAGGGCGAGCGGCTCCTCGTCGAGGAGGCCTTCTTCGGCGGCTGGTCGCACTCCGAACTGGCGGAGCGACACGCGCTGCCGCTGGGCACGGTGAAGAGCAGGATCAAGCGGGCGCTGGCCAAGATGCGCGGCGCCCTGGAGGCAGGCAAGTGAACGACGAAGAGCGCGACGCGGTCCCGGGCGAGGACCACGAGGCAGACCCGTTCGCGGGGCGCGAGGGCGCGCTGGCGACCGAGGCCCTCGTGGCCACGCTCGCCCCGAGCGGGCTGCCGGAAGGCGGCTGGGAGCGGCTGGCCGCCGCGGTCTCGGCGCGCGCCGGCGCCGCGCGTCCGGCGGAGCGGCCGACCGTCGGGCCCGCCGTGACGGGCGCGACCCTGCGCCCCGCGCCGCGCCGCCCGCTGGCCTACGCCGCCCTGGCGGTGGCGGTGCTGGCGCTCGGCGGCGTGGGGGCCTGGGGCCTCGTGCAGCGGGCCGAGGCGGCGCGGCTGCGCGACGACCAGCGCATCCTCGCCTACTGGATGAGCAACCCGGGCATGGTGCTCACGCCGCTGCAGCCGGCCGACGGCGCCGCCGGCGTGCGGCTCGGCGTGCTGTGCGTGCTGCCCGACGGCAGGGCCCTGGTGCTGCAGCCCAACAGGCCGGAGCGGGGCGCGACCTACGTGGTCGTCGGCCGCGGCGAGGCTGGCGCGCGCGAGCTGGCCAGGGGCAGCGAGAACATGCTGCAGTTCGACGTCACCGGCGTGGACGTCGTCGAGCTCAGGACCGAGCGGGGGGAGCGGTCCCAGGTCCTGGCGGTGGCGCAGCTGGGCCGCTGAGGCGCTCGACCTCGTCCGCCGTGGGCAAGGAGGGCTGCGCCCCCGCGCGCGTCGTGGCCAGGGAGCCCGCGGCGCAGGCGTAGCGCACGGCCGCGGCCAGGTCGCGCTCGCCCGCTGCCAGCCGGGCCGCCAGGGCGCCGGCGAAGGCGTCGCCGGCGGCGGTGGTGTCCACGACCTCGACCTCGAACGCCGGACGCCGGCCCTCCGAGCCGCCGCGCTCGGCCCAGGCGGCGCCGGCCGCGCCCAAGGTCACGACGGCCACCGGGGCCAGGGCCGTGAGGCGCCGCGCGGCCCCCACCGGGTCGGCGGTCACCGCCCCGGCGTCCTCGCCCAGCAGCAGCGCCGCCTCGTGCTCGTTCACCAGCAGGTGGGTCACGTCGGCGAGCCGCTCGGGCGGCAGCGCCTGCGCCGGCGCCAGGTTCAGGAGCACGGCCGCGCCCGCCCGCCGCGCCGCGCGCGCCGCCGCCAGCACCGCCACGAGGGGCACCTCCAGCTGGAGCATGACCACGGCGGCCGACGCGAGGTCGAGGGCCGCGACGTCGTCGACGCTCACCTCGCCGTTCGCGCCGGGCGAGACGACGATGGAGTTCTGCCCGCGGTCGTCGACCTGGATGAACGCCACGCCCGTGGGCCGCTCCCCGCGCAGCACGCGCGAGACGTCCACGCCGTCCCGCCGCAGCGCGGCCACGAGCGCGCGGCCGTGGTCGTCGTCGCCGACCCGCCCGGCCAGGCTCACGTGGGCGCCCAGCCGCGCCGCCGCCACGGCCTGGTTCGCGCCCTTGCCGCCCGGGTGGCTGGCGTGCCCGTGCCCCAGGACGGTCTCGCCCGGCCGCGGGTGCCGCGCGACCCTCACGACCAGGTCCATGTTCAAGCTGCCCACCACGACCACGCGGCCGCGGCGGTCCTCGGGTGCCGGCGACGCCGCGCCCTCCCCCGCGCCGCCGCCCGGGCCCACCTCAGCCCTCCCGGCGGTCGGGGTTGCGCCAGACGATGAAGCTGGCGGCGTCGCGCGTCGTCTCGTCGGTCATGTAACCCTCGATGACCCCCAGCGCCTCGAAGCCGTTGGCGAGCTGGAAGGTGAGCGTGGGGTCGTGGAGCTCGCCGCGCGCCACGGCGGCCACGTAGTCGGCCACGCTCATGCGGTCGCGGTGCGCCCCGTAGCCGGGCAGGGCCCCGCCCGCGACGATGCCGCGCAGGTTCAGCCGCCGCGCCAGGTCCTGCCGCGCCCTGTAGAGCAGCGTCCCGATGCCCTTGCCGCGGTAGTCGGGGTGGACGCTGATGTCGGCGCCGTAGTACCAGTCGCCCTCCGGGTCGTGGTTCGCGTACGTGCCCCCGGCGATGGCCTCGAGGAACGAGTGGTGCGGGTGGTCGAGGTCGAAGCGCGTGAGGAACCCCGAGCCGAGGCCCACGACGGCCTCGCGACCCAGCGGGCTGCCGTCGGGGGCACGGTCGGTGACGGCCACGAACTCGCCCTCGGGGAACACCTCGAGGTGCCTCAGGAAGTGCTCGGCCTTCATCCGCTCCGCCTCGCTGAGGTACGGGAAGCAGACGCGCTGCAGCTCCTCCAGGGCGGGGGCGTGCTCCGGCGCGCTGGGCACGACCCTGGCGTGCGGCCAAGGCTCGCGCGGCGTCACCTCGCGCCCACCGCCAGGTCGAACCGCTCGTAGCCCACCTCGCCGGGCCGGCCCGCCACCGCGTGCAGCTCGCGCGCCGCGGGCCGCGCGACGATGGCGCCGCAGGTGCCTACGTACGAGGGCGGGGCGCCGACGCGGCAGACGCCCCGCCCGTCGGCGGTGACGCCCTTGAGGTCGTCGAGGGTCAGGACGCGTCCGCCGAGGAGCTCCCGCGCCCGCTCCAGCCGCCTCTCCGACTCCGCCTGCGACGCCGGTTCGCGCGGCCTCTCCACAGCCCTCGTCGCGGGGGCGAGGCAGTGGTTCGTGTGCGCCACCACCTCCGAGGAGAGCTCGGTGACGACGCGCGCGGTGGGCATCGCCTCGACGTTCGCGCCGCGCCCGGCGGCGTCCATGACCAGGTAGTTGTGGCCGCCGCAGAGCGGAGCGTCCAGCAGCACGGCCAAGGCCGCCTCCACCGTCTCCTCGCGCAGCATCGCCCGCACGACGAACGGCCAGGTCACGCCCACGCGCCCGTCGGCGGCGGTGAGGTTGTTGATGCCCACGGTCAGGCCGGCCTCGTTCATGCCGATCATGCCGACGCAGCCGGCGGTGGTGAGGACCACGAAGGCGGGCGCGTCGTGCGGGCGCCCCTCCAGCAGCACCAGGTGCTCGGCCGAGCCCTCGTGCATGTCCCAGGTCTGGCCGAAGGCGGGCGCGCCGTCGGCCATGCGCTCCGCGGGCACCAGGAAGGCCGTGCAGTCGTCCTCGTCGCCAGGAGCCGGGCGGGACGCCTCGCCGCCCAGCGCCCCCGCCGCCACGGCGTCGACGAGGTCGGTGAAGCCGCCGGCGACGATCAGCGCGGCCGGCGACACGTCGGCGCCCGCGGCGACGCCGCGCAGCTCCTCCGCCAGCTCCGGGTACCTCTGCTCGTGGACCTCGAGGCAGGCGCCGGCGAGCGCCAGCACCTCCGCGCGCGTGGCCTCGCGCCCCGACCAGGTAGGCGAACAGGCCAGGGCGACGCGCTCCTCGGCGTAGGCCCTTACCGAGGCCGCCGCGGCGCGGCCGTGGGCGAAGCCCATCTCGTAGGGCGAGCCCGCCACCCGCAGGAGCGGGGCTCCGGACGTCCTCATGCGCAGAGCCTACCCGAGCGCGCGCCACCGTTCAGCCGGGCGACCACCGCGCTTGTCGCGGCCGTCCCGAGCGTCGGCCCTGCAGGCGAGGCCCGGCCTAACGCAGCACGGAGCCGTGCTCGGTACGCCACGTCAGGGCCACGCGCGTGCCGGCCTTGAGCATGCCGCCGTAGCCGTGGTGCTGGTTCTGGACGCGGGCGACGAGCGAGCCGGCGCCCTCGACGTCCACCTCGTAGCGGGCGTCGGTGCCCAGGTAGTGCGCCGCGACGATCACACCGTGCAGGCGCGTCTCGTTCTCGGCCGCGGGCGGGCCGTCGCCGGCGGCGTCCACGCTGAGCTTCTCGGGCCTCACCGCCAGCGCCGCCGCGTCGCCCACCCCCAGGTCCTCGTCGCGCAGCTCGCCCCACACGACGGCGCCCCCCGCGGTCTCGACCGCGGCCAGCCGGCCGTCCACGGCCTTGAGCCGGCCGTCGAGGAAGTTCGTCTCGCCGATGAAGTCGGCGACGAAGCGGCTCGTGGGCCGCTCGTAGATGTCGTCGGGGGCGCCCACCTGCAGCACCTGGCCCTCGCTCATGACCGCGATCCTGTCGGCCATGGTCAGGGCCTCCTCCTGGTCGTGGGTCACGTAGACGAAGGTGATGCCCACCTGCTGCTGGAGGTTCTTCAGCTCGAACTGCATGGCCTTGCGGAGCTTCAGGTCCAGGGCGCCCAGCGGCTCGTCGAGGAGCAGCACCGCGGGCCTGTTCACGAGGGCGCGCGCCACGGCCACGCGCTGGCGCTGGCCGCCGGAGAGCATGTGCGGCTTCCGCTCCGCCACGTGAGGGAGCCTCACGAGCTCCAGAGCCTCCTGCGCGCGCTGCTTCGCCTCCTTCGCCGGCACCTTCGCCATGCGCAGGCCGAACATGACGTTCTGCATGACCGTCATGTGCGGGAAGAGCGCGAAGTCCTGGAAGACCGTGTTCACGGGCCGGTGGAAGGCCGGCACGCCTTGCATCGGCCGGCCGCGCAGCAGCACCTCGCCCTCGTCGGGCTGCTCGAAGCCGGCGATCATGCGCAGGGTCGTCGTCTTGCCGCAGCCCGAAGGCCCCAGCAGGGCGAAGAACTCGCCCTCGGCGATGTCGAGGCTCACGCCGTCCACGGCGCGGACGCGCTGGTCGGCCCTGCGCTCGCCGAACTCCTTCACGAGCCCCGAGATGCGCACGGCCGGCGCTCCCGCCGTGGCGGGAGCGGCCGGCCGGGTCGTGGCGTGGTCGGTCAAGGCCCGCCCTTGCCCCCTACTGGCCGACGAAGATCCGGATCTCGTCCCAGGCCTCGTTCAGCAGCGCCTCGCGCTCCTCGTCCTGAACGGCGAAGAAGAGGCGCTCGCGCGTCTCGGCGCCGGGGTAGATGCCCGGGTCGGCGGCCAGCTCCTCGTCGATGAGGCCCTGGTCGAGCGCGGCCAGGTTCGGCGTGCCGTAGGCGGTGTAGTTGGAGATGTCGGCGCCCACCTGCGGGTCGAGGACGTAGTCGATGAACACCTCGGCCAGGGCCTTGTTCGGGGCGCCGCGCGGGATCGCGAGGTTGTCGACCCAGAAGTTCGCGCCCTCCTCGGGGATGACGTAGCCGTACGTGTCGCACTCGCACTCGTCCATGACCTGGAAGATGTCGCCCGAGTACTCCACGACCATGTCGACCTCGCCGCGCACCAGCATCTCCTGGCCGTCGTCGCCGGCGATGTAGACGACGTTCCGCCCGTTCTCGATGAGGAACCGCTTGGCCTCCTCGATCTCGGCCGGGTCGGAGCTGTTCGGGTCGTGGCCGGTCATGAGCAGCGCCACGCCGATCATCTGGGTGGTGTCGGCCAGCCAGGCCACCGGGCCGTCGTGCGAGAAGAGGTCGGCCCAGCTGGTGACCTCGCCCACGCGCTCGGCGTTGTAGCCGATGCCCGTCGTGCCCCACTGGTACGGCACCGTGTAGCGGTTGCCCGGGTCGAACGCCAGGTCGAGGAAGGTGGGGTCGACGTTCGCCAGGTTCGGGATGTTCGCGTGGTCGAGCTCCTCGAGGAGGCCCTCGGCGATCATCAGCGTCGCGACCACGTCGGAGGGCACCACGACGTCGAAACCGGGGTTGCCCTGGCGCAGGCGCACGAGCATGTCGTCGTCGGTCGGGTAGGTGTCGTAGATGACGCGGACGTCGCAAAGCTCCTCGAAGTTCGAGATCGTGTCCTCGGCGATGTACGTGCTCCAGTTGTAGACCGAGAGCGTCTGGCCCGCGAAGCCTTCCGGGCAGGTCCAGCCCGTCTGGGCGGACGCAGCGCCGAGGAGTGCTGCGGCGACGGTGGCGGTCAGTATCAGCGTGATGGTTCTCCGCATCGCTCCACCTTTCGGGTAGTCGTGTCCGTGCGCGCGTGTGCGGTCTCGCCCACGTTGAACGCGTCCAGGAACGATATCACCCGCGCCCCGACCGTTGCGGTCCCGAGGCTGCGCCGCCTTCATCGGCCCTTGAGCGGCCGCGTGGGGCAGAACCGCCTCGGACCCGCCGCGGCACCTGCGACGACCCGCGACGGCTCCTGTGGCGACCCGCGGCGTCTCCTGCTGCGACCGGCCGCCCTCGCCCCTCAGCGGCGCGTGGCCCTTATCAGCCTGTCGAACATCGGGTCGGTGAGCACGCGCCGCAGCGCGTTGATGAGGTGCGCGTCGAAGCCCACGAAGTAGCGCGTGCGCGGCCTGCGGTCGGTGAGCGCGCGGTGGACGGCGCGCGCCACGGCCTCGGCTGGCGTGCCGTTCACCTCGGCCTGCTTGGCGCCCTCCCTGACCTCGTCGATCATGCCCTGGTAGTAGGTGAGGGCCTCGGGAGGCATGCGCTCCAGGCGCTCCAGCGCCTCGGCCAGGGACTTCGACCAGATGGGCGTGGCGATGCGGCCCGGCTCCACCACGGAGACCGGGATGCCCCAGTCGACGAGCTCGCGCCTGAACGCGTCGGACACGGCCTCGAGCGCGAACTTCGACGCGGCGTAGGCGCCCAGGACGCGTGAGGAGACGAGGCCGGAGATCGAGCCGACCATCACCAGGCGGCCGTGGCCGGCCCGCACCTGCGGCATCAGGGCCTGCACCGTGGCCACGGCGCCGACGACGTTCACCTCGAACTGGCGCCTGAGGTCGTCGAGCGGGACGAACTCCATGGGCGCGGCCACGGCGATGCCGGCGTTGCTGACGACCCCGCCGAGCGGCGTGCCGTGGGCCTTGACGGTCTCGGCGACGGCGCAGACGTCCTCAGGGACGGTGACGTCGAGGCGGACCGGCCTCACGAGCCCGGCGTCGGCGCCGGCCGCGGCGGTGAGCGCGTCCCCGTCCTCCGGCCGTCGCACCCCGGCGAACACCAGGAAGCCCCGCTGTGCGAGGTGGAGGGCCACCGCCTTGCCGATGCCGCTGGACGCGCCGGTCACGACGACCGCGCGCTCGCCTCGGC
Source organism: uncultured bacterium (assembly GCA_964529575.1). Lineage (GTDB taxonomy): Bacteria > Deinococcota > Deinococci > Deinococcales > Trueperaceae > DASRWD01. The sequence continues at coordinate 14,364 of CAZGXF010000040.1, forward strand.
GCCCCTCGCTAGACCGCACCAGGTAATCCTACAACCGGGCGCCCGCCTCGGCTCCGCCGGTCAGGGCGCGGCGGAAGGCGTCTGGCACGGGCACCGGGCGTTGCGAGGCGTAGTCGAAGCAGACCAGGACGGCCTCGAACTCGGCGGCGACCTCGCCGTTCGCGGTCAGGGTCTGCTCCAGCGTGAAGCTCGTGCGGCCCACGCGCACGACGCGCGTGACGACGGAGCACTCGTCGCCCAGGCGCACCTGGCGGCGGAAGTCGATCGCGAGCCGCGCGAGGATCAGCCCCTGGTCGGTCATGCCCAGCTCGCGCAGGAAGGCCAGGCGGCCCAGCTCGGCGTAGGTGGCGTAGACGGCGTTGTTGACGTGGCCCAGCCTGTCGGTGTCGGAGAAGCGGAGCTGGACGGGGAAGGGGGCGCTCACCGCGTAGGCGGGGCGGCTCTCGTCCGCAGCCCCGGGAGCCGGCGCGACGCGCGCCCGGTCGGCGTCGGCGTGCGGTTCGGCTCCGGCGGCAGCGGCGGGCGGGCGTTCAGCGGGCACGGGGCACCCCTCGGGAGCGGGCACCGCGGCCGGAAGGGCGGCCGGCGCGACGCGGCGCGGGCTGGCACACGGGGCAGTGGACGGTCCCGCGGCCGCCCACGACGCTCCTGACCATCGCGGTCCCGCAACGCGGGCACGGCTCGCCGCCCTTCCCGTACACCGCGAGCCTCTCGTAGAACGACCCGCTCTCGCCGCCCACGCGCCGGTAGTCGCGCAGGGTCGTGCCGTTCGCGGCGATGCTCTCGGCGAGCACGTCGCGCAGCGCCTGCAGGAGCGCCCCCGCCTGGTCCGGCGTGAGCGCGTTCGCGGGCGTGAGCGGGTGCACGCGCGCGCGCCACAGCGCCTCGTCGGCGTAGATGTTCCCCACGCCGGCGACGGGCCGCTGGCTCAGGAGGTAGGCCTTCACGGCCACGCCGGAGCGGCGCAGGTTCGCGGTGAAGAGCTCGGGCGTGAGGGCGGGGTCGAACGGCTCGGGCCCCAGGGAGCTCAGGGTGGGCAGCGCCCCGTAGTCACCGGCGCGCACCACCAGGAAGCGCCCGAAGCGCCGCGGGTCCCTGAAGTAGATCGTCGCGGGGCCCTCGCCGAGGAGGTGCAGCCGCACCCGCACGTGGTCCGCCGGCTCCTCGGGCGCCAGCGAGCCGGTCATGCCCAGGTGCACGACAAGCTCGTCTCCGCCCGACAGCGGCGCCAGGATGAACTTGCCGCGGCGCCCCACGGCCAGTACCCGTTGCCCGGCCGCGCGCTCGAGCCCGGCGTACTTCGGTCCCGGCGGCGCCAGCAGCTCGGCGCCCGCCACCACCCTGCCCGCCAGCCACGGCTCCAGCTCGCGCCTGACGGTCTCGACCTCAGGCAGTTCGGGGATAGGTGACCTTCCCTTCGTACAGGGCGCGCCCCACGATCGCGCCCTCCAGGCCCAGGCTCTCGTACAGGTCGAGGTCGGCGTCGGAGCCCACGCCGCCGCCGGCGTGCAGCGTCCCCCCGAAGGCCGCCCTCACGGCCGCGACCGGGGCCGGGTCGACCCCGCGCAGCGTGCCGTCGCGCGACACGTCGGTGAAGATGAGGCGCCGCACCCCCCGCGCCTCCATGTCGCGCGCGAGGTCCGCGGCGTCGACCCCGCTGCCGGCCTGCCAGCCGCGCACGAGCACCTCGCCGCCGGCGGCGTCCACCGACACGATCACCCGCTCGGGCCCGAACCGCGCCAGCAGGGCGTCCACCAGCTCGGGCTGCGTCACCGCGGCGGTGCCGACGACGACCGCGGCGGCGAAGGCGAGCCGGCGCTCCACGTCCGCGACGCTCCTGACGCCGCCGGCGACCTGGACGTCGGCCGCGACGCCGCGGCACAGCCTCTCGATCTCGGCCAGGTTGCCGCCGTCGCCCAGGGTGGCGTCGAGGTCTACGACGTGCAGCCGCCCGGCGCCCAGCGCCACGAAGCGCCGCGCGGCCTCCAGTGGACTGTCGTGGTAGACCGTCTCCCTCTCCGGGTCGCCCTCGTAGAGGCGCACGGCCCGGCCACGCCTGACGTCGACGCAGGGCACGACCTCGAACATCGGGAAGGAGCCTACCCCGCGACGCGCTCTTGGGCGGCGACGAAGGCGTCGTCGCCGCGCCGCTCCAGCAGCGACCGCACCGGGCGCCCCAGCGCCATCAGCTCCGGCACGGTGACGAACCTGAGCTCGCCGGCGCGCTCCGCCAGGACCTCGTCGAGGGCCGTCAGGAGCGCCGTGCGGTCGGGCTCGTCGCGCGGCGCCCGCGTGTGGAGGGCCTCGTGCAGCAGCAGGACGGCCCCCGGTCGCAGGGCCCCGCCGATGCGGCGGGCCAGCTCGTCGGCGCCCAAGGGCAGCCAGTCCTCCACGTGCGCGCTCCAGGCCACGCAGCTCAGCCCCCGACGCCGGACGGCGCGGGCGACCCGCAGGTCGTAGTGGCCGTAGGGCGGCCGGAAGAGCGGGGAGGCCAGGTCGCCCAAGGCGTCGTGGCCGGCGGCGACCTCCCGCTCCGCCGCGGCCGGCTCCAGGCGCACCAAGGACGGGTGCGAGTAGGTGTGCGAACCCAGGGCGTGCCCGGCGTCAGCGACGGCCGCGGCGAGGTCCGGGTGCCGCGCGGCGGCCTCGCCCACGAAGAAGTGGGTGGCCTTGGCCCCGTGGCGGGCGAGGACGTCCAGCAGCGCCGGCGTCCAGCGGGGGTGGGGGCCGTCGTCGAACGTGAGCGCGACGCACGGCCGCGACGTCCTCACGCCCACCACGGCGCCCAGGAGCGGCGTGAGCGCCGCCGAGCGCGCCCGCCTGGCGACCCGGGCCGCCAGCGAGCGCCTCACACCGCCCATACGCCGAAGCGGAACGAGCCGGCCAGCCGGCCGAGCCTGAAGCCGAGCCGGCGCACGTAGCGCGTCCGCGACTCGCGGCGCAGGAGGTCGGGCAGCGTGAGCACCAGCCCCCACAGGCTCTGCAGCGACCGCAGGGGACCGAGGCGCGGCATGCCGCGCGGCAGGTACTCCTTGTAGAGCCGCACGTTGTAGAAGCCGTAGCCGTAGGCCTGCACGAAGCTGGCCAGGCCGGAGCGGAAACGGATGTGCACGACGGCGTCGGGCGCGAACGCCAGCTCGTGGCCGGCGAGCTGCAGCCGCCACGACAGGTCGGTGTCCTCGAGCAGGGGCCAGCTCTCGTCGAAGCCGCCCGCGGCCTCGAACGCCTCGCGCCGCACGCCCAGCCCGCAGCCGCCGGCGTGGTCCAGGAAGGGCGGGCGCGTGTAGCGCTGCGGCCCGTCCACCTGCGCCGGCGCGCGGCTGGCCAGCACCTCGGGCGGGTTCAGCAGCTCGAACTCCCAGCGCGACGCCACGACGGCGTGCCGGTCGAGCGCGGTCGCCATCGCGGCCACCCAGCCGGGAGCGGCCACGTCGTCGGCGTCCAGGAAGCCCAGCTTGTCGCCCGTGGCGGCGGCGGCGCCCACGTTGCGCGCGTGCGCGGCCCCCTTGCCGCCGGCGGCCACGCGCCGCAGGCCCGGCAGGCGTCCCTCGAAGCGCGCCAGCACGTCGACGATGGTGTCGTCGCCCGGCTCGGAGTCGTCGGCCACGATGAGCTCCCAAGCGCCCGCGGCGGCCTGCGCGGCCAGCGCTTCGAGCTGCTCCACCAGGAGCTCGGGCCTCCCCCTCACCGGCACGACGACGCTCAACATGCTGCGGCTCACACCCTTCCGACAGGTGTCCGGGCACCCTCCGAGGCGGGCTCGCCGCGATGCTACGCCTCGGCGCGGCCGAGGCATGGTCGTCGCTCACCGCGCGGCACCGACGGCAGCCTCCGCATCGCCTCGCCTTGACTTGTGGCCGTGCAGACCTATACTTTAGCGGGATGCAGTCTCGCAGGGATGCGACACTCAACCTAGCCTCCCTGCTTCACCACGCTCCCGGAAGCGAACTCGAGGTAGAAGCGGAGGGCCTGCTCGAGCCCGAGCAGGAGCTGCTCGACGCCGACGGCCTACGGCTCGCCGGCCCGATCGAGTGGCACGTCCACGTGGTGAACACGGGCGGCGACGACGACTTCGTCGCCGACGGCCACATGAGCGCCTCCGCGGTGCTGGAGTGCCGGCGCTGCCTGACCGAGGTCGCGGTCGACGTCGAGGCGGAGTTCGTCTACCCGATGTCGTACCGCCCGTCGGAGCTGCCGCTGCGGCTCGAGGAGCTCGAGGACGAGGAGGAGGAGCTGCTCGTCTTCGGACGCCCCGAGGTCGACTTCGCTCCGCTGCTCACCGAGCTCATCGCCATCGAGGTGCCCCTCACGGCCCTCTGCCGCGAGGACTGCCGGGGCCTGAACGAGGACGGGGTGAACCTCAACGAGCATCCCGAGCTAGCCGACGACCGTCCGGTCGCGCCCGAGGCCCACACCGGCGCCGTGCGCATCAAGGGCCTGGAAGAGGCGCTGAGGGACCTCGAACGGGAGTCGTAAGCTAACCGCCGGGCTCGACAGGGGCCCCGCTGAGGAGAGTCAACAGAGATGGCGAAGCACCCAGTACCCAAGAAGCGCACGTCGCGCGCCAGCCGCGACGCCCGTCGCAGCCACCACGCGCTGAAGGAGCCGACGCTCGTCGCCTGCCCGCAGTGCAAGGAGCTGCGCCCGCCGCACGTCGTCTGCCCCGAGTGCGGCTACTACGACGGCCGACAGGTCTTCGCGGAGGCCTAAGGCCATAGCCACCCTCGGACTCAGCGGGCGTGGGGGGACGAGGGCCGGCATAACGCTCCTCGGCGCCTACGCCCCGCCGAACGTCCTCTCGAACCACGACCTCGAGCGGATGATGGACACGTCCGACGAGTGGATCAC
>CAZGXF010000041.1:0-19022 GCA_964529575.1 uncultured bacterium
GGTCGGCGTGACCGGGCCGGCTGCGGTGGAAGCGCGTCTCCAAGCGTCGGTGCTCGTCGTGGAGGACGAGCCCGGCCTGGCCGAGGTGCTGGCCGAGAACCTCGTCGAGGAGGGCTACGAGGTGACGGTCGCCGGCGACGGCGAGGAGGCACTCGCGACCTGGCGGCGCGACACGCCGGACCTCGTGGTCCTCGACGTGATGCTGCCCAGCGTCGACGGCTTCGAGGTGTGCCGCCTCCGGCGGGAGGAGGGCGACGCCACCCCGGTGCTGTTCCTCAGCGCGCGCGGCGAGGCGACCGACCGCATCGCCGGACTCCAGGCCGGGGCCGACGACTACCTCACGAAGCCGTTCCACCTGCACGAGTTCCTGCTGCGGGTGAGGGCGCTGCTGAAGCGGACGCAGCCGGCGCCGGCGCAGCGCCTGGCGTTCGGCGGGCACGTCGTAGACTTCCGGACCTGGACCGCCCGCCTCAGGGACGGCCGCGAGGTGCAGCTCTCCGAGCGCGAGCTAGGGATCCTGCGCGTGCTCGCCGAGCGGGCGGGCGAGGTCGTCAGCCGCGACGAGATCATGGACCGCGTCTGGGGCGACGACACCTTCCCGAGCAGCCGTACCATCGACAACTTCATCGTGCGCCTGAGGCGCCACTTCGAGCCGGACACCGAAGCGCCCGTCTACATCCACACCGTGTGGGGCGTCGGCTACAGGTTCACGCCGGACGCCGCGCCCGCCGAGGCCGGCCGAGCAGCCGCGAGGGGTGGGCGGGCGTGAGCCTCTACCTGGAGACGCTGCGTGGGCGCGACGGCGAGCGCGCGCCGGTCTGGTTCATGCGGCAGGCGGGCCGTTACCTGCCCGAGTACCGGCGGGTCCGCGAGCGCCACCCGTTCTGGGAGATGGTGCGGACGCCGGAGCTGGCCGCCGATGTAACGCTGCAGCCCGTCGCGCGCTTCGGCGTCGACGCGGCGATCCTGTTCCAGGACATCATGTCGCCGCTGCCTGGCATGGGCGTCGAGGTCGAGTTCGCGCCCGGCCCTGTTATCGCCGAACCGGTGCGGGACGCCGCGGCCGTCGCTCGGCTGCGCGTGCCGAGCGCCGCCGAGGTGGCGCCGTTCGCGGCCGCGGCGGTACGCCTGGCCGCGGCCGCCTCACCGGTGCCCATCATCGGCTTCGCGGGCGCCCCCCTCACTCTCGCCGCCTACCTGGTGGAGGGCCACGGCTCGAAGGACTTCGCGACGTTCCGCGCCTTCCTCCGATCGGAACCAGGCGCCGCCGACGCGCTCCTCTCGAAGCTCGCCGGCGTGGCCGTGAACTACCTCGCCGCGCAGGTCGCCGCCGGCGCGAGCGCGGTTCAGCTCTTCGACTCGTGGGCCGGCCTGCTCGACCGGGAGGGCTTCGCTCGGCACGGCGCGCCGCACCTGCGCCGGATCGTGGCCGCGGTGCGGGCGCTGGGCGTGCCCGTGACGTACATGGCCGTCGGCGCCGGCCACCTGCTGACCGAGATCGCGGGCTTGGGCGCCGACGCGGTGAGCGTCGACTGGCGCACGCCGCTGTCAGAGGCGCGGCGGCTCCTGCCTGGCCGGGTCCTGCAGGGCAACCTCGACCCGGCCGCGCTGCTCGCCCCGCGCCGGGAGCTGCTCGAAGAGGCGCGGCGGGTCCTCGAGGAGGGGCAGGGCGGCCCGCACGTCTTCAACCTCGGCCACGGCATGCTGCCGGGCACCGACCCCGACGCCGTCGCCGCTGTCGTGGAGCTGGTCAAGGGCTTCGCGCGGCGGCCCGCTGCCGCCGGGGTGCGGGCGTGAGCGCGGCCGAAGCCTCGGTAGCGGCGGCCGGGTCGGCGCCGGCGTTCTCCACCCACGCCCGGCGGGTCGAGGACCTGGTCAGGGGGGCGCAGGCCGCGATCGTGACGCGCTTCGAGGCGCTCGAGGGCAGGGCGCGGTTCCGCCAGCACGCCTGGGAGCGCCCCGGCGGAGGCGGCGGCACGGCGATGGTGCTCGAGGACGGCGAGACGTTCGCCAAGGTGGGCGTCAACGTCTCGGCCGTGCACGGCGCCGAGGTCCCGGCCAGCCTCGCGGCCGCACACCCCGAGGCGGCGGGCCGGCCGTACTTCGCCACCGGCCTCTCGCTCATCGCCCACGCCGTGAACCCTTACGTGCCCTCGTTCCACGCCAACTACCGCTACTTCGAGGTGGGCGACCTGTGGTGGTTCGGCGGGGGCGCCGACCTCACGCCGAACTACGCCTTCGACGACGACGTCGTGCACTTCCACGCCGTGCTGAAGGCGCAGTGCGACGCGCGCGACCCGGGGCTCTACGATGAGCTGAAGCGGCGTTGCGACGACTACTTCTACGTCCCGCACCGCCGCGAGACGCGCGGCGTGGGCGGCATCTTCTTCGACCAGCTCACGCCGCCGCTGCAGGCCAGGGCGGCGGGCGCGGACGGGCTGCCCGGCGGGCCCCTCTGGGAGGCCGACCTGGCGTTCGCCGCCAGCGGCCTCGCGGCCGTCCCCGAGGCGTACCTGCCGATCGTCGAGCGGCGGCGCGCCGCGCCGTACGGCGAGCGCGAGCTGGCCTGGCAGCGCCTGCGCCGCGGCCGCTACGTCGAGTTCAACCTGGTCTACGACCGCGGCACGCTCTTCGGGCTGCAGACGGGCGGGAACATCGAGGCGATCCTCGTCTCCCTCCCTCCGGTGGCCGCCTGGACCTTCGACCACCGTCCCGAGCCGGGGAGCCCCGAAGCGCGCCTGGCCGAGTACCTCGTCCCCCGCGACTGGCTGGGGACCCGACGACAGGAGACCGCATGACCGCAGCGGACGAAGAGGGTCGCGTCGGGGCCCGGGGGCCCACCGGCATCGTGATGCTCAACCTCGGGGGCCCGAAGGACCTCGACGAGGTCGAGCCGTTCCTCCTCGAGCTCTTCGCCGACGAGGAGATCATCCAACTACCCGCGCAGCGCGTCCTGGGCCCCTTCATCGCCAGGCGGCGGGTCAAGGCCGTCCAGGCGAACTACCGCGACATCGGCGGCGGCAGCCCGATCCTCGGCTGGACGACGCGCCAGGGGCAGGGGATGTGCGAGCGCCTCGACAGGCTCTCGCCCGCGACCGCCCCGCACCGCTTCTACGTGGCCTTCCGCTACGCCGACCCCAAGAGCGAGGACGCCCTGGCGCGCATGAAGGCCGACGGCGTTGCGCGCGCCGTGGCGTTCACGCAGTACCCGCAGTTCTCCTGCGCCACGACGGGCAGCAGCCTCAACGAGCTGTGGCGCGCCGCGCGCCGGCTGGGGGTCGAGGGCGACTTCGCCTGGAGCGTGATCGACAGGTGGTTCGCCCATCCGCGCTTCGTGGACGCGATGACCGAGACCGTGCGCGCGGGCCTGGCGAGCTTCGCGCCCGAGGACCGGGCCGACGTGGTGGTCGTCTTCAGCGCCCACAGCCTGCCCATGAGCGTGGTGAACCGCGGCGACGCCTACCCGGCCGAGGTGGGCGCGACGGTGCACGCGGTGATGGAGCGCCTCGGCTACGCGCACGAGTACCTGATCAGCTACCAGTCCGAGGTCGGCCCCGTGCCGTGGCTGGGGCCCTCGACCGAGAGCGTCGTGAAGGAGCTCGGCGCCAAGGGGCGCGCGAACGTGCTCGTCGTGCCCGTGGCGTTCACCAGCGACCACATAGAGACGCTTCACGAGCTCGACATCGAGTACGGACATCTGGCGGCGGAGGTCGGCATCGCGAACTACCGGCGCGCGCCGGCCTTGAACGACTCGCCCGCGTTCCTCGACGCGCTCGCCGAGATCGTCGCCGAGCACCTCGCGTCGGGCGGGGCCTGCACGCGCCAGTACGGCCTCAGGTGCCCGGGCTGCGTGAACCCGCAGTGCCGCGACCTGCCGAACGCCGTCGCGCCGTACCGGCGGACCGGGCTCGGCCGGGCCGCGCGCGACGAGGCCCTGAGCCGTTGAGGGCGGCGGAGCCCCGGTAATGGACGAGCGCGGTCGGGTGAGCTCCGTCGCACGCGTCGGACCGGCGTACGGGACCGGCGCGGGGCCCGAGCCGGTCGACGTACTGGTGGTCGGGGGCGGGCTGACCGGTCTCGCCACCGCCTTCTGGGTCACCCGGCTCGAGCCCGGCGCGCGCGTGGTACTGCTCGAGGCCGCCGAGCGCGCCGGCGGCAAGGCCTCCACGCTCGACGTGGGCGGCTTCTCCGTGGACACGGGGCCGGGCACGCTGGTGCTCGAGCCCGAGGGGACCGCGCCGCTGCTCGACGCGCTCGGCCTGACGGACGAGGTCGTTGCACCGGCGACGGACGTGGGCCGCCGGTACCTGGTCAGGCGCGGGCGGCTCGTACCGGTACCGGAGGGTCCGCGGGGCTTCTTGGCCTCCCCGCTGCTTCCCTGGCCGGCGAAGCTCCGAGCGCTGCTCGAGCCGACCCGTCCGCCCCGCGAGGGCGACGAGACGGTACACGCCTTCCTCGAGCGCCGCTTCGGGTCGGCCGTCGCGCGCACGTTCGGCGAGGCGCTGGTCTCCGGCGTCGCGGCCGGGGACCCCCGCGAGCTCAGCGTCGCCGCGCTCTTCCCGCAGCTGAAGGGGCTCGAGGCGCGCTTCGGCAGCGTGCTGAAGGGCATGGGCGCCGCACGGCGAGCCGGCGCGCCGCGGCGCAGGCCCGCCGTGCTGCCCGGCGGCATGCGCCGCCTGCACGAGGCGCTGGCGGCGGCCCTGGGCGAGCGCTTGGTGACTGGCGCCGCGGTCCGTTCGCTCCGAGCGCGCGCGGCTGGTCACGAGGTCGCCACCTCCGACGGGCGCGTGTGGGTGGCCCGCTCTGTAGTTCTGGCCACGCCGGCGCACGAGGCCGCGCGCCTGCTCGAGCCCTCGGTGCCGGAGGCCGCACGGCTCCTCGAACGGATGCCGTACGCCGCCGTCGACGTGGTGGCGCTGGGGTACCGCCGCGCCGACGTCCCGCCGCTCGAGGGGTTCGGCTTCGTCGCGCCTCGAGGCGAGGGCGTGAGGAGCCTGGGGGTCATCTACGCCTCGGCGATCGCCCCGGGCGTGGCGCCGGAGGGGCACGTGCTACTGAGGGCCATCGGCGGCGGCGTCCTCGACCCCGCGTTCCACGCGTTGGACGAGCGCGAGAAGGTCGCGGCCGTGCGGGCGGACCTGGCGACGACGCTGGGGGTGCGCGCGGAGCCCGTCATCGCCCACGTCGTAAGCTGGCCGCGGGGCATCCCGCAGTACCGCCTCGGCCACGCCGAGACGCTGGCGGCGCTCGCGTCGGCGCTGGCGAGACTGCCCGGCGTCCGGCTCGCCGGCGACGCCTACCGCGGTCTGGGCGTCGCGGAGCGCCTCAAGGAGGGCCGCCGCCTGGCCGCGGAGCTCGCCGCCGCCGCGGCGGCGGGCCGACCGTAGCAGCCGGGCGCGGACGCGGGTGGTCGGGCGGGACCGTGGCCCGCTCGGTCAGGACAGCCGCAGGCTAACGTCAGGGACCAGCAGCGCGCGCTCGCTGAGCAGGGGCGCCACGGCGTCGAGCAGCGCCTGCGGATCGTCGCCGACCGGGAGCACGAGCTTCGCCGGCGCGTGCACGTCGCGCACCTCGGCGTCCTCGTGGAGGCCCGCCAGCTCCTTCGCCACCCGGATGGCGTGCTGCACGTCGCCCAGCTCGTCCACGAGGCCGACCTCGAGGGCGTCCGCGCCCGTCCAGATGCGCCCGCGGCCGAGCTCGTGGACGCGCTCGCGGCTCAGGCGGCGGCCGTCGGCGACGCGGGAGACGAACCTGTCGTAGACCTCGGAGACGTAGCGCTCCATCAGGGCGCGCTCGTCGTCGTCCCAGCCGGCGGCGGCGCGCATCAGCCGCGCGAAGCGGCCGCGGCTCAGGTACTCGGGGTTCAGGCCGTAGCGACGGTTGAACTCCTCCAAGACGAACTTGCCGGCGGACACGCCGATCGAGCCGGTGAGCGTCGTCGGCGCCGCCACGACCCGCGTGGCGTGGGTCAGCACGTAGTAGCCGCCGCTGGCGGCGAGCTCGCCCATGACCGCCACGACAGGCATGCGCTCGGCGAGCCGCTTCACCTCGCGCCAGATCAGGTCGCTGGCGAGCGCCGACCCGCCGCCCGAGTCGACGTGGAGGACCACGGCCTCGGTGAGCGGGTCCTTGCCCGCGGCGCGCAGGGCCCGCACCAGCGTCTCGCTGCCGGCCAACGTGCCGCCGAAGAGCGGCAGCGGCAGCGGCGAGCGGCGCGAGCGACCCGGCACGATCGAGCCCTCCAGCGAGACCACCGCGACCCGTCCGCCCCGGGGGCGGAGCCTGGTCGGGGCGAAAGCGGCCGCCCTCTCCGCCGGCACCTGACCCCTCTTCACGACCTCGTCCTCGTAGGCGACGCGGTCGACCATGCCGAGCTCGAGGGCGCGCCGGGCGCTGGTCACGCCCTCGTCCACCCAGGCCTTCACGTCGTCCGGCTCCTTGCGTCGGCCCGTGGCCACCGCGGTCAGGAACGTGCGCTCGACGCTGTCGAGGACGGCTTCGTACTGGCGGCGCTGGGGCTCGCTCATCGCCGGTAGCGCCAGCTGGTCCGGAGCGTTCTTGTACTCCCCGATCGCGACCTTCTCGAACCTGGCGCCGACGCGGGAGAGCGCGTCGGCGACGAACGTGGCGCCGAGCGCGCTGCCGTGCACCCACAGCTCGGCGCTCTCGGGCACGACGACCTCGTCGGCGGCGGAGACGACCAGGTAGCCGGCCATGTCGAGCGCCTGCGCCACCGCGACGGTGCGCTTGCCGGCGGCGCGGAGGCGCTCCACCTGGCGGCGCAGCGCGTACGCCGCGGCCAGGTCCACCGTCAGGCCCTGCACGCGCAGCACCACCCCCTCGAGGGCCGGAGCGCGGCAGAGGCGGTCGACCAACGCGGCCAGCTCGTCGAGCGAGGCCCCCCGCGGTCCGCCGGCCAGGGCCGCGAGCGAGAGGCGCCTCCGCGGCTGCCTGCGCTCAGGGTAGCTGCCGGTGAGCTCGAGCACGGCCCACCGCGGGCGCGGTCCCGGGAGCGCCGTCACCAGCGCGTCGCGCGCCCTGGCGGCGGCGTTGCCGACGGCCCGCACGGCCTCCCGCACGAGGGGAGGGCGTCCGCGGGCCTCCGTCACCTGGTACCCGCCAGGCGCTCGAGCTCGGCCACGTGACCCTCGAGCACCGCGAAGGCGCGCTCGATGGGGGCGGGGGTGGTGAGGTCGACGCCGGCGGCGCGCAGCGCCTCGATCGTCGGTAGGGAGCTGCCGGCCCTGAGGAAGCCGAGGTAGCGCTCGGCCGCGCCGGGCTCGCCCTCGTACACGTCCTCGGCGAGCGCGGCGGCGGCCGAGATGCCGGCCGCGTACTGGAACGTATAGAACGGTACGTACAGGTGCCCGAACTCGGCCCAGGTGATGCCCACGCGCTCGTCGGCCGTGATGTGCTCGCCGTAGCCCTCCTGGAAGAGGTCGCGCATGAGCGCGTTCAGCTTCGCGCCGGTGAGGCCCTCGCCGCGGGCCACGGCGTCGTGGACCGCGAGCTCGAACCTGACGAGCGTGGGCATGATGAAGAAGTACCGGTGGAAGTTCCCGAACGCCTCGTCGAGCACGTCCAAACGCTGGTCGGGGTCGGTGAAGCGGGCCAGCAGGTGGCGCCGCACCAGCGCCTGGTTGAAGTTCGAGGCGGTCTCGGCCGCGACCATCGACACGTCCGTGTACGGCAGCGGCTGGGCCTCGTCCATCAGCACGTCGTGCATGGCGTGCCCGAGCTCGTGGGCTAGGGTCGAGAGCGACCCGAGGTCGCCCACGTAGCTCATCATCACCTGAGGCGTGCAGCCGTAGGCGTGCGAGCAGAAGGCGCCGTCGCGCTTCCCCCGGTTGGGGTAGACGTCCACCCAGCGCTGCTCCAGCAGGCCGCGGCGCAGCGGCTCCACGTACTCGGCGCCCAGCGGGGCCATCCCTTCGAGGATCCAGTCGACGGCCTGCTGGTAGCCCACCTCCATGGGCTGGCTGGCCAGGGGGGCGAAGACGTCCCAGTCCTCGAGCCGCTCCACGCCCAGGACCCGCCGACGCGCCTCCCAGTACCGGTGCCACACGGGCAGGTTCGCCTTGAACGTGTCGACGACGGCGTCAAGGACGCTGCGGGGCACCTCGTACGGCTCGAGCTGCAGGGCCACCGTGTCGTCGTAGCCGCGGGCGCGCGCCGTGTACACGGCCTGCTTCACGCGGCCGACGTAGAGCTCGGCGAGCGTGTCGGCGAAGCGGAGGAAGCCGTCCTTGTAGGAGGCGTAGGCGGCCTCGCGCACGCCGCGGTCACGCGAGCCCTTCAGGGCCGGGTAGGTGCTGCGCTCGACGACGTACTCCTCGCCGGCCACGCGCACCGGTTCGAATCGGACCTCGCCGTTCGCCAGGCTGTTGTAGGCGCGCTCGACCGCGCCGAACGGCTCCCGCAGGCCGAGGAGGAGCTCCTCGACCTCGGCCGTGCGCACGTGCGGCCTGAGCGCCTCGAGCCGCTCGAAGAACCGGCTCAGGTAGGCCAGGCCCGGCTCTTCGCGCATGAAGCCTTCGACCTTCTCCGTCCCGAGCGAGAGCAGCTCCGGCTGCACGAACGCCAGACGCTGGGCGACGCGCGCCGCCACCGCGCCGAACTCGCCGGCCTTGCGGCGGGCCTCCTGGTCGTGTTGGTCGACGTTCACGGGCAGGGTCGCGTAGTTGCGCAACCGCTGCATGGTGGCCTGGAAGCCGAAGTAGAGCTCGAGGAACTCGGCGAGCGTGGCGGCCGACTCGCCGAGGCGGCCGCGGTAGCCGGCCAATGTCTCGGCCTCGACGGCGACGCGGTCCAGGTCGGCCCGGTAGGCCTCCTCGCTCGCGTAGAGCACGGAGAGGTCCCAGGTGTACGCGGTGTCCAGCTCGCTGCGGGCGGGGAGCGTCTTGACTGCCATGCGACGAGTGTAAGGCGACTCGCGGCCGCCCCGGCGGGTGGAGGCCTGCTCGCCGGCGCGCGACCGCGACCACGGCGGCGGAGGGCGCGCTTCCACGACCACGGCGGCGGAGGGCGCGCGCCCGCGGACCGCGCCTGGTTAGAGTCTCCTGGTGTTCGGGGGCGGCAGGCTACGTCTCTTCGTCGTCTGGGTGGCGGCGTACCTGCTGTCGTACTTCTACCGCTCGGCGAACGCCGTCATCGCCGGCGACCTGCGCGACGAGCTGGGCCTGAACGCGGAGCAGCTCGGCTTCATGACCAGCCTGTTCTTCCTCACGTTCGCCGCCGTGCAGCTTCCCCTGGGCGGGGCGCTGGACAGGTGGGGCAGCCGCCGCGTGGTGCCGGTGATGCTCCTGGTCGGTGCCGCGGGCTCGGCGGCGTTCGGTCTGGCCGGTTCCTTCGTGCCGTTGGCCACGGGGCGCGCGCTGCTGGGCGTGGGCTTCGCCGGGGTCCTGATGGGGGCCGTGAAGGCGTTCGCGGCGTGGTTCCCGCCGGGCCGCTTCGCGACCGTCTCCGGCCTGTTCGTGGCGCTCGGCTCGGCCGGCGCCCTGGTGGCGGGCACCCCGCTAGCGTTGCTCGCCGGCGCGCTCGGCTGGCGCGCCGTCTTCGTCGGCGGCGCGGCCCTCGTGCTGGCCGCGGCGGCGGCGGTGGCGCTGCTCACCAGGGACGCGCCGGGGCCCCGCGCCCCCGGGGCGCCTCGCCCGGACACGGACCGTACCGGCGCGCACGCCGCCGGGGACCCGGCGCGCGAGGCCGCGCCGCCCCGGCCCGCCGAAGGCGGCGCCGTCGGCCAGCCGGCCGCTGCCGCCGGGCTCGGCGCCCTGCTCCGCGACCACCGCATCTGGCGGGTCTCGTTCGTGAACCTCGGCCTCATCGGCGCCGTGCTGGCCGTGCAGGGGCTGTGGGCCGGCCCGTACCTCGACGACGTCTACCGGCTGGAGCCCGTGGCCGTCGGCAACCTGCTCGTCGCGCTCGGGGTGGGGGTCGTCCTGGGCAACGCCGTCACCGGCTGGCTGGCCGACACCTTCGGCAGGTTCTGGACCGTGCTCCTCGCCGGGGTGCTGTCGACGGCCGCGAACCTGGTGCTGGCGGCGGCGCCTCCCGGCTTGCCCGTCCCGGCGCTCGGCGTCGTCTGCCTGGCACTGGGCTTCTCCGGCGCGTTCGTCGCCGTGCTCCTGGCGCACGCCCGCGAGGTGGCGGCGCCCTCCGTGCTGGGCAGGGCGATCACGGTCGTGAACTTCGTGGGCATCGGCGGCGCCATGGCCCTGCAGTGGCTGATGGGCGCGATCGTGGAGAGCGGCGCCGCGGTCCACGGCTACGGCGCGGCGGCGTACCGGCCGGCGTTCCTCCTCCTGGCCGGTCTGGCCGCGGCGTCCACGCTGCTCTACCTGCCCGTGGCGGGACGCCGCGCCCCGCGGGACTGAGCCTCCGGCGCCGTAGGTGTCGCGGCGGCCGACCCGCGCGCCGCGTCCCCGACGCTCAGGCGCCGCGCAGCGCCCCGAGCCGCGCCTCCACGTCGGCCCGGCCCTCGCCCAGCTCCGCGCGCGGTAGGCCGCCAGCGGCCAGGGCCGCGTCGTCGAGCAGCTCCAGGTCGGCGTAGAAGCGCCCCGCGACCCGCTCCAGCGCCGCGGTGTCTCCGACCTCGGCGGCGCCCAACCAGTCGAAGAGCGCGTCCTCGGCGCGGGCGTAGCGCCTGAGCGCCCGCCAGAACCAGACGAGGCGCTCGCGCGTGGCCGGCGTGAGCGCCTCGTCCGGTACGACGGCCAGCAGGCGGTCGACGCGGTCGGGCAGGTCGGGCTCGCCCAGCTCCTCGATACCCGCCTCGAGGGCCATGTCGAGGGCCCGGCCCCGCAGCGAGACGACGAGAGGGTCGTCCGCCCCCGCGCCCAGGGCGTGCTCGAGCTCCGCCTCGGTCTCGAGGAGGGCCGAGAGGAGGTAGGCGCGCTCGCCGTCGACGTAGCCGGCCGAGCCGATCACCGCCAGCAGGTCGTCGGTGGGGAGGCGCGACACCAGCTCGGCGCTGGAGCCCAGGAAGCGGCGGTAGACGTCGTCCAGCTCCGCCCGCAGCCCCGCCGCCTCGACCTCGCCCACCTCCACCGCGGCCGTTCGCGAGCTCAGGCGCAGGAACGCCGCCGCCAGCTGGCGGATCACGCGCTCGATCAGCTCGTCGCGGATGGGCACGCCGGCAGGTTACGCCGCGGCGCGCGCGGGCGTGAGGAGCTGCGCCCACGTCCGGCGCGGCTCGCGAGCCCCCGCCAGGACGGGTCGCGCCTCCTGGCCGCTGATAGGATTGGCGCCACCCATGCTCGGTTACGTCGGTAGGCGCTGCCTCCTGGCCGTCCCCACGCTGTTCGGCGTCGCGCTCATCGTCTTCGCCCTGATGCGCGCGGTGCCGGGCGACGTCGTCACGAACCTCGTCGGCCTCCAGGGCAACGTCTCCCAGGAGCGCCTCGCCGAGCTGCGGCGCATGTTCGGCCTCGACCTCCCCGTGCACGTGCAGTTCGGCCAGTGGGCCGGCGCGGCCGTGCAGGGCGACCTCGGCCGCTCGCTCCGCACGGGCAGGCCGGTGGCGCGCGACCTCGCCATGCGCTTCCCCGTGACGCTCGAGCTCACGCTCCTCGGCCTGGTCGTGGCGCTGGCCATAGCCCTGCCGGTGGGCGTCCTCGCCGCGCTGAACCGGGGGAGGTGGGTCGACCACCTGGGCTCGGTCTTCGCGCTGCTCGGCCTGTCGGTCCCCGGGTTCTTCCTCGGCATCCTGCTGATCCTGCTGTTCTCGCTGCGCCTGGGGTGGCTGCCGCCGGCCGGCTACGTGCCAGTGTCCGAGGGGGCTTGGGAGAACCTGAGGCACATGGTCCTGCCGGCGCTGTCGCTGGGGCTCATCCTCGCCGCCGCCACCGCGCGCATCGTGCGCTCGACGCTCCTCGAGGTGCTGGGGCTCGACTTCGTCCGCACCGCCCGTGCCAAGGGCCTCTCCGAGCGGACGGTGGTGCTGCGGCACGCGCTGCGCAACGCGCTGATCCCCGTGGTCACGGTCGTGGGGCTGCAGTTCGGGCAGCTCCTCGGCGGCGCGGTGATCATCGAGCAGGTGTTCAGCCTGCCGGGCGTGGGACGCTTCGCCCTCGAGGGCATCAACCTGCGTGACTACCCCGTGGTCCAGGGCGCCGTGCTGCTCATCGCCTCGGCGTTCGTGGTCGTGAACCTGGTCGTGGACGTGCTCTACGCGCTCATCGACCCGCGGGTGCGCTATGACTGACCGCGCCGCGACCGCCACGGCACGGCCGCAGGGGCGCACGACGCGGCGCCGTCACCCCCTGCGCACCGCGCTCAGCGGGGCGGGCGGCTTCGGCGCGGCCATCGTCGCCGTGGCCGTGCTCGCGGCCGTGTTCGCGCCCTGGGTGGCGCTCTACGACCCCGTCGCCCTCGACCCGCCCGCCCGGCTGCTGGGGCCGACGCGCGAGCACCCCCTCGGCACCGACCAGTACGGCCGCGATACCCTCTCGCGCATCGTCTACGGCGGCCGCAGCTCGCTCTCGGTAGCGGCGGCCTCGACGCTGTTCGCGCTGCTGGTCGGCGGGAGCCTGGGCGTGCTGGCCGCCTACTACCGCGGCTGGGTCGACGGGCTGATCATGCGCGTCACCGACGTGCTGCTGTCGTTCCCCGCCATCCTGCTGGCGATCGCGCTGCTGGCCTTCCTGGGCCCCGGCTTCGTGAACCTGGTGCTGGCCATCGGCCTGGTGTACGTGGGGCCGTTCGCGCGCGTGGCGCGCGGCGCGGTCCTGACTGTGCGCGAGGAGCTGTTCGTCGAGGCGAGCCGCTCGCTGGGCAGCCGCGACTGGCGCGTGCTGCTGCGCGCCGTCCTGCCTGCGGCCGCGGCGCCCCTGATCGTCGAGGTCACGCTCCGCCTGGCGTACGGCATCCTCGCCGAGGCCTCGCTGTCGTTCCTCGGCCTGGGCACGCAGCCGCCGGCGGCGAGCTGGGGCCTGATGGTCGCCGAGGGCCGCCGCTTCCTGTCGCTCTCGCCCTGGGCCACGGTGGCGCCCGGCCTGGCGATCATGGTCGTGGTGCTGGGGTTCAACCTGTTCGGGGACGCCCTGCGGGACGCGCTCGACCCGCGCACCCGCGGGCGCGGCTAGGAGTATCGTCTGGCGGTAGCTCTTCAACTCGGAGGAGGTCCGGCATGTCACGTCGGTGGTTGGTCCTGGCTCTAGCAGCGTTCGCCGGCCTGGCGTTCGCGCAACCCAAGTACGGCGGCACCCTGGTCGCCGGCATGCAGACAGACCCGGTCGGCCTAGACCCGCACATCACGAACGCCACCTCGACGCGCAACATGCTCGAGAACGTCTACGACACGCTGGTGATGTTCGACTCGAGCCTCCAGATCGTCCCCGCCCTCGCCGAGTCGTGGGAGGTGTCGGACGACGGGCTCACCTGGACGTTCCACCTGCGCGAGGGCGTGACGTTCCACGACGGCGACCCGCTGCAGGCGTCGGACGTCGTGTTCTCGATAAACCGCATCAAGGACCCGGCCATCGCCTCGCCGCGCGCCGACGACTTCGCGGTCGTGGCCGACATCCAGGCGCCGGACGAGCGCACCGTGGTCATGACGCTCTCCGAGCCGTTCAGCCCGCTGCTCTCGAAGCTCGCCGCCAGCCTGAACGTCATCGTCTCCGAGGACGTCGTCGCCGAGCACGGCGACCTGCAGGAGGTCGTGGTCGGCACGGGGCCCTTCCGCTTCGTCGAGTACGTGCCGCAGACCCGCCTGGTCCTCGAGCGCAACCCGGACTTCTGGGGCGCCGACGCCGAGGGGAACCAGCTCCCTTACCTCGACGGCATCACCTTCCAGTTCTACCCGGACCCGACCGCGCGCACGACGGCCATCCAGACGGGCAGCGTCGACTTCATCGAGTACGTGCCCTCGGCCGACGTCGAGGTGCTGCGCGCCGACCCCGACGTCGAGGTCGTGGGCGGCCTGTCGGCGAACTTCCGCAGCATCTACTTCAACGTCGAGCGCCCGCCGTTCGACGACGTGAACGTGCGCCGCGCCATCGCCTACGCGATCGACGAGCAAGCCATCGTCGACCTGGCGCTGTTCGGCACGGGCGGCGTGGCGGCCACGGGCACGACGATCCCCGCGTCGAACTTCTACGGCATCGAGGACAGCCCGTACGTCGGGCGCGACGTCGAGGCGGCGCGCGCGGCGTTGGCGGCGTCCGCCTACCCCGACGGCTTCGAGTTCGACCTCTACGTGACCAGCACCTACGACTTCCTGCGCACGCCCGCCGAGGTGATCCAGGCGAACCTCGCCGAGATCGGCATCACCGCGAACATCGTCGCCGAGGACTGGTCGATCTACCTGCCCAAGGCCCTGGAGGGCGACTTCGCCGCCACGATCCTGGGCGAGTCCGGACAGAGCGACCCCGACGACTTCCTCTTCAACGTCTTCTACACCGACAACGGCGGGAACCTGGGGAACTTCAGCGACCCCGAGCTCGACGCGCTTCTCGAGCAGGGCCGCCGCGTAGCCGACCAGGAGGAGCGGCGCGCGGTCTACGAGCAGGCGCAGCAGCGGATCCTCGAGCTCGCCCCGCACGTGTTCCTGTTCCACTCCTCGCAGTTCGAGGCGCTGCGCAGCGACGTGTTGGGCTTCGAGCACTTCCCGAACACCAGCTACCTGGGCTTGAGGACCACCTGGCTGGACCGCTGAACGGCAGCCTCGGTTCCAGAACGTGACGAGGGGCGCCCCGGCCGGGGCGCCCCTCTACGTGCGTCGCGAACGAGCCCGAGAGCCGGGAGCGCGGGTCGAGGGCGATGTCGATGAGCGGGGTCAGCGGCCGCGGCCGTCCGTCTTCTCATCGACCTGGGGCTATCCCTTCATGTTGTAGGGTCGGAAGGTCCGCGGACAGGCACGACCCTCCACGCCTGTCGTCCGCGACATGTGGGTACGCACCGGGCCTAGTCCCTTAACCCTGACCGCTACGGAGCTGAACATGACGACTGACCACCCACCCGACGTCTCCAGTACCTCCGAGGACCGTAACGCCAGCACACCGAAGATAGCCGTGCGCGGCCTCTACAAGGTCTTCGGGCCCGACCCGGCACGCGCGATCGCGGCGTTGGAGAAGGGCGCCACGAAGGGCGAGGTGCAGTCGCGCCTGGGCAACGCCGTCGGCGTCGCGGACGTGAACCTCGACATCGGCGAGGGGGAGACCTTCGTCCTGATGGGCCTCTCCGGCAGCGGCAAGTCGACGCTGCTGAGGCTCCTCAACCGCCTGCACGAGCCCACGCGCGGCAGCGTCGTGGTCGACGGCACCGACATCACCAGGCTCTCCAAGCGCGAGCTGCTCGAGGTGAGGCGCGAGAAGTTCAGCGGGATGGTGTTCCAGCAGTTCGCGATCCTCCCGCACCGCACCGTGCTCGACAACGTCGCCTACGGGCTCGAGGTGCAGGGCGTGCCGGTCGCCCAGCGGCACGAGCGGGCCCAGCAGGCCATCGAGCTCGTCGGCCTGGCCGGCTGGGAGAGGAGCTACCCGCACCAGCTCTCCGGCGGCATGCAGCAGCGCGTGGGGCTCGCCCGCGCCCTCGCCGTCGACGCCGACGTCCTCCTCATGGACGAGGCGTTCAGCGCCCTCGACCCGCTCATCCGGCGCGAGATGCAGGACGAGCTCATCGACCTCCAGGCGCGCATGAGGAAGACCATCGTCTTCGTCACGCACGACCTCGACGAGGCCCTGCGCCTGGGCGACCGCATCGCGATCATGAAGGACGCGCGCGTCGTGCAGGTCGGCACGCCCGAGGAGGTCATCACCGAGCCCGCCGACGACTACGTGGCCGCGTTCGTCGAGGGCGTGGACCGCAGCGGCGTGCTGACGGCCGGGTCGATCATGCAGCCGGTGCGCGAGGTCGCGCGCTTACGGGACGGACCGCAGACGGCGCTGAGCAAGATGCGGCGCTCCGGTCTCTCGGGCATCCTCGTCGTCGACCGCGAGCGCCGGGTGCTGGGCTACCTGACCTCCGAGCGCATCGTCGAGGCGCTGCGCGAAGGCGGCGTCACCCAGGAGCGCATCCACGGCGACCTGATGGAGCCGGCGACCACCGTCGACGCCGACACCCCGCTCAGCGACGTCATCACCATCGCTTCCGGAGGCTCGCAGCCCATCGCCGTCGTGGACGGCACCGGCCGGCTGCGTGGCGTCGTCGTGAAGGGCGCGATCCTCGCCGCCCTGGCCCGCCCGCACCGGAACGGCGGGGACGCGGCCGAGCAGGACGCGGGCGGCGACGTCGCGCCGCCGTTCACCGCCGGCAGGGCGGTGCTGGAGGCCCGCGGTGCTTGACGTGCGCGTACCCATCCGCGAGTGGGTCTCCACCGCCGTCGAGTACATGCGCGACACCTTCGCGCCGCTGTTCGACGGCTTCGCCGACGCCGTCGACGCGCTGATAGGCGCCCTGCTCGGCGCGCTGCAGTGGGCGCCCGAGCTCGTGGTCATCGTCGCGTTCGCCGGGCTGACCGCTCTGCTGGCCGGCTGGCGCGTCGGCGTGTTCGCGCTCGTCGGCCTGTTCCTCGTCGAGAACGTCGGTCTGTGGCAGCCCTTCCTGCAGACCCTCTCGCTGGTCCTCGCCGCGCAGGTGCTGATCCTCCTGGTGGGCGTGCCGCTCGGCATCCTCGCGGCGCGCAGCGACGCGGTCGAGGGCTTCCTGAAGCCGGTCCTCGACTTCATGCAGACGATGCCGGCGTTCGTCTACCTGATCCCCGCCGTCATGTTCTTCGGCATAGGCGTCGTGCCCGGCGTCGTGGCGACGTTCGTGTTCGCGATCCCGCCCCTGGTGCGCCTCGTGAACCTGGGCATCAGGCAGGTGCCGGCGGACCTGATCGAAGCGGCCGACGCCTTCGGCTCCACGAGCTGGCAGCGCCTCGTGAAGGTGGAGATGCCCGTGGCGCGGCCCAGCATCATGGCCGGCGTCAACCAGTCGATCATGCTCAACCTCTCGATGGTCGTGATCGCCGGGATGATCGGCGCGCGCGGGCTGGGCGCCGAGGTGCTGCGCGGCATCCAGCGGCTGAACGTGGGGCAGGGGTTCGAGGCCGGGTTGGCCGTGGTCATCATGGCCATCGTCCTCGACCGCGTCACGGCCTCGGTGGGGAAGCGGCGCGCTCGCGGGGCCTGAGCCGCCCTGCGCCGCGTTGCCGGCGGCCGGTCGATCGCCGGCACTGCCGGCGCACCGAGGGTTGGCACCGTCTGAGCGAGCGTGTTAGCTTCGGGATTGGCCGCAATCGGCTCTTGTAAGTCAGCGTACGTGTGTACGCTCGCGGAGCGGTTCGTCGTTCCGTCGCCACCCAAGCCCCGAAAACATCGGGAGGTCACATATGCGTAAGTGGTTCATCGCCGCTGTCGTGGCAGTGCTAGTAGGTACCGCCGCGGCCCAGGACGGTACCGTCGACCTCGGGTACGTCCTCTGGGACTCCGAGATCGCCTCGACGCACGTCGTCGCCGCGGTCCTCATGGACGAGCTCGGCTACGACGTCGAGCTCACCTCGGTGGACGCCGGCCCCATGTGGACCGGCCTGGCGCAGGGCGACTTCGACGCCATCGTCGCGGCCTGGCTGCCCGCCACCCACGCGGCCTACTGGGAGCAGACCCAAGACGACCTCGTCGACCTGGGCCCGAACCTCGAGGGCGCCGACATCGGCTGGGCCGTGCCCACCTACGTCGACGTCGACAGCCTGGCCGAGCTGAACGACCACGCCGACCTGTTCGGCGGCGAGGTCGTCGGCATCGACCCCGGCGCCGGCCTGATGGCCGCCAGCGACCAGGCCATGGACGTCTACGGTCTCACGGACTTCGTGCTCCTCGAC
This sequence comes from uncultured bacterium, assembly GCA_964529575.1. Taxonomy (GTDB): domain Bacteria; phylum Deinococcota; class Deinococci; order Deinococcales; family Trueperaceae; genus DASRWD01. The sequence goes on from CAZGXF010000041.1 coordinate 17,801, forward strand.
GGCTCCGACGCCGCCATGACCGCCGCCCTGGACCGCGCCTACTCCAGGCAGGAGCCCATCGTCGTCACGAGCTGGCGCCCCCACTGGATGTGGGCCGCCTACGACCTCAAGTACCTCGAGGACCCCGAGGGCGTCTTCGGTGAGGCCGAGGAGATCCACACGATCGTGAACCGCGCGTGGGCCGAGAACGAGGCCCCCGAGGACGTCCTCGCGTTCCTCGACGCCTTCCACTGGACCGGCGAGCAGATGGGCGCCGTCATGCTGATGATCCAGGAAGGCATGGACCCGCTCGAGGCGGCTCGCGCCTGGATCGCGGACAACCGCGACGTCGTGGAGGGCTGGCTGCCGTAAGGCCTCAGGCCGCGACGAGCGCGAGGGCCGACGCCGTCAAGGCGTCGGCCCTCCGCCTGGTGGGCCGTCCCCGTCCTCGTACTGGATGACGCTGAGCTGGCCGTCGGCCTCGAGGATGGCCTGCTTCACGGTCGCTACGTCCTCGACGCCCTGCGAACGCAGACTGGCCGCCAGCTCCTCGGCGGTGAGGCGTTCGCGGCGCAGGTTCGACCTCACGGGCTTGCCCTTGTGGATGACCAGGGTGGGGGTGTCCCGCGTCAGCCGGCGCCAACCGGGGAACCTGAACTCGAGGAGGTCGATCAGGTAGCTCCACACGATCACGACCACGGCCATGAGCAGGTGGTCGAGCATCGAGCTCGACCCGCCGCCGATGGCGTCGGTCGTCAACCCGCCGATGATCACCATGGCGATGAAGTCGTTCGGCGACAGGTTGCTGAGGTGCCGCTTGGGGATCACGCGCAGCACGACGACGATGCCCAGGTAGGCCACGGTGCCGCGCACGACGATCTCCCATAGCGGTTTCTCGAAGGCGAACACGCTGTCCATGGCTCGGGCCTCCCGTGCGGAGCGCGGTGGTCCGCCACCGCCCCGCCACATGCCGGCGGCACCGCGTCCGCCTATGGTCAGCTTGCGGCCTGGGCCCTCCGCGGTCGGTGCCCGGTGACGCCGGCGCACGAGGCAGCGGGCGCACGACCGTGGCCGCGCGCCCGCCCGTCCCGAGGCAGCCTCGACGAGACGTGGATGCGTCCGCTAGCTCAGCCGAGCACCTCGAGCGCCTTGTCGAGCCCCTCGAAGCCGAACTCGAGGTCCTCGCGCGAGACCGTCAGCGGCGGGGTCACCAGCAGGACGTTGTAGCGCCCGAAAGCGTACA
>CAZGXF010000042.1:0-18827 GCA_964529575.1 uncultured bacterium
GAGGAGCAGGGGCGCGACGGGGCCAGGGTCGGGCTGGGGCGGGGGGTCGGCCGGCGCGGGCTCGCCGCCGGGAACAGGGTCGGCGGGCGCGGGCTCGGCAACGTGCGGAGGGTCGTCCGGCTCCGGCTCAGCACCGGGCGGTGGGTCGGCCGGCGCTGGCTCGGGCGCGGCAGGTGGACCCTCCGCCTCCGGCTCCGGCTCGGGTGCGGCAGGAGGACCTTCCGACTCCGGCTGAGGCGGGGCCTCCGGCGCGGCGGTCTCGGCGCCCACCTCGGCCCCTACCTCGACCAGGACGGGCGGCGCGGTGTCGGTCGCGGCCACGGGTCCCCGCGACGGCAGCAGGAGCATGGCGACGGCCAAGACGGCCAGCATCAGCGGGAAGGCGAGTGCCACCCCCCAACGGTACGGCTCGACCGCCGTCGGACCCGTCACCCACGTGTGAGGCGGCTCTCACGCCCCGCTCGGTTCAGGCGCCGGCAGGGCACGGCGGGGGCGGGTGCCCGCCGAACGCGTACGTCCTGGGCGGGTGCCCACCGAACGCGTACGTCGCGGGCGGCCCGCGCAGACGTCAGGCCACGGTCTCCACCGCCGGCCGCGTCGCCAGGGCCCGCTCGATGGTCGCGCGGGTCGCCTCCAGCTCGGGGCCGGCGAGCTCGAGCCGCGGGCCGCGCACCCGCGCCGAGCCCCAGCCCACCGTCTCCTGGGCCAGCTTGATCTTCTGGACGAACCTCGTGCCCACGTCCAGCCTGAGCAGCGGCAGGAACCAGCGGTAGAGCTCCCGCGCCTCGTCGAGGCGCCCGGCGAGGGCGAGCTCGAAGAGCCTCACCGACTCGGCGGGGAAGGCGTTCACCAGGCCGGCGATCCAGCCGCGAGCGCCCGCCGTGACGGCCTCCACGACCAGGTCGTCCACGCCGATCAGTACGGTGAACGAGTCGGGCATCAGCGCCCGCAGCGCCGTGACGCGCCTGACGTCGGCGCTCGACTCCTTCACCGCGTTCATGTGCGGGAACTCGGCGTGCAGCTCGGCGACGTGTTCGGGCAGGAAGTCGGTGACGTACGCGAGCGGGTTGTTGTACAGCATGCACGGCTTGTCCGTCGCCGCCAGCACGGCGGCCACGTGGGCGCGCATCTCGCGCCAGTCGCTGGCGTAGACGTAGGGCGGCAGGACCATGAAGCCGCTCGCCCCGGCGCGCTCGGCGTCCTCGACGTAGCGCACGGCCTCGGCCGTGGACAGCGACGACACGGCCGGCACCAGCGGCGCCGCGCCGGCGAGCTCGGCGGCGAGCCGCTCGATGGCACGGAGCTTCTCGCCGTAGGCCACCGTGGCGCCTTCGCCCAGGGACCCGAACGGCACGATGCCGACGCACCCGGCGTCGACGAGCCAGCGCGCGTGGCGCGCCATCAGGTCCAGGTCCACCTCCATGTCCGCGGTGAACGGCGTAGTGATCGCGGGGATGACCCCGTCCCATGCCACCTGCATCGTGAGCTCCCTCCGGCCGGTGAGGCTGCCTGGCTGGTCCGCTTACACATACAATCCGGCAGCGAGGAGATGCACCAGACCGGCCCCGTGACGCGCCTGCACGTCGTCGACTCCCACACCGGCGGGGAGCCGACCCGCGTCGTCGTCGCCGGTGGTCCCGACCTCGGCGGCGGTCCCCTGCGCGAGAGGCTCGAGCGCCTGCGGCGCGAGCACGACTGGCTGCGGCGCGCGGTGGTGAACGAGCCGCGCGGCTCCGACGTCCTGGTGGGCGCCCTGCTGTGCGCGCCCGAGGACCCGCGGGCGCTGGCGGGCGTGGTCTTCTTCAACAACGTCGGCTACCTGGGCATGTGCGGCCACGGGACGATAGGCCTGGTGGTCACGCTGGCGCACCTGGGGAGGGCGCGGCCGGGCGAGCACCTCGTCGAGACCCCGGCGGGCACCGTCGCGGCGCGCCTCCACGAGGACGGCCGCGTGAGCGTGGCGAACGTGCGCTCGTACCGCCTGCGTGCCGGCGTGAGCGTCACGTTCGAGGCGCCCGGCGGCGGCGAGAGGACCGTGACGGGCGACGTCGCCTACGGCGGCAACTGGTTCTTCCTCTGCCACGACCACGGGCTCGACGTCGAACCGGGCAACGTCGCGGCGCTCACCGAGACCGCGCGCCGGATCAAGGCCGCGCTGGCACGTGACGGCGTGACGGGCGAGGGCCACGAGGTCGACCACGTCGAGCTCCTCGGTCCCAGCCGCGCCGCCGACTCGCGCAGCTTCGTCCTCTGCCCGGGGGACGCCTACGACCGCTCGCCTTGCGGCACGGGCACGAGCGCGAAGCTCGCCTGCCTGGCCGAGGACGGCCTGCTCGCGCCCGGGGCCGTGTGGCGTCAGGAGAGCGTGATCGGCAGCGTCTTCGAGGCCAGCTACGAGCTCGCCCCCGGCGGCGGCGTCATGCCGACGGTGACGGGGACGGCGTACGTCACGGCCGAAGCCGCCCTGCTCCTCGACCCGGCCGACCCCTTCGTGCACGGCGTCCCCGGCGCGACGAGCGGGCAGGCGTGAGGCACGCCGCCGTGAGCGCCTGCGGCACGCGCCGGTGAGGGCCGCGGCGCCGGGAGGGTCCGCGCTCCCGTGAGGGTCGTCGTCGTGGGTGCGGGCGTGATCGGCCTGTCCGCCGCCCTCCACCTGCTGGAGGACGGTCACGAGGTGCTCGTCCTGGACCGCGGCGCCGAGGGCGAGGAGGGCGCCTCCTACGGCAACGCCGGCATGGTCGTGCCCAGCCACTTCGTGCCTCTGGCCGCGCCGGGTGCCGTGGCCCAGGCGGTGCGCTGGATGCCGGACCCCGAGAGCCCCTTCCGCTTCGTGCCGCGCGCGTCGCCGGAGCTCGTGCGCTGGGGCCTGGCGTTCTGGCGTGCCGCCGGGGCGAGGCGCGCTGAGGCCGCCGGCCACGTCCTGCTGGCGCTGTCGCGGGCGAGCCGCGCCGCCTACGAGGAGCTGGAGCGCGAGGTGGGGCCGTTCGGCCTGCGCACGGAGGGGTTGCTGATGCTGAGCGCCACCGAGCACGGCCGGCACGAGGAGGCGGCGCTGGCCGAGCGTGCGGCCCGCTTGGGGCTCGACGTCGAGGTCCTCGACGCCGAGGGGGTCGCCGCGCTCGAGCCCCGGGCCGGGTACGTCGTGGTGGGGGGAGTGCACTACCGCGAGGACGCGCACCTGGACCCGGGTGCCCTGATGTCACGCCTGCTGGCGGCCGTCCGGGCGAGGGGAGGGGAGGTGCGCCGCGGCGCGGTCGTCGAGCGGCTCCTGACGCGCGCCGGTCGCGTCGTGGGCGTCTCCGGCGCGGGCCTGCGCGAGCTGGCGGACGCCGTCGTGCTCGCCGCCGGCGCCTGGTCCTCCAGCCTGGCGCGCGGCGTCGGGCTGCGGCTGCTGCTCGAGCCCGGCACCGGCTACAGCCTCACGGTCCCCGCCCCCGCCGCCGGCCCGCGGCTGCCGGCGATCCTCACCGAGGCGCGCGTGGCGGTCACCCCCTTCGGCGACAGGCTGCGTGTGGGCGGCACCATGGAGATCGCGGGGTTCCCGCCCGACGGCGCGCCGGCCGACCCGCGGCGGGTGCGCGGCATCTTGAGCGCCCTCGGCCGCTACCTGCCTCGCCTGGACCGCGCCCCGTTCGAGGCGGCGACGCCGTGGCGCGGGCACCGGCCCGTGTCGCCGGACGGCCTGCCGTACCTGGGCGTGCCGCGAGGCCTCCCCGGTCTGGTCGTGGCCACCGGGCACGCCATGCTGGGCGTGAGCCTCGCGCCGGTGACGGGGCGCGTGGTGGCCGAGCTGGTGGCCGGCGGCGCGCCGGACCTACCGCTCGAGCCGCTGCGGCCCGACCGCCACACCTGACCTGCGGCAGCGCAACCGACCCCGCCGAGCCGGCTCGCCCTGGCCACGCGCTGGACAGGGGTAGCATCGTCACAGCGTGGACGGGAAGCGTTGGGACCGCAACTTCCTCCTCGGGGTCGTGAACGGGGTCTTCGTCACGGCCGGGGACGCCTTCTTCCACAGCAGCCTCGTGCTGGCGCCGTTCCTCGCCACGCTCGGCACGTCGCCCGTCGTGATCGGGCTGATCCCGGCCATGCGCGTGGCGCTCTACTTCCTGCCGCAGCTCGTGGTCGCGAACCGGCTGTCGCAAGAGCGCCACAAGCTGCCCTACTACCGCATCACCTCCACGACCCGGAACCTGGCGTTCCTGGCGATGTCGCTGGTCGTGCTGTTCGGCAGCGGGCTCTCGCCCGGGCTGATCGCCGGCGTCGTCGTCGCCATGGTGGCCATCAACGCCACGGCGGGCGGCATCGGCGGCGTGCCGTTCGCCGACGTCACGGCCAAGGTCGTGCCGCACTCGCGCCTGGGCACGTTCTGGGCGGCGCGCAACGTCATCGGCGGCCTGCTGGCGCTCGGGTCCGGCTACGTCGTGAGGCTGGTCCTCGAGTCCGACGTCCCCTTCCCCCGCAGCTTCGGCTACCTGTTCCTGTTCGGGACGGTCCTGGCCTCGGTGGGCAACGCCGCCTTCAGCTTCATCCGCGAGCCGGCCGGCGAGCCGGGCATGCGTCGGCCCCTGCTGGGGATGCTGCGCTACGTCCCCGGGCTCGTGAGGACCGACAAGGTGCTGCGGCGGTTCCTCACCATGCGGTTCCTCGGCCTGCTGGCCCTGCTGGCCGAGCCGTTCTACGGCATCCACGCGTTGAACATCGGCGCGCCGGAGTCGTCGCTGGGCACCTACGTGATCACCGCGACGGCCGCCGCCATCGTCGCGAACTTCGCCTTCCGCGCGCCGTCGAACCGCGGCCGCAACCTGCTCGTGCTGCAGGTCGGCTACGGGGCGGTGCTGCTGGCGTTGCTCCTGGCCCTGCTGGTGCGCGACCACCGGTGGTTCGCCCTGGTGTTCCTGTTCTCGGCGGTGGGCAACGCCGGCATCGGCACCGCGGCGTGGAACCTGCTCTACGCCGTGGCGCCGGCCAACGAGCGCGCCCTCTACATCGGGCTCGTGAACTCGGTGCTGGCGCTGCCCAGCCTGGCGCCGGTGGCGGCAGGGGCCCTGGTGATCCTCCTCGACCTGCCCGTGCTGTTCGGCGTCGGCTTGGCGTTCGGCGCCGCCGCCCTCCTCATCTCGCTGCGCATGAGGGACCTGCACGAGCTCGACCAGGCGGCCCTGAAGCCGAAGGCCAGCCCGGCCGTGCAGGAGATCCTCGAGGAGGCGAAGGCGCTCGACGAGTCGAGCGTCACGCCCCCCGCGGACGACGACGCGGCCGAAGCCGAGCCGGCGCGGGCCGGGACGAGCGACGAGGGTTGACCCGCGCCGCGGCCTAGAGCCTGACGAACTCCTCGGTGTTGATCACGAACACGATGGCGCCGCCGACCGGGACCTCCATCGGCTGGCTGGCGAAGACCCCTTCGAGGGCGTGGATGGGCGAGCCCGCCGTGACCACCTTGGTGCGCTCGCGGCAGGTGGCGTGCAGGATGGCCTTGACGTCCTCGACCTTGTGGTCTTCGACGCCGATCAGGACGGTGGTGTTCCCCTCACGCAGGAAACCGCCCGTGGAGGCGAGCTTCGTGGACTGGAAGCCACGCTCCCTGAGGACCTCTTGCAGGCGGCCGGCGTCGGCATCCTGCACGATGGCGAGGATGAGCTTCATGTTCGACCCATGGTAGCAGAGCGGCCAGGCGTTGGCTGAGGGTAGGATGCACGCGAAAGGTCAGGGGGAGTTGAGCGAGCGCCGCTACGTCGTCGAGCTCACGAAGCCGGTGCCGTCCTCGCGGCTGCCGGCGGCATCGCAGGAGATCGCGCGTCGCCTCGGCCTCGAGGTGGCGCGCGTGGTGACGCTGCTCAAGGACCGCGTCGGCCCCGTCACGAAACCGGTGCTGGCGACCAAGGCCGACGCCATCGCCGCGGTGTTCCAGGAGGCCGGCGTCGACGTGGCGATCTACGACGCCGCCGTGTACCAGACCGACTGGGGCTCCGCGCCGGCGACGCCCGTGCCGAGCGACGAGCCGGCGCGCCTGGTGACGCCGCGCCCCGAGCCCCAGGCTGACGAGCCGGAACGCGCGGTGCCGACGCGCGACGAGCCCGAACGCGGCGAGCCGGCGCGCGTAGTGACGCCGCGCCCAGAACCGCAGGCTGACGAGCCGCCGGAGCCCCCTCCGGCGTCGAGGGTGCACGCCTACGGGCCGGTCACGCCCGTGCCCGAGCTCGACGCCTGGGACGTCGACGACCCCTGGGGCGGCCTGGACCCGTGGCGAGCGTCGGGGCTGGGCGTGGGGCGGACGGAGGAGGCCGACGACGTGACCGTCGTCGAGGTGGGGGACCGCGAAGACCGGGGCGGACCCGGCGCGGCGCGCGAGGAGCCGCGGGCCGCCCTCGTGGACGGCGTCTCGGCCCCCTCCCGTGGTCCTGAGCCCGGCGGCGGGTCGGAGCCCGCGGAGGCGCCGGAGCCCGACGGCGCGACGGAGCCAGGCGGCGCGGCGAGGACCGACGACGCGCCGGAGCACGACGGCCGCTCGGGGCCCGAGGAAGCGCCTGCGCCTGACGGCCCCGTGGGGACCGACGACGCCCGCGACCTGCCCATGGCCGTGCGCCAGACGGTGGACGAGCTGCCGCTGCCGCCCGCCGACCGGGCGGTCACGGTCAGGCCGGGCGTGTGGGACGAGGGCCTCCCGCCCGGTGGCCGCAGGCCGCTGCGCGCGATCCTGCTCGTCGCCCTGGGCGTGGCGTTGGCGCTGTTCGTGGCCCTGCAGCTCGCCTACGGCGGCCGTGGCCCGGCCGGAGCTAGCTACGAGGAGGGCCTCGCCGCCTACCGCACCGGCGACTTCGCGGCGGCGCGCCGGACCTGGGAGCGCGCGGCGGCCTCGGGGTCGGAGCGCGCCGAGTACATGCTCGGGTACCTGGCGCAGCACGGGCTGGGACGTCCCTGGAGCTTCCGCGAGGCGGCCGAGCGCTACGCCGCGGCCGCCGAGGCCGGGCTGCCCGAGGCCCAGCTCGCGCTGGGCGAGATGTACCTGGGCGGCCTCGGCGTGCAGCCGGACGCCGTCGTCGGCGCCGCCTGGGTCGAGCGCGCGGCGGCGGCCGGGTACGGCCCCGCGCTGTACCGCCTGGGGGAGCTGTGGTTCCACGGCGTCGGCCTGGCGCAGGACTTCGACGCGGCGCTGGCGGCGTTCGGCGCCGCGGCCGAGCGCGGCTCCGACAGAGCCGCCGACTTCATGGCGCTGGCCGAACACCTCCGCGGCGCCAACGTGAGCGCTCCATGAGCAAGCGCCCTCATCTCCTCAAGATCGCCCCATGTGGCGCTGGTACGTTACCGCCGATGACGACCCGCCACAGCCTCACAGCTGTCCTGCTCGCGCTGCTCGCGACCGTGGCCTTCGCCCAGCAGGGCAACCCCATCGAGCTCCGCACGGAGATCTACATCGTCAGCCTCGTCACCCTCGACGACGGCACGCAGGAGGAGCGGTTCACCGCCGCTACCGAGGCGATCCCCGGCCAGGTCATCGAGTACCGCATCTTCGCGCGCAACGTCGGCGAGACCACGCTGCCCGCCGGCCGCGTCACGATCAGCGGCCCCGTGATGGACGGGTTCGAGTTCGTGCCGCGCTCCGCCACCCCCAGCTCCGAGCGGGTGCTCACCGAGTTCTCGGTGGACGGCACCACGTTCGGCACGCCGCCGGTCCTCGTAGGCGAGGGCGCCGACCGCCGGGTCGCCGACCCGAGCGAGTACCGCGCCGTCAGGTGGACCCTGCTGGTGCCGCTGGAGCCGGGCCAGGAGGAGCCCTTCTACTACCGCGTCGTCGTGCTGGACGAGTAGGCGCGGAGACCCCCGGACGAAGCGGGCGCCGGACCTCGGTCCGGCGCCCTTCCTCTTGGCTCACGCGGCGGGCCGCTCGTGGCCGTGGCCCCGCGCCGACCGCTGACGACCGCCCCTCAGTCGGCCGCCTGACGCTCCTGGTACTGCAGCTCGTAGAGCTTCCGGTAGTAGCCGTCCTCGTTCTTGAGCAGCTCGAAGTGGTTCCCCTGCTCGATGATCTTGCCCTTGCGCATGACCATGATGCGGTCCACGTTCTGGATCGTCGACAGGCGGTGCGCGATGATGATGCTCGTCCGTCCCTGCATCAGCTTCTCGAGAGCGTCCTGGATGAGCTCCTCCGTCTCGGTGTCCACGTTCGCCGTGGCCTCGTCGAGGACCAGGAGGATGTCGGGGTTCTGCACCAGGGCGCGCGCGAAGGCGATGAGCTGCTTCTGACCGGTGGAGAAGCCCGCGCCGCGCTCGCGCACGACCGTGTCGTAGCCGTCCGGCAGGCGGGAGATGAAGCCGTGGGCGTTCACGAACTTCGCCGCCTCGATCACGCGCTCCAGGGGGATGGAGTCGTCGCCCAGCGTGATGTTGCTGCGGATCGTGCCGGAGAAGAGGAACGGGTCCTGCAGCACGATGCCCACGTGCCTGCGCAGCTCGACCTGGTCGTAGTCGCGCACGTCCCTGCCGTCGATGAGCACGGCGCCGCGCTGCACGTCGTAGAAGCGCGAGACCAGGCTGATGATCGTGGTCTTGCCGGCGCCGGTGTGGCCCACGAACGCCACCGACTCGCCGGGAGCGATGGTGAAGTCCACGCCGCGCAGCACCCACTCCTCGCCGTCGTAGGCGAACCAGACGTCGCGGAACTCGACCTCGCCCCGGAAGCCGTCGTCGAACGCCGCCACGGCGTCCTTGTTCACGACCTGCTCGGGCGTGTCGAGCAGCTGGAAGATGCGCTCGGACGAGGCCATGGCCGCCTGCAGGATGTTGAACTTGTCCGAGAGCTCCTGCAGCGGCCTGAAGAACATCTGCGAGTACTGGATGTAGGCCACGAGCATGCCGATCGTCACCACGCTCGTGAACGGGTCGCCGATCAGCCTGGAGCCGGCGTAGAAGAGGATCAGGCCCGTGGCCACCGCCGACGTGAGCTGCACCGTGGGGTGGAAGAGGCTGAACCAGCGCACCTGCTCGATGTTCGCCTCCAGGAGGTCCAGGTTCAGCTCGTCGAACCGCCTGGCGTTGCGCTGCTCGCGGTTGAAGAGCTGCACGGTCTTCATGCCGGAGAGGTTCTCGGCCAGGTAGGCGTTCGAGATCGAGCTGCGCAGGCGCACGGCCCGGTAGGCGGTGCGCTGCTGCAGCCTGATGTAGTTCAGGGCCAGGAACAGCACGGGCATCACGGCCAACGTGATGAGCGCCAGGCGCCAGTTGATGCCGAACATGTAGACGGTCAGGAAGACGATCATGCCCACGTCGGCGACCAGGCCGACGAGGCCGTCGGTCATCATCTGCTGGATCGCGTCGACGTCGCCGGTGATGCGGGTGATGAGGCGCCCCACGGGCGTGCGGTCGAAGAAGCCCATGTGCAGCCGCTGGATCTTCTCGAAGATCTGGCTGCGCATGTCGTAGACGATGCGCTGGCCCAGCCACGCCACCACGTACGTGTAGCCGTAGCGGAGGGCGAAGCCCACCAGGCGCAGGCCGAGGTAGGCCAGCACTACCCAGAGCAGGCCCTGGAGGCGCTCGTCGACGCTCAGCGACGCGAACGGCTCCTGGGCGGCGACCACGTAGCGGTCGACGGCGAGAGCGATCAGGGCGGGGAAGGCGGGCGCCAGCACGCTGTAGAGGAGCAGCAGGCCCACGCCCAGCCCGAACTGCCAGCGGTACGGCTTCAGGTAGGTGAGCAGCCGCCGCATCATGCCCTGGTCGTAGTCCCTGGTGAACGCCTCACCTTCCTCGTCCAGGACGCTCTCGCGCTTCATGCGCCGGCGCGCTGCCCGCCGGTCCTCGCGCCTCTCGGCCTTGGCGCGCTCGACCGAGTAGTCGGGCAGGTCCATGTCGGTCAGGCGCTGTGGCCGCTCGTTGGTCGCGGGCGCGGCCCCGGCGGCGCCGAGACGCTCTTCAGGGTCAGCCGGCGTCATGCCGCCTCCCAGGTCGTGCGGCGGTCGGCGGCCGGGCGCCGCGAGGTGTCCATGGTCGTCACGCGGCCTCCAGGTCCTCTTCGAGCTGCTGCCGCCTGTCTATCTCGGCGTACCAGCCGTCCAGGGCGACGAGCTCGTCGTGCGTGCCCTGCTCGACGACCCGGCCCGCCTCGAGCACGTAGATGCGGTCGCACTGCTTCAGCGCGCTCACGCGGTGCGCCACGATCAGCGTCGTGCGCCCGGCGTGGACCTCCTCGAGCCCCTCGAGGATCGCGGCCTCGGTCTGGGTGTCCACGGCCGAGAGCGAGTCGTCGAAGATCATCACCGGCGCGTCCTTCATGATCGCCCTGGCGATGGCGGTGCGCTGGCGCTGGCCGCCGGAGAGGGTCACGCCGCGCTCCCCCAGCCGCGTCTCGTAGCCCTGCGGGAACTCCTCGACGTCGCCGGCGAGCTGGGCGAGCTCGGCGGCCCGCCGGACGCGCGGCATCAGCTCCTCCTTCGGCGCCTCCGGGACGCCGTAGGCGATGTTCTCGGCGATGGTGTCTGAGAACAGGAACGGCTCCTGCGGCACGATGCCGACGTAGCGGCGCAGCACCTCGATCGGGTAGCGGCGCACGTCGACGCCGTCTATGAGCACCTGGCCGGAGTCGGGGTCGTCGAGGCGGGCGATGAGACGGGCGATCAACGTCTTGCCCGAGCCGGTCCGGCCCGTGAGGCCCACCGTCTCGCCCGGCTCGATCACGAGGCTCACGTGGTCGAGCGCCCTGACGCCGTCGAACGAGACCGACACGTCGCGCAGCTCGATGTGGCCGCGGATGGAGGTGAGCGAGTAGTCGGTCTGCTCCGAGTCGCCCACCTCGGGCTTGGCGTCGAGGATCTCGCGCAGGCGGCGCCACGACGTCGTGCCGCGCTGGACGATGTTGCCTATCCAGCCCAGGGCGATGAGCGGCCACTGGATGCCTTCGAAGAGGAAGACGAAGCTCGAGAACTCGCCGATCGTGAGCTCGCTGCCCACGCCGAGGACGAGGCGGCCGCCCACGAGCAGGAGCAGCGAGACGGTGAGGCCGAACAGGAACTCGGTCAGGGGGAAGAGGGGTCCGTCGACCCGCGTCAGCGACAGGTTGCGCCGCACGAACTCGTCGTTGAGGGCCTTGAACCGCGCGGTCTCGCGGTCCTCGATGCCGAAGCCCTTGACGACGCGGATGCCGCTGAAGTTCTCCTGCGCCATGGCCGAGATGTCGGAGAACTGCTCCTGCACCTTCTGGTAGCGCTTGTGGATGATGTGCAGTAGCACGTAGAACGACACCGTGATGAACGGGACGACGGTGAGCGTCAGCAGCGTCAGCGTCGTGGACAGCGAGAACATCCGGTAGACCGTGAAGCCCAGCAGCAGGGTGGTGTTCAGGCCCTGCATCACGGCCACGCCGATCAGCATGCGCACGGCGTTCAGGTCGGCGGTGAGGCGGGCCATCAGGTCGCCCACGCGGGTGTTGTCGTAGTACTTGCCGTCCAGGCGCGTGAAGTGCCGGAAGATGTCGTGCCTGATGTCGAACTGCGCCTCCCAGCTCGCGCCGAGGATCAGCCGTCGCACGGCCATCATGGCCGAGGCCGCCATCAGCGTGATCAGCACCAGCAGGCCGACCTCGCGGAGCAGTTGGGGCGACCCCAAGGTGCCCGAGCGCAGGCCGTCGATCACCCGCCCCGGTATGAGCGGCGCGAACGTCGACAGGTAGCCGTTGAGGACGACCAGGGCGAACCCGATCGCCAGGGAGACACGGTGCTTCTTCAGGTACGGCGCGAGGTCGCGGACGGTGCTTATCACTTCGCTCCTGATGCAGTCGGGGGAACGGGGGCGCGCCGCCGCGGTGCGGGGCGCTAGGCCCCGGCGCCGACCATCGGCGCGCGCCAACATTGCCAGCGGCCACTATAACCGCTCAGGGTACGAGGAGCGGGTCGCCGTAGGGGACGCCGCCGAGGTGCAGCTCGAACGTCAGCGGTCCGGGGTCGGTGGACATGTACGTGCCGCGCAGGATCTCGCCGCCGCGCACGGAGCGCGTCGCCACCAGCGTGCGCTCGCCCTCGAGCGTGGTCGCGTACACCTGGGCGGTCGTGCTGCCGATGCCGGGCAGGATCGTCCAGGCGTACGCGAAGGCGCGGGGCTCGGGCTCGCGCACGACGGCCCTCACGCCCGGGTCACGCAGCGCCACCGGGTGCACGTTCACGACGAGCTGCAGCGTGCGCTCGTCGGCGGCGGAGCGGGGGGGAGGTGACTGGGCCACGACCATCCCCGCCGGCAGGGAGAGGGTGGCGAGGCGCCGCAGCTCCACGCGCCAGCCGGCCGCCGCCGCCTCCTGCTCGGCGCGGGCGCGGGTCATGCCCACCAGGTCGGGTGCGCCCGCAGCCACGGCTGCCGGCGGCGTGCCGGCCTGGACGACCAGCCGCAACGTCGTGTCCTGCACCGGCACGGGGCGGTAGGGAGAGGGCGCCTGCGACAGCACCTCCCCGGGGAAGCCGCTGGCGCCGGTGACCTCGTCCACGGTCACGCGGCCGGGGTCGAGGCCGGCGACCTGGGCCAGCGCGCGGGCATCGTCCACGGAGAGCCCGACGAGGTTCGGCAGGAACGTCATCTCGGCGGGCGGGCCGGCGGAGACGAGCACGTCGACGGCCTGCCCCGCTCCCAGGGGGGCGCCCTCGGCCACCGACTGGGCCAGCACCACGCCCGCGGGCGCCGAGGCGGGCACGCGCGAGGCCTCGCCCAGCTCGAGCCCGGCGCCGCGCAGGGCGGCGCGCACCTCGTCGGGGTAGCTGAGGCCGATCAGGGCCGGCACGGTCGTGCCCTCGAGCAGGCCCGGCGCCAGGGCGTAGTCCAGCCGGACGGCGCGGCCGGGCCTCAGCTCGGAGCCGACCGCCGGCTCCACGCCCACGACGCTGCCGGGCGGCGACTCGGACGAGACCGCGGCCACCTGCACGGCCAGCCCGAGGCCGGCCAGGCGCTCGATCGCCTCGGTGACGTCGGCGCCGAGCACGTCGGGCACCGTGACCGCGGCGTCCACGACACGGCGCTGGAACGCGCCGAGGCTGAGGAGGCCGGCGGCCACGAGCAGCAGGCCGGCGAGCGCCCACGACAGCGCCACGGGCGAGGCCTTCTCCAGGTTCTCCAGCGCTGCCGGGGCGCGCGTGCCGGCGCGCAGCGGGCGCGCTCGCGGCGGCGCCGCCTCCTCGACCGCCGCCGCGGCGGTGCCGTCGAAGCCCAGGCCGTAGAGCAGGCGCCTGCCCCCGCGACCGCGGACGTCGGCCGCGGCGGCCGGGTAGCCGTTCTCGGCCAGCACGCTCGCCAGCTCGGGGTCCTCGGCCCGCGGCAGGCCCTGGTCGGGCTTCAGCCAGGCCACGTAGCGCGCGCCGGGGCGCGAGATCACGTCGTGCACCGCGGCCCGGCCGTCGCGTTTGAGGCGCTTCAGGAGGCGCCGGTAGCGCTCGAAGGCGGCCTCCTCGCCGGGGGCCAGGTCGAACCACTCCACGCGCACGGGCGTGCCGTCCGGTGCGATCGCGTCGATGTGGGTGCGGCCGTCCTCCAGCTGCCTCTGGCCGACCACCTCGTACTTGCCGTCGAGAAGCGGCACTAAGGACCCCTCAGACCCGTGTGGTCAGGTAACGCTAGCTCATGCCCCCGGCTCGCGGGCGGGCCTGGGCTCGAGCCCCGGGCCGGCCACGCCGCGCCCGGCCTCGGCGCTGCGGCGGGCGCGCTCCTCCTCGGCGGCGCGGCGCTCGCGCTCCTCCGCCTCCTGGAGCTTGCGCTCGGCCTCCACGGAGGCGTCGACGATCCAGTCGACGATCTCCTCGACCGGCGTGCCGGCCTTGGCCATCGCGTACGCCTTGTGCACGAGCTTGCCGTCGATCGTCTCGCGCTTCAGGAGCGCCTGGGCGACGGCCTCGACCGCGACCCAGTTCTCGGCGATGAGCCGGCCCGTCTCCTCGTAGGCGGCGGCGAGGATGGCCTGCACCTGCTCCTCGAGCTCGCGGGCGGTCTGCTCGCTGAAGTCCTTGCGGCGGGTGATCTCGCCGCCCAGGAAGACGGGGCCCTGGTCGGAGCCCCAGGCCACGAACTCGGCGTCGCCCATGCCCATGTCGAGGACCATCTGCTTCGCCAGGTCGGTGGCCTGCTTGAGGTCGTTGCTGGCGCCCGAGGAGATCGTGCCGGTCACGCGCTTCTCGGCGACGCGGCCGGCGAACGCCACCACCAGCTGCGAGCGGTAGCGGTCGACGTCGTAGAACATCTCCTCCTTGGCGAGGGGCGCCATGAAGCCGCCGGCCCCGCCGCGGGGCATGATCGTGACCTTGCGGATCTCGCCCAGCACCGGCTTCGCCGCGTAGGCGACGGCGTGCCCGGCCTCGTGGTAGGCGAGGATCCGGCGCTCGTCCTCGCTGGGGACCAGGCTGCCGCGCCGCAGCCCCAGGGTGATGCGGTCGAGGGCCTCGTTGAAGTCGTTCCAGCTGATGATCTGCTTGTTCGCGCGCGCGGCGATGAGCGCGGCCTCGTTCGTGAGGTTCTCGAGGTCGGCGCCCGAGAACATAGGCGTGGCCTCGGCCAGCCGCTTGAGGCTCACGTCCTCGGCCACGGGCTTGTTGCGCACGTGCACCTTGAGGATCTCCTCGCGCTCGCGCTGGGTGGGCAGGCCGATCGTGACCTGCCTGTCGAAGCGGCCCGGGCGGAGCAGGGCGGGGTCGAGGATGTCGGGCCGGTTCGTGGCCGCGATGATGATCACCGAGGTGTCCTTCTCGAAGCCGTCCATCTCCGAGAGGATCTGGTTCAGGGTCTGCTCGCGCTCGTCGTGGCCACCGCCTATGCCGGCGCCGCGGCGCCGGCCGATCGAGTCGAGCTCGTCGATGAAGATGATCGCCGGGGCGGCCTTGCGCGCCTCCTCGAAGAGGCTGCGCACGCGGCTGGCGCCCACGCCCACGAACATCTCCATGAACTCGGAGGCGCTGACGGTGAGGAACGGCACCCCGGCCTCGCCGGCGACGGCGCGCGCCAGGAGCGTCTTGCCGGTGCCGGGCGGGCCCACGAGCAGTACGCCCTTGGGGATCTCGGCGCCGATGCGCAGGTACTTCTGCGGGTTCTTGAGGAAGTCGACGACCTCGACGAGCTCCTGCTTCGCCTCCTTGTGGCCGGCGACGTCGTTGAAGGTCGTGGAGACCTTGTTCTCGCGCCCGAACGTCTTGGCGCGCGACTGGCCGAACTGCATCACCTGGTTCGGCCCGCCCTGGGCGCGCATGAAGATGAACCAGAAGAACCCGATGAGGATGGCGATGGGCAGTATCGAGCCCACCAGGATGCCGATCCACTGGGGCGGGTTCCTGATGACCACCTCGGGCACGTTGGCGCGGAGGTCCTGCAGCAGGGTGTCGGTGAGGATGACCGTGGTGCGGAACGTGCGTATCGCCTGCGGCTGGCCGTTGATGGTGACCTGCGTCTCGGCGTTCAGCTCACCGGTGATGTTGCCGGTGTTGCGGTCGACGGCGACTGAGGCCACCCGCCCCTCGGAGACGAGCTCCGAGAAGGTCGAGAAGGTGATCTCGCGGCTGCTGCCGCCGGCGTTGAACTGGTTGAACACGAAGATGCCGAGGATGAGGAGCATCACGAGCAACCAGGGGTTGAAGGATCGTTTCAAGAGCTAGCCTCCGGCTTCCCGGCCGGGGTGCGAGCCGGGGGCGGGCACGGGCGAGGGCTCGATCTCCCCGTGCGTAGATGGTTCGCAGGGTACCACCCCGATATGAAAAGGCGCTGTATAGCGCGTGCAGGGCACGTTCATCGTCCCTTCGGCCGCGGACCGTCCGGCCCGGGTCATGGGCGACGGCGCCGACCGGTTACGAGAAGACGTAGCCCTTGGGCACGGTGACCAGGCCGCTCGGCATCACCGTGAAGCCGCGCGCCCTGTCCTCGGCGAGGTCGACGCCGACGCTCGTCCCCGGCGGGACCGACACGTTCTTGTCGATGATGGCGTTCCTGACCACCGCGTGACGACCGACCTCGACGTTGTCGAACAGCACGCTGCGCTCCACCGTCGCGTACGAGTTCACGCGCACGCGCCTGAAGAGCACGGACTCCCGCACCGTCGCGCCCGAGACGATCACGCCGCCCGCCACCAGGGAGTTGAACGCCTGGCCGCGGCGGCCCGGCTCCTCGTGCACGAACTTCGCCGGCGGCGAGTACTCCGCCGAGGTGCGCAGCGGCCACTCCTCGTTGTAGAGGTCGAACTCCGGCTCCACCTTCACCAGGTCCATGTTCGCGGCCCAGTAGCTGTCGAGCGTCCCCACGTCGCGCCAGTAGGTGTTCGGGCCCTCCTGGCCGGGGATGGGGTTGCGGGCGAAGTCGTAGGCGAAGAGGCGCTTGCCCTCCTCGAGCGCCCGCGGCAGGACGTCCTTGCCGAAGTCGTGCTCCGAGGACTTCGTGCCGGCGTCCCGCTTCAGCAGCTCCACGAGCGTGGGCACGCTGAACACGTAGTTGCCCATGCTGGCCAGGCAGTGGGTCTCGCGGCCGGGGATGGGCTTGGGGTGCTGCGGCTTCTCGTGGAACTCGGTGATGCGCCAGTCCCTGTCCACCTGCAGCACGCCGAAGCGGCTGCCCTCCTCGATGGGCGTGGGGTAGGCGGCGATCGTGACGTCGGCGCGGTTGTCGAGGTGGTACTCGACCATGTGGGAGATGTCCATCTTGTAGATGTGGTCGCCCGAGAAGATCGCCACCATGTCGGCGTCGTGGCTCTCCACCAGGTGGAGGTTCTGGTAGATGGCGTCGGCCGTGCCGCGGTACCACTCGGCGCCCAGCTCCTCGTAGAGGTACATCTGCGCCGGCGCCAGGGTGATGAAGTGGTCCGAGAGGAAGGCCCCGAAGCGCCAGTTGCGCTGGATGTGCTCGGTCAGGGACTGCGCCTTGAACTGCGTGAGCACGTACATCCCGTAGATGCCGGAGTTGATCATGTTGTTCAGCGCGAAGTCGATGATGCGGTACTTGCTGCCGAACGGCACGGCGGGCTTCGTGCGCTTCCAGGTCAAGGGGTGGAGGCGGGAACCTTTCCCGCCGGCCAGCACCATGCCGATGACCTTCCGCTTTCGGCCTATCATGGTCGTGCCGGCATGATAGCCCGGCCCGCATGAGCCGAACCGGCGAGCACCCCTGTCGTGAACGAGAGCCCCACACCAGACCCCGCGGTCGCGCCCCCGACCGCCGACGAGCCGGCCGCTTCCGCCGCCGCGCGGGCGGCCGAGCCGCGCCCCGCCGTGGCGCGCCCGGGAGCGCCGCGACTCCAGCCCGCCCGGGTCGAGCTGCCGCCGACGCTGCTCGACCTCCCGCTGGACGACCTCCCGCTCCCCGACGGCGCGCCGGCCTACCGCCGCGCGCAGCTGGTCGAGTGGCTCTACGTGCGCGGCGTCGCCGACCCCCTGGCCATGACGAGCCTGCCGCTCGCCATGCGCCGGTGGCTCGCCGACGAGCACACCGCCGAGCCGTTCGCGGCCGTCCGCCGCTTCCCCTCGCGCGACGGCTCCGTGCGCTACCTCTTCACCCTGCGTGACGGCAGGCAGACCGAGGCCGTGTACATGCCCTACGAGGGACGCCGCACCGTGTGCGTCTCCTCGATGGTCGGCTGCCCCGCGGGCTGCGCGTTCTGCGCCACCGGCGCCCTCGGCTTCGGACGCAACCTCACGCGCGGCGAGATCGTCGGCCAGGTGCTGGCGGTGGCGCGGTACGAGGGCATCGAGCCGCGCAGCGTGCGCAACGTCGTGCTGATGGGCATGGGGGAGGCGCTGCTCAACTACGCCGAGGCGCTGGCAGCCGTGAGGACCCTCGTCGACCCCCGCGCGCTCGACATGTCGGCGCGGCGCATCACACTCTCCACGGTCGGGCTGCCCTCGAAGATGCGCCGCCTGGCCGACGAGGGCCTCCCGCTGGTGCTGGCGGTGAGCCTGCACGCGCCCGACGACGAGACGCGGCGCCGCATCATCCCCACCGCGCTGGCCAACCCCGTGGCCGAGATCGTGGACGCCATGAGGTACTGGCAGGAGCGCACCGGCCGGCGCGTGACGATCGAGTACACGCTGCTGTCCGGCGTCAACGACTCCGAGGCGCAGGCGCGGCAGCTCGCCGAGCTGGTGCGCGGCCTGAGCGTGCACGTGAACCTGATCCCCTTCAACCCGTGGGCGGGCTCGGGCTTCGAGCAGTCGTCGCGGCGCAGGACCGAGACGTTCAAGGGGGCCCTGCGGGCCCGGGGCGTGTCGGTGTCGGTGCGCTTCAGCCGCGGGCGCGACGCCGGGGGCGCCTGTGGGCAGCTGGCGCTCAAGGGGGCGAACGCCGCCTGAGGGCGGGGGCCGGGGAGCCGTTTACGCCGTCACCGACGTACATGCGGGGCGCCGGTCACCGTGCCGGATTTCACAGGGTCGCACCAGGGCCTTCGGATACACTCGCGGCCGAGACTCGGACTTTCTCACCCAGCGCTCACGCGCTTAACGTTCTGGAGGTAGGCATGTTCATCGGTAAGTGCAGGCGGACCGCGGTGGTGGCGCTAGCGGTTGCGGCAGCCACGCTGACGCTCGGTACCGCCGCCGCGCAGTCGAACGTCGCTCAGCTGCGCGCCGAGGTTCAGGCCAACCCGGGCAGCGTCGTGGCGTGGGTGGCGCTCGGCAACGCTCTCTACCAGGGCGGTCAGTACGACGATGCCAAGGGGGCGTTCCTCGAGGCCATCGCCCTCGACTACCGCTCCGGAGACGCGCACTACGGCCTCGGCCTCTCGGAGTTCGCCCGCGGCGACTACCAGGCGGCCCTCTTCGAGTTCACCGAGGTCACGCGCCTGCACCCCGACCGGTTCGACGGCCACTTCAACCGCGGCGTCACGCTCGCGCGCCTGC
>CAZGXF010000043.1:0-18608 GCA_964529575.1 uncultured bacterium
TCCGTAGTCAGACGCTCTATCCAGCTGAGCTACGGGCGCGCGTCTCCGGGCCGCCTCGGCCCCGGCAGGAAAGGATAGCACGGCGGACCGCGCGGCTTGCAAGGCCGGTGCGACGACGCGCCGTGGGAGCCGGCTCCCGGGTCGACGGCGGCCGCCTGGACCACCGGTCCGGCGCGAGGGAGCCCCGGTGGCGCCAGGGCACCCGCGCGGAGAAGCGGCGCCGGCCTGGTGTCCGGCGGCCGGCGGAGCGGCGCAGCGCCGGCGTCTTTCCCTCATCCAAGGGCGCCCGGTTCTCAGCCCGCTTCATCGTTCCTGAAGGCGAGGCGCCGTCGCCGACGGGGCCGCCCTATGCTCGCCCCAGCACAGGTCGGGGGGACCGCGGAGGTCTAGATGAGCAAGCGGATCGCTTGGGCTCGAGGGCCCTGGAGGGAGTGGAGCCTAGGAGCGCTGGTCCTGGCCGCGCTGCTGGCGGCCTGCGGGGGCGGCCCCGGCGGTACCGGCACCGGCAGGGTGGCGGGCCAGGTCAGGGTGGGCGTGGGCGGCGGCTCCGGGGCGGGCCCCCAGGGGACCGTGCTCCAGCCGCGCGCGCCGCGGGCCACGTCGCCCGTGACCGGGTCGAGCGCGACGGCGGCGCGCGGTCCCGGTGCGGCGGCCATCGACCTCGACACGCCGTTCCTGCCTGGCGAGCTGATCGTCGCCTTCGAGCCGGGCCTGAGCGCGGCCGCGGTGGACAGGCTGAGCGTGGCGGGGGAGACCCTCGAGGCCGTCAGGCCGCTCGCCCTGGAGGGGGCGCTGCTCTACCGCACCACGGCCACCACCCTCGAGGAGACGCTGGCCCTGGCGGCGGCCCTCGAGGCCCGGCCCGACGTCAGGTACGCCCACCCGAACTACCTGGTGTTCCCGGCCAGGGCGCCGAACGACACCGAGTACGGCAAGCAGTGGCACTTCGACGCCATCGCGCTGGAGGAGGCTTGGGACATCACGACCGGCAGCCCGGACGTCGTGGTGGCGGTGCTGGACACCGGCATCCTCTACAGCCAGTCCGACCCGTCCAGACGGCACGCCGACCTGGCAGGAAGGGTCCTGCCCGGGTACGACTTCATCTCCAACGTGGGCATCTCGGGCGACGGCGACGGCCGCGACGGCGACCCCTACGACACGGTGCCGGACAACGGCTACCACGGCACGCACGTCGCCGGCACCATCGGCGCAGCCACCGACAACGGCCGCGGCGTCGCGGGCGTGGACTGGCACGCCATGCTGCTGCCGCTGCGCGTGCTGGGCGACGGCGGCGGAGCGGTGTCGGACCTCACCGACGCCATCTACTGGGCCGTGGGGCGCAGCGTGCCGGGCGTGCCGGCGAACCAGCACCCGGCCGACGTCGTGAACCTCAGCCTGGGCGTGCAGGCGGCGACCTGCTACCCCGCGCTCTTCGAGGCCCTCGACTACGCCGCCAGCCGGGCCGTCGTCGTAGCCGCCGCCGGGAACTTCGCCGTCGCGGCGAGCGGCTTCACCCCCGCGAACTGCCCCGGCACGATCGTCGTGGGCGCGACCGACCGCCACGGCGAGCGCGCCCCGTACTCGAACTACGGCTCGCGTATCGACGTGATGGCGCCGGGCGGCGACCTGACGTCCTCCACCGCCGACGGCGTCCTCAGCCTGGGCCCCAACGGCGGCTACGCGTACATGCAGGGCACCTCGATGGCGGCGCCGCACGTCTCCGGCGTGGCGGCCCTGATGCGTGCCCTGGACCCTGACCTGTCCACGTCCGAGGCCCTGGCCGCCCTGCGCTCCAGCGCCACGCCCCTGAGCGACGACGCGTGCGAGGCCGACGGCGTTCCCGACCGCGCGCTCTACGGCTTCGACTGCGGCGCCGGTCTCATCGACGCGCGCCTCGCTCTCGAGGCCGTCGACGCCGGCGGTCCGCCGCCCCCTCCCCCCGTCGAGGGCGTGGAGCTGGTGTTCAGCCCGCGCGTGCTGGACCTGGGCGCCGAGCAGGCGCACGGGGCCTTCACGGTCACGAACGTCGGGGACGAGACCGCCGAGTGGCTGTTCCTCTCCTACTACGACGCGGCCGACAACCCCAGCCCCGTGCCGTCGGGCGCGGTCGAGGTCGACGACGACGACGTCTCCGGCGTCCTCGAGCCGGGGCAGTCGCACGTGGTGGACGTCTACATCGACAGGACGTTCCTCGAGGCCGACGGCTTCTACGTGATCCAGCCGATCTTCGAGGTGGGCGCCGAGGAGTTCGTCTACGAGGTCCGGTTCACCAAGGTGAGCGAGCCCACCCCGTCGGTCCTCAGCGGGCCCATGGTCGTGGCCGCGTTCCAGGAGGACCAGTACGGCGACCTCCACGTGAGCGGCAGCCAGTCGAGCGACGGCGTGATCACCGCGTTCGAGTTCGCCGTCATGTCGGGGCAGAACCTGCTCACGGCCTGGTCGGACGAGAACGACAACGGCGACGTGGACGAGGGCGACTTCCTCGGCTACCACCCGCGGTGGGTGAACGTGCCGCCCGGCGGGCTAGCCAGCGGCGTCGACGTGAGCGTCCTGCCCGTCGTGGGCGGCGGCGTGCCGGCCGAGGTCGTCGAGGCCCTCGAGGCGGCGCGGCGAGGCGCTCCCTGACCGCCGCCGGTCCACGGTGGCGGCGCAGGGCCCCGGCGTCCAGGTAGCCACCCGCGCCCCGCCGGCGACCAGGTGGTCACCTGCGCCGGCAGCGGACCCCTTGACGAAGCGGAGCCCCCGGCATCACGCCGGGGGCTCCCCGTTCGCTGTAGCGGTCAGCGGCTACCGCGAGACGCTGCCGGGCTCGACCCGCCGCGGCGCGGTCGGGAGGGGCCCGTCAGGCGGCCGGATCACATGCCGCCGTCGTCCTCGCCTTCGCCCTCTTCACCGCCGCCGTCTTCTTCGCCGCCGGCGTCGTCGGCGGGGGCGCCCATGTCGGCGCCTACGGCTTCACCCGTGGCGCTCACCAGGAACCAGTTGCCGCCGAGGCCCTGGCCGTTCGTGGCGCCGGCCTCCATGTCGCCCAGGTAGTAGTAGAGCGGCCAGCCGTTGTAGGTCAGCTGGAGGGTGCCGTCGTCGCGCTCCACGGTGCCGAGGAGCGCCTGGTCGAGGCCCTCGCCCAGCGTCGGCAGCGCGTCGGCGCTCTCGACGGTCAGGGGCGGCCAGTTCGTGGCGCAGTCGTCGTAGCAGGTGCTGGCGCCCTGGGCGTCGGGCAGGAACAGGTACAGCGCCATGCCGTTCTGGTCGACGAGGAACTGGCCGTACTCGGAGGACTCGGCCAGGTTGACGCCCGTCACGGCCGCGGGCGCGGCGTTCTGCGCGAACGCGAGGGCCGCGAGCGCGGCGGCGGCTAGGGTGCCCAAGAGGGCGCGATGGATGCGCTTGGTCGTGTTCTTCATGGGTGTTCTCCTGTCCTTGCGACGTCTAGGTCCGAAGAGCTAGCCGTTGGTCACACAGTCGGGACTGCAGCCAGGGTTCGCGTACCACCTCCCTTCGCGCTAGTGACAGCCGGGATTCTTCGCTCGGTCGGGATGAGAAGACTGCGCTCGCGGTGAGGGTCGGGCGACTGTTAAGGGGGCTCGCTCACACATGAAGACGCGGCCCCACAGGGGCCGCGGACCCGCGCCGGCACGCCGACACGGACGGCGCCCTCCGCCCCGGGCCGGGGACACGGACGGCGCGGCGCGCGCCGGGCTCAGCCCTTGACGCCCGTGCTGGCTACGCCCGTGGTGATGAAGCGTTGGAGGAACGAGAAGACCAGGGTGATGGGCAGCAGCGTGAGCACCGTCATCGCCAGGACGTAGTGCCACTGCACGTTCAGCTCCCCCTGGAACGCGTTGAGGCCCACCTGGAGGGTGAAGTACTCGCTCCGCGTGAGCACGATGAGCGGCCACAGGAAGTCGTTCCAGCGCCACATCACCGAGAAGATCGCCAGCACGGCCAGCGCCGGTGCCGCCAGCGGCAGCACGACCTGCCAGTAGATGCGCCACTCCGAGGCGCCGTCCATGCGGGCGGCGTCCATGAGCTCGTCGGGGATCGTGAGCATGTACTGCCTGAGGAGGAAGACCCCGGTGGGCGTGGCGGCACCCGGGATGATGACGCCCCAGAGGTTGTTCACCCAGCCCACCTGCATGATCACCAGGTAGACGGGCACGAGGACCACGCTGAGCGGGATCATGAGCGTGCCCAGGATGACCAGGAACACGGCGTTGCGGCCCCGGAAACGGTACTTGGCCAGCGCGAACGCCGCCATGCTGTTCACGACCAGCGTGATGAGCGTCGCGGTGACGGTGACGAAGACGCTGTTCTTCAGGTACGTCAGGAAGTTGAAGCGCTGCAGCGGCTCGGTGTAGTTCTCGAACCGGAACTGGAGCGAGCGCACCTCCGTCCGGTCGGCCACGGGCACGCGCAAGACCTCGCCCGGGTCGTCCGGGTCCACCATCTGCGCCTCGAGGCCCACGCGTCGCACCTGGGCGAGTCGCGCCGTCGTGCCGTCCGGCAAGGTGACGTCGTAGAGGGGCAGCGGCCGGTCGTAGCCCTCGACCTCGGCGGTCAGGGGCGCCATCGGCAGCAGCGACGGGGGGAACTCCACCAGCCCGGCGGGGGTCTTGAAGCTCGACAGCACGAGCCAGGCCACTGGCCCGAACATCACGATCACGCCCACGGCCAGGTAGGCGTAGGTGAGCACGTCGCTGACGTCCGGCCCGCGCCGGCCGCGCCGACGGGTGAGGAACGCGCCTACGCTCATGGCCGCGCTCCCTCGAGGGCGCCGCCCGGGAAAGGCGAGGGGGCCCGACTCACGCGAGGTGCCCTTCGGTGCGACGGCCGACCCGGAGCTGCACCAGCGTGGCCACGAGCAGCACCAGACCGAGCAGGACGCTCGCCGCCGCGGCGAGGCCGAAGCGCTGGACCTGCGTGGCGAAGCCCGTCTGGTAGATGTACTGGACGATCATCATGGTCGCCGTGCCGGGACCGCCGCCGGTGAGCACGTAGACCTCGTCGAACGTCTGCACCGCGCGGATCAGCGCCAACACCAGGACGACCATCATCGTGGGCATGAGCAGGGGGAGCGTGACGCTCCTGAACGTGCGCCAGCCGTCGGCGCCGTCGATCGCGGCGGCGTCGTAGAGCTCGGCCGGGATGCTCTGCAGACCGGCCAGCAGGATCAGCGTGTAGAAGCCCATGTGCGCCCAGACGCTGACGACGATCACCCAGGTCATCGCCCAGCGGCCGTCGAGCAGGAAGTTCACGGGCTCGAGCCCGACCCCGATGAGCAGCGCGTT
Organism: uncultured bacterium; assembly: GCA_964529575.1. GTDB lineage: Bacteria > Deinococcota > Deinococci > Deinococcales > Trueperaceae > DASRWD01. The sequence continues at coordinate 5,289 of CAZGXF010000043.1, forward strand.
CAGCGCCCCGTCGCGCTGCAGGATCCACTTCCAGATGAGCGCGACGACGACGGGGGAGAGGAGCACCGGGTAGAAGTACACGCTGCGGAAGAACGACCGGAACCTGATGCGCCGGTTCAGGACGACGGCGGTGACGAGCGAGACGAGCACCATGCCGCCCACCTGGAACACGACGAAGGTGGCGGTGTTGCGTACGGCGCGCCAGAAACGGTCCTCGACGCAGGAGTTGGGGTCGGCGTACGACCCGCAGTCGAACAGGCGCTCGTAGTTGGCCAGCCCCACGAACGGCCGGTCCTGCGGGAACAGCTGCGTGCCGCCGGTCAGCGACACGTAGAGGTTGAGGAAGACGGGGAAGAGGACGAAGAGGCCGAAGATCGACAGGTTGGGCAGCAGGAAGACCCACGGCATGCGCCGCACGCCCAGCAGGCGCTGGAGCGGCTCGACCACCAGGCCGAGAAGGCCCATGACGAAGGCGTAGACGGCCTCGGCCGCCCTCCCGAGGAGGGTGCCGAGGCCCCTGCTGGCCGCGCTTGGCTCCATCTAGCCGCGCGCTAGCGGCCGGCCGGGCGCGGGGCCCGAGCGGCCGCTAGCGACTACCTCCCGTCGTGCCCAGGGCGCTACTGCGCCTCGGCGATCCCCGCGTCGATGTCCTGCTGCATGCGCTGCAGCGCCTCGTCCAGCGTCAGCTCGCCCACGAACACCTGGGTGAGGCGGTCGCGCATGGCGTCGAAGACGAAGCGGTTGTAGCGGTAGGCCTGCAGGTCGTAGGCGACCTGGTCGAGCCTGCCCACCTGCGAGGCGAACACGTTCAGGGCGTCCACGGCCGACGGCGAGTCGGACACGTAGTCCACGCCGCGCTCGGCCAGGCCCAGGTGGCCGGGGATGAAGAGCGTGCGGGCGTAGAACTCCGCCAGCACCTCCTCGGAGGCCAGGTACTCCATGACCCTGGCGACCTCCGCGGGGTGCTCGGTGTCGGCGATGCCCACCAGGGCCGCGCCGCCCGGCATGCCCGTGCAGGCCGCGGGGCCGCAGGGGTTCGGCACGACGCGCCAGTCGAAGGCGTCGCCAATGAGCTGGTCGAACTGCCCGACCTGCCAGCTGCCCGACATGTAGAGCACGACCTGGCCGTTCACGAACGACTCGTTGCCGGCGGCGTACGCGCCCTGCGAGCCGATCCAGACGTCGGGGTTCATGGTGCCGTCGGCGTGCCAGTCGACCATCAGCTGCATCATGGTGCGCATGCCCTCGTCGTCGATGACGACGTTGCCGTCCTCGTCGAAGACGCGCGCCCCGTAGCTGATGGCGGGGCCGGCCAGGCGGTGACCCGTGCGGTCCATGACCATCGCGTAGGCCGTGCCCGTGGCCTCGGCCACCTGGCGCGTGACGTCGGCCCACTCCTCCCAGGTCGTGTCGCCGGTGGGCACGTCCACGCCCGCCTGCTCGAACAGCGTGGCGTTCACGAACGGGCCCGTGACGGTGAGCTGCGTCATGAAGCCGGGGATGGCGTCGGAGCCGGCGGGCCTCATCCAGTCGAGGAACGGCCCGAAGTTCGCCTCCCAGTACGCCGCGTCGGAGAGGTGCGGGCGCAGGTCGAGGAAGTACTGCGACAGGCCGCCCAGGTCGGTGACGCGGGCGATGTCGGGGCCCTCGCCCGAGGCGAGCTGCAGCGGCAGGGACTGCAGGATGCCCGTGGCGTACGGGACCGTGTCCAAGACGACGCGGATGTCGGGGTTCTCGGCCTCGAAGCGGTCCAGCAGGTCGCGCAGGACCTGGCCCTCGTTGCCGTCGTCGTACCAGGTGATGCGCAGCTCTACCTGGGCGCCGGCCGTGGCCAAGGCGAACAGCGTCGCCAAGGCGAACAGGAGCCGTGGCCAGGCCCGGGTCTTGCGGGTCTTGGTCATTGAGCCCTCCTCGTGGTGCTTGCCGGACCGTGGCCGGCATGGTGTGGTCTCCGCCGTCACCGGCGTGGTGGCAGCCGGTCTCGCGGTGACCGACGTGCGGATGGTGCGCGCGGCGAGTATAGGTGCGTCCGCCGCGAACGGTCAACGCGCGTCGGGCACGGCATCCTCGCGCGTGGCAGCATGTTCGCATGAAGCGTCTCCCCTCGGCACGGTCGCGGCGGCGCGTCGGAGCACAGCCGGCAAGCCCGGTAGGCGGCGCGGCGTGACGCGCGACGGCGTCGCGGCCGTGGCCGCGCTGCTCCGCCGCGGGGACGCCGTCGTCCTCTCGGGCGCCGGCATCTCCACCGAGTCGGGCATCCCCGACTACCGCGGGCCCGCCGCGGCCGGCCGCGAGCGCCGGCCGATCACCTACCAGGAGTTCGTGCGCAGCGAGCGGGCGCGCCAGCGCTACTGGGCGCGCAGTTTCGCCGGCTGGCCGTTCATGGCGGCCAGGCGGCCGAACGCCGGGCACCGCGCCGTCGCCGCGCTCGAGGCGGCCGGGCTCGTGAGCGGCGTCGTGACCCAGAACGTCGACGGCCTCCACCAGGAGGCGGGCAGCCGCGAGGTCGTGGAGCTGCACGGGAGCCTCAGGGAGGTCAGGTGCCTCAGCTGCGGCACGGTGGAGGCGCGGGCCTCCCTGCAGGAGCGGTTGGCGGCGTCGAACCAGGGCTTCTTGGAGGCGGCGCCGCGCTACGCGCCCGACGGCGACGCCGACGTGCCCGAGGACGTGGTCGCCGCGTTCCGGGTCGCGCCCTGCGCCGTGTGCGGCGGGGTGCTGAAGCCGCAGGTCGTCTTCTTCGGCGAGAACGTGCCCCGGCCCACGTACGAGGCGGCGCGGGGCATGGTCGACGCCGCGCGCTCGCTGCTGGTGGTGGGCTCGTCGCTGGCGGTGCGCTCCGGCTACAGGTTCGTGCTGCAGGCCAAGGAGGCGGGCAAGCCGGTGGCGGTGCTGAACGACGGGCCGACCCGCGCCGACGGCGAGGCGGACCTCAAGGTCGAGGGCCGTTTGGGCGAGCTGCTGCCGACGCTGGCCGCCCTGGCGGCCGCCTAGGCGTTGAGGGAGGCCGCGCCCGCGGCGGCGCCACCGACGCGCCGCACGGCCTCGGCCACGCGGTCGACCACCGACCTCACCTCGGCGTGGTCGGGGCCCTCCACCATCACGCGCACGAGCGGCTCGGTGCCGCTGGGCCGCAGCAGGACCCGGCCCGCTTCACCCAGCCGTTCCTCGGCCTCGCGCACGGCGGCCGCGACCTCGGGAGCCTCGGACACGTGCGCCTTCAGCTCGGGCGGCACCGCGACGTTCACCAGCTCCTGCGGGTAGACCGGGATCTCGTCCATCCACTCCTCGAGCGCCTTGCCGGACTTACGCACGGCGGCCAGGAGCTGCAGGGCGGTGAGCATGCCGTCGCCGGTGGGCGCCTTGTCGAGGAAGAGCACGTGCCCCGACTGCTCGCCGCCGAGCGTGAGGCCCGAGCGCCTGAGCTCCTCGTACACGTAGCGGTCGCCCACCTTCACGCGCCGCACGCCGATGCCGCGCTCCCGCAGGTACCGCTCCATGCCGAGGTTGCTCATGTGCGTGGCCACGATCTCGCGCTCGCCGCGCTCCACGGCGCAGATCGCCATGATGTGGTCGCCCGTGACCAGGCGGCCCTTCCTGTCGACGAGGAGGGCCCTGTCGGCGTCTCCGTCGAACGTGACCCCGACGTCGAACCCGCCCTCGACGACGCGCCTCGTCACCGCGTCGGGGCTGGTGGAGCCGCAGCCGACGTTGATGTTCTCGCCGTCGGGATCGGCGTACATGACCTCGAGGCGGGCGCCGATCTTCGCGAACACCTTCGGGGCCAGCAGGTGGCCGGCGCCGTTCGCGCAGTCGATCACCACCTTCATGCCGTCGAGGTACGGGGCGTTCGCCAGCAGGTGGGCCGTGTAGCTATCGGCGGCGCCGCGGCCGCCCTCGCGGGGCAGGCGACGGAAGCGGCCGAGGCCGGCGCCGACGACGGGCTCGCCGCCGCCGTTCAGGCCCACGCGCTCGACGAGGTCCTCGAGCTCGGCCTCCAAGGCGTCGTCGAGCTTCTCGCCGGCGGCGTTGAAGACCTTGATGCCGTTGTCGTCGAAGGGGTTGTGGCTGGCGGACACCACGATGCCGGCGTCGGCACCCAGGGCCCGCGTGAGGTACGAGACCGCGGGCGTGGGGACCACGCCGAGGTCGGTGACGTCGGCCCCGCGCGAGGTGAGGCCGGCGCCCAGCGCGAGCGCGAGCATCGGTCCCGACCGGCGCGTGTCCATGCCGATGAGCACCGTGGGCCGGGCCTTCCCGCCGGACTTGAGGAGCTCGGCCGTGGCGACGCCGAGGCCGAGAGCGAAGCTGGCGGTCATGGGGTGTCGGCCGGCGACCCCGCGCACACCGTCCGTGCCGAAGTAGCGCCGTTCGGACATGGCGCGAATATACCGGCAACATGGCCTGGCGCGCGGTGCTAGCCTCGGCCCCGTGACGATGCTGGCCCAGAACGTCGTGCCCAGCGAGGCCCAGGCGCACACCCTCGACTTCCGCGTCTACGGTCTCGTGCACGTCAGGCGCGGCATGCCCATCTCCCGGTACCTGAACCAGCGCGAGCGGACGTACGTGCCCATGACGATGTGCCGGGTGTTCAGGCCGGGTCACGAGCAGCAGCCGTCCGAGTCCGAACTGCTCTACGAGACCGACTTCGCCGCCCTGCCCAAGTCGCGGCTGGCGTTCCTCGTGGGGGGCGTGGCGGAGCCACCGGCCGAGCGCACGGGCCGCGAGCCGCGCCAGGTGTGCGTCATGTACCCGCTCTTCGTCCTCACGGGCACCATCTACGTGCCGCCGCGGGTGCGCATGTCGGACCACCTCTCGAACCTCTACGGGGTCAGGCCGTTCGTGGAGCTCGCCGACGTCCACGTGGGCAGGCCGCGCGAGGGCGCGCGCGTCGACCAGTTCGACGTCGTCGCCCGCTACCCGCTCGTGACCGTGAACGTGGGCCTGGCCGGCGCCCTGTTCGACGTCGCGGAGCCGGTGGGCCGGGGCTTCCGTTCGCCGGACGCCTAGCGCGGGCCGCAGGGCGGTACGAGCCCGGGCTACCGGCCTACACCGCGTCCGAGACGCCCGCGGCCGCGCCCGTCAGACGTTCCAACCGCCCGCCACCTCGATGGTCACGCCCGTGACGTAGGCCGCCTCGGGGGAGACGAGGTACCTCACCGCCGCCGTGAGCTCGTCGAGGCGACCCACGCGCCCCATGGGGATCTCCTGGACCGGCTTCGTGACGCTGTTCTCCAGCACGCCGGGGCTCACGACGTTCACGGTGAGCCCGTGCCGCGCCTCGACCTTGGCCAGCGCCTTGGAGTAGAGGATCACCCCCGTCTTGGCGATGCCGTACGCCACGATCCCGGGCCGCGCCGCCACGAGCTGCGCGCCGGCGTAGCCGACGTTCACGACGCGCCCGCCGCGCGGGGAGCGCCTGAGGTGCGGCACCGCCTGCTGGCAGGTGTAGAAGGTCGAGTTCAGGTTGCTGTCGAGCATGTAGCGCCACGTCTCGCCGTCCAGCTCGGCCAGCGGCCCGTGGTGGTAGTCGCCGACGTTGTTGACCAGCACGTCCAGCCGGCCGAACGCCGCCACCGCGGCGTCCACCAGGCCGCGGGCCTCGGCCTCCACCGTGACGTCGGCGCGCAGCGTCACGGCGCTCACGCCCAGGGCGCGCGCCGAGGCGGCCACCTCCTCGGCCTCGGCGCCGCTGCTGCGGTAGTGCACGGCGACGTCGAACCCGTCCTCGGCCAGCGCCAGGGCCACGGCGCGGCCGACGCCCTTCGCCGAGCCGGTGACCAGGGCCGCCGGTCTGCCCGCCGCCGCCCGACGGTCGACGGCGCGCGGCACGTCCCCGCCGTTCACGCGCCCCCCGCGCCGGCCGCGAGGCGCGCCCGGCGCCGGAACGAGGCCACCCGCCAGCCGAGCACGGCCGCCAGGTAGGCGCCCTGCGCGAGCACCAGCCAGGCGTAGGCGAAGGGGGAGCCCAGCAGCAGGCAGGCCCCCAGCAGCACGTACTGGGTGGAGAGGCCGAGGTTCACGAGCGCGGCCGTGGAGCCGACGTCCCACCACAGCCTCTCCTCGGCGGGCGTCGCCGCCGAGGCCGGCCGGCCCGAGGCGAACGCCAGCAGGCGCCGCTCGACGGCGCGCACGGCCGCGTCCTGCGGGGCCAGCACGGCCCGGTAGAGCCCACGGCTCAGCGTCAGGGCCGCCCGTTCCCAGGCGGCGGTGGGCGGCGCCGCGGGACCGGGCGGCGGCTCCCCGTGGGCCTCGCGGTGGAGGCGCTCGGCGTTGAAGTCGTAGGACAGCACCGCGGTGAGCACGGCGAAGGCGAGCAGCGCGACGGGCCAAGGCCCGTGGGCCGCGAGCGCGGCGAAGAGCGCGGCGTTCACCACCAGGTCCACCCCCGTGTCGAGGTACCGGCCCAGCTCGCTCACCCGCCCCGTCGCCCGCGCCAGCGAGCCGTCTAAGTTGTCGAGGAGCGTCTTCACCTGCAAGAGCGCGGCGGAGGCGACCCACGCGCCGTGGGCGGGCGCGGCCAGCAGCGCCGCGGCGACGAGCCCCACCAGCCCGTGCGTCAGGACGACCTGCTCCGGGGCGACCCCGAGCCTGCTCAGCAGGCGGACGCCGGGCCCCACCAGCGGGTGGACGAGGCGCATCACCAGCTCGTGGCGCGGCCGGGGCTTCACGCCGTGCGTCTGCGGCATCACCAGGAGACTATCGCGGTGGGGAACTTTTCGCCCGACGGCGGCGGCACCCCGCCTTATCATCGGGCACGACCAGCGTCCGCGCGGTCCTCGCGGCGGGTTTCGGCCCCTGGGGAGAGGGCCGGGGGAGGAACATGGTGGACCCGAAGTTCAAGCTCATCACCTCGCACGAGCCCGACCTGTTCGAGCAGCGCCTGCGGGACTTCGTCGACTCGCTCAGCCGTGACGACATCATCGTCGACGTGAAGTTCAGCTCCGCGGTGCGGCCCACGGGGGCGGTCGAGTACAGCGCGCTCGTGCACTACCAGGAGACCTCGGCGTGGGGCGACTCCTGAGCGGCGCCACGGCCACCCCGGTCGGGGCCGCGCGGGGCGAGAGGGTAGACTCCGACAGATGACGACGCTCGTACTGGTCGTGGACGACGAGCCGGCGATGCTCAAGGTCAGCGAGATGACCCTCGCGCAGGCGGGCTACACGGTCCTGACCATGGACGACCCCCTGGTGGCGTTGGAGGAGATCCGTGAGGGACTGCGGCCCGACGTGATCGTGTCCGACGTCTCGATGCCGCAGATCGACGGCTTCCAGTTCTACGAGCGCGTGCGCGAGGTGCCGGAGCTGAGGGCCGTGCCGTTCCTGTTCCTCACCGCGTTGGAGGACCGTTCGTCCATGCGCCGCGGCATGACCCTGGGCGCCGACGACTACCTCACGAAGCCCGTGCAGAAGGACGAGCTGCTCGAGGCCGTGCGGGTGCGCCTGCGGCGCGTGCAGGAGCTGAGGCGGCCGCTGGAGGGCGTGGTCAACGCCCGCGGCTTCGGGCCGCCCATGGTCACGCGCCAGGGCGAGAGGCTCGACTGGGACTCGCTCAAGGCCCTCGAGCTGCTGTTCTACCTGCTCGAGCACCGCGCCGGCGTCAGCACCTTCGAGGTCGCCGAGGCCCTGTGGCCCGGCAAGTCGGAGTCGAAGGCCTCGTCCAGCTTCCACACCACGCTCTACCGCCTGCGGAAGGTGATGGGCGGCGAGCTCGTCGAGTCGGCGAACCGCCGCTACTACCTCAAGGGCAGCTTCAGCATCGACTACGACGTCGACACCTACCGGCAGCTGGCGGCCAAGGCGCGCGAGACGAGGAGGCTGGAGGACCACCTGGCGGCGGCCCGCACCTACACGGGCCACTTCATGGTGGGCTTCGAGTCGGACTGGGTGGAGAACATCAGGCAGAACCTGCAGAGCGAGCACCTCACGCTCCTGCAGACCGCCGCGGAGCTGGCGGTGGCCGCGAACGACCTGGCCAGGGCGACGAGCATCTACCAGGCCATGACCGAGCACGAGCCCTTCAGCGAGATCGCCTGGGAAGGCCTCGCCGACGTGTGGGAGCGGCGCGGCGAGCGGGTCAAGGCCGAGCACGCCCGCGAGCGCTTCGAGCGCCTGATGCTCGACTCCTAGTACCCTCTAGCGTGGCGGACCGCCGGGGCCGCGGGGCGAGGAGCGTCCCGTGCCGCACCGGCGCGTCGCCGCGGGCCCCCAGGGCCCGGAACCACGAGCTCCCCGGGCCGGCCGGCCCGAGACGACGAGCGCGCTAGGAGAAGCAGATGTACAACGTCGACCTGAGCGGCAAGAAGGGCCTAGTGATGGGCGTGGCGAACCAGCGGTCGCTCGCCTGGGCGATCGCGCGTCCGCTGGCGCAGGCCGGGGCGCGCCTGGCGTTCTCCTACCAGGGGGAGAGGCTCAAGCCCACGCTCGAGAAGCTCACCGAGGAGCTCGACAGGCCGGTGCTGCTGGAGGCCGACGTCACCGACGACGCCCAGCTCGACCGGCTCTTCGACCAGGTGGCTACCGAGCTGGGCGGGCTCGACTACGTGGTGCACTCCATCGCCTACGCGCCCGCCGCCACGTTCGAGCGCCCCTTCCTCCACACCACCAGGGAGGACTGGAAGACCGCGATGGACGTCTCGGCCTACTCGCTGGTGGCCGTGGCCCAGCGCGCCGCGCCCCTCATGACCCAGGGCGGCGGCATCGTCACGCTCACCTACCTCGCCGCCGAGCGCGTGGTGCCGCACTACAACATGATGGGCGTCGCGAAGGCGGCCCTGGAGGCCACCGTGCGCTACCTCGCCTACGACCTGGGCCCCCAGGGCGTGCGCGTCAACGCCATCAGCGCCGGCGCCGTGCGCACCATCGCCGCCAGGTCCATCTCCGGCTTCGCCGACATGTACTCGCACGCCGGCGCGCAGTCGATGATGCGCCGCAACATCACGGCCGAGGAGGTCGGTGCCATGGGCTTCGCCCTGCTCGCCGAGCCGCTCGGCGGCGGCGTCACCGGCGAGACGCTCTACGTCGACGCCGGCTTCCATGCCATCGGCATGTTCCTCCCCCGCGAGGAGGCCTGAGCGGGAGCGCTATGCTCCGCTCCATGCTCGCTAGCGCCGCAGACGTGGCGGAGACGGCCACGAAGGGACCGCCCACGCGGGCCGTCTACCGCGAGGTCCTCGCCGACCTCGAGACGCCCCTCACCGCCTACCTGAAGGTGGCGGGCCACCCCTCGTTCCTGCTCGAGAGCGTCGAGCAGGGGGAGAGGGTGGCGAGGTACTCGTTCATCGGCACCGGCGAGCGGCGCCGCGTGAGCGCACGGGGCCACGAGGTCACGATCACCGGAGGCGGCGAGACCCGCACGGTCACCGCCGACGACCCGCTGCGGGTGCTGTGGGACGCCGTCGTGCGCGAGGCCGTCGTCGAGCCGGGCCTGCCACCCTTCTGGGCGGGGGCCGTGGGCTACGCCAGCTACGACCTGGTGCGGGCGTACGAGCGGCTGCCCGACTCCAACCCGGACGAGCTCGGCGTGCCCGACCTGCTCTTCGTGGAACCCGAGCTGGTCGTCGTCTTCGACCACCTCAAGCGGAAGCTGCTGATCGTGGCGCCTGCGGTGGTCGGCGACGCCGCCGACGAGGCCCGTGCCGAGGCGCTGGTGGAGGCGGCCTACGCGCGCCTGCGCGGGCCCCTGCCCGGCGTCCCGGGCGACAGGGCCGGGCGAGACGTCGAGTTCACGACGAACATGGACCAGGCGGCGTTCGAGGCCGCCGTCGCCAAGGCCGTGGAGTACATCAGGGCCGGCGACGTCTTCCAGGTCGTGCCCAGCCTCAGGCAGTCGGCCGACCTGGGCGTTCACCCGTTCGCCGTCTACCGCGCGCTGCGCACGGTGAACCCCAGCCCGTACCTCGGCTACCTCGACCTCGGGCCCGTCACGCTCGTCTCCAGCAGCCCCGAGAGCCTGGTGCGGGCGCAGGGCAGGCACGTGGAGACGCTGCCCATCGCCGGCACGCGCTGGCGCGGCAGCACGCCGGAGGAGGACGAGGCGCTGTCGCGCGAGCTGCTCGCCGACGAGAAGGAGCGCGCCGAGCACGTGATGCTGGTCGACCTGGGGCGCAACGACCTGGGGCGCGTGTGCCGGCCGGGCACCGTGAAGGTCACGGACCTGATGCGGGTCGAGCGCTACAGCCACGTGATGCACCTGGTGAGCACCGTCGAGGGCGAGCTGGACGAGGGCAGGACGGCGCTCGACGCGCTGGCGGCCACGTTGCCCATGGGCACGGCGTCGGGAGCCCCGAAGATCAGGGCGATGGAGATCATCGACGAGCTCGAGCCCGTGCGGCGCGGGCCCTACGCGGGGGCGTTCGGCTACGTCTCGGTGACCGGCGACATGGACATGGCGCTGACCCTCCGCACCGTCGTCGTGGCGAACGGCCGCATGCACCTGCAGGCGGGGTGCGGCGTGGTCGCCGACTCCGACCCCGCCGCCGAGTGGCGCGAGGCGCACAACAAGCTCGCGGCGCTGCGACGAGCGGTGCAGATGGCCACGGAGGGGCTGGCGTGAGCCTGCCGGGCGTGGCTCGCGGGGCCGTGGGGCACGCGGCGCCTTCCGCCGCCACCGGCGAGGGGAAGCACGTCCTCGTGGTGGACAACTACGACTCGTTCACCTACAACCTCGTGCAGGGCCTGGCCGAGCTGGGCGCGCGGCTCACGGTGTGGCGCAACGACGCCTTCACCGTCGACGACGTCCGGGAGCTCGCACCCGACGGCATCGTGATCTCGCCCGGGCCGTGCACGCCGTCGGAGGCGGGCATCAGCGTCGAGCTGGTGCGGCGCCTGGCGCCCGAGGTGCCGATCCTCGGCGTCTGCCTGGGGCACCAGGCGATCGGCGAGGCGTTCGGGGGCCGCGTCGTGCGCGCGGCGAAGGTCATGCACGGCAAGGCCTCGCCGGTGTTCCACGACGGCACCGGCATCTTCGCCGGCCGACCGCGGCCGCTTTCGGCGGGGAGGTACCACTCGCTGGTCATCGAGGACGCCCCGCCCGGGCTGGTGGTCAACGCCTGGACCGAGGACGACGGCGGCCGCGTGATCATGGGCGTCAGGCACGAGAGCTACCCCGTGTGGGGCGTGCAGTTCCATCCCGAGAGCATCCTGACCGAGGACGGCGCCGCGCTGCTGGGCACGTTCCTGGCCTCGTTGGATGAAGGGTGAGGGCCCGGTCCCCGAGCTGACCGTCGTCACCGCCAGCCGCGGCCGCCACGCCCTGCTCCTGCGCAAGGCCCGGGCGCTCGCGCGGCAGACGCTCGAGCCCCACCGCTTCGAGTGGCGCCTGTGGCTGAACGAGCCGCCCGCTGACGTCGCCGAGGTGCGCGCGGCGCTCGCGGCCCTGGAGCTGCCGTTCGCCGTCTGGGTGGGCGGCGGCAGCGAGGAGCCGGTGGGCCGGGCGCGGAACCTGGCGGCCGCCGGGGCCCGCGGGTCGGTGCTGCTCCTCAGCGACGACGACTGCCTGCCGGCGCCGGACGCGCTGGCGGCGCACCTGGCGTTCCACGCCGCGGTGCCGCGCGCCGTGGGCATCGGACCACTGCGCCTGCCCGAGGAGCTCAGGCGCGGCCGACGGGCCGAGCCGTTCGAGCGCCCGGCGGCGCTGGGGCGCCGCGCCTGGTGGTTCAACATGACCGGCGCCAACTCGAGCGTGCCCACGGAGGCGTTCCGCGCGGTGGGCGGTTACGACGCCGACTGGCGCGGCTACGGCGGCGAGGACCCCGAGCTGGCGCTGCGTCTGCGCGCGGCGGGCCTGCGCTTCAGGCACGTGCCCGGTGGGGACGCCCACCACCACGGCCGCGTCTGGGACGACGAGGACAAGGCCTACCGGGCGGGACGCGCGCACGTGCGCGTCTGGGCGCGGCACCGCGCTGCGGACGTGGCCCTGGCGCTGGGCGTGCACCCGTGGCTGCTGGCGCTCAAGCGGGTCGCGCTGGGCGGGCCGTGGGCGCGGCTCCTCGACGAAGGCGTGCGCCGCTACGAGCTCGCCTACGCCAGGGGCGCCGCCGACGAGCTCCGTGCGTCCCCGCCCGGCCGGGGCGCGCCGGCGCGGTAGACTCCGTCCCCATGCGCGAGGAGTTCGACGTGGCGACCATGCTCGGTCGCGTCTTCGACGGCGAGACGCTCGGCCGCGAGGAGGCCCGCGACGTGATGGGCCGGCTGATGGACGGCAAGCTCTCGCAGGTGCAGGCCGCCGCCCTGCTGGCCGCCCTGCGCACGCGCGGCGAGACCGTCGAGGAGATCATCGGCTTCGCGCAGGCCATGCGCGAGCGGGCGGTGCCCGTGCGCGTGAGCGTGGACGGGCCGCTCCTCGACACCTGCGGCACCGGCGGCACGGGCATGAACGTCTTCAACGTCAGCACCACGGCCACGTTCCTCGCCGCGGCGCTGGGGGTGAAGGTGGCCAAGCACGGCAACGTGGGCGTCACGCGCGCCTCGGGCTCCGCCGACGTGCTGCGGGCCGCGGGCGCGAACCTCGACCTGCCCGCCGAGGCCGTGGGCCGGGCGATCGAGACCGTGGGCGTGGGCTTCGTCTTCGCGCGCAACCACCACCCGGCCATGCGCTTCGTGGCGCCCATCAGGGCCGACCTGAAGGCCCGCACGATCTTCAACAACCTGGGGCCCCTCACGAACCCCGCCGGCGCCCAGCGCCAGCTGATGGGCGTCTTCTCGCCCGCGCTGGCGCGCCTGTTGGCCGAGGTGCTGCGCGGGCTGGGCGTGGAGCGCGCCCTGGTCGTCCACGGCGACGGCCTCGACGACCTGACCGTCTCCGGGCCGTCCCTCGTGACCGAGCTCATGCCCGACGGCTCGCTCGTCGAGTACCGGGTGGAGCCGGAGGAGCTGGGCGTGGGCCGCCACCCCTTGGAGGAGCTCGCCGGCGGCGGGCCGGAGGAGAACGCCGCCATCATGCGGCGCGTGCTGAGCGGCGCCGGACCGACGGCGGCCAGCGAGGTCGTGGCCCTGAACGCCGGCGCGGCGGCCTACCTCGCCGGCCTGGCTCCCGACCTGCGTGCCGGCGTGGCGGCGGCGTTGGAGGCGCTGCGCAGCGGGGCGGGGCTGGCGAAGCTCGACGAGTACGTGGCCTTCACGAACGACGAGGCGGGGCGGGCCGGTTGACGACGTCGCCTGGGGGCGCCCGCCGACGGCCGCGACCCGAGCGCCCGGCCTCGCGGCCCGTCCGCGAGGAGCGCCGGCGGGGCCCGGCCGGTTGGTAGCATGGCGGGCGTGAAGCTCGTCCAAGGGCTGTTCCTGCTCGTGCTGACGGCGGCCCTCTCGTTCCTGGCGCTGCTCA
>CAZGXF010000044.1:0-18281 GCA_964529575.1 uncultured bacterium
CGACGTAGAGCCCCTCGGTGTTCTCCCTGACCATCAGCATGTCGATGCCGGGCAGCGACTTGGGGATGGGGCGGGAGCGCGCCGGCCTGAGGTTCGAGAACAGGTCGAGGGTGCGGCGCATGTAACGGATCGCGCCCTGGTGCCCCTGGACCTTGTGGCTGGGGCTGGTGAAGGCGCCGGCCAGGGTGGCGTCGGAGCTGGTGACCTTGGTGAGCGTCTCGGCCGGGACGCTGCTGCCCGTGCGGTTGAAGGTGGCCCAGCCGGCCTCCGCTTCCACGAAGGTGAGGTCGAGGCCCGTGGCCTCGAGCAGGCGGCGCGCGGCCGGCACGACCTCCTTCCCGATGCCGTCACCGGGGATGAGGCAGATGGTAGGCATGGAACACTCCTCGCGGGGCCCGCTGCCCGCGGGTGGGCGGCGTGGCCGAAGCCACTCGAAGGTATCACGCGGGGCCTCGCACCCAGGGCGCTGTTAGGATGGCGCGAAACATGCCGGGAGCTGACGCGTGACCAGCCTGAGCGGGCGCCTCGGTCCAGGGGCGCTGGCCGACCTGCTCCAGTACCTGGCGCTGTCGCGCGCCACGGGCTGCCTGCTGCTGCGCCACCCGCAGCGTCGGCAGGCGTACGCCTACCTGGAGGGCGGCCGCGTGGTGTTCGTCGACGCCCGGCCGCTGTACGACGTGGCCGCGCTCTCCGAGCTCCTGGGATGGCACGACGGCCGCTTCGCGTTCCGGCCGGGCGTCTCCGCCCCGCGCCGCACGCTCGACCTGCCCACCGAGGTCCTGCTGATCGAAGCCACGAGGCGCGCCGACGAGCGCGCGCCCGAGGGCGTGGACCCCGACGCGGTGCTGTGCGCCACGAACGGCGAGCCGTCCGTCCCCGCACGTCCCGCCGGTGGCGGGCTGGCGCGCGACGACGGGCCGTTCGGCCCGGTGCGCGTCCTGGGCGAGGTGGGCGGGCGCGACCCGTTCGAAGTCGCCCGCGCCGACGCGCCCGACAGCGTGTCGCTGTCGCTGGGCGCCCTGAACCTGTGGCGCCGGCTCGACGGCGCGTCGAGCCTGCGGCAGCTGGCGGCCGCGTCCGGTCGGCCACTCGCCGAGGTCGTGGTCGCCGGGGCCGAGCTGCTCGACCGCGGCCTCGCCCGCTACGTGTCCGTGACCGTCGCCGACCCGCGCTTCGCGCTCGAGCTGGCCCGCGAGGCCGTCGACCTGCTCGGCCCGGTGGGCGAGATCGTCGTCGAGGACGCGCTCTACGAGCTGGGCCTGACGGCCGACGCCGTGCCCGTGGGCCGCGTCGGCGAGCTCGTCGCCGCCATCGAGTCGGCCTTCGGCGACGGCCCCTCGCGCCAGGAGTTCGCGCGTCGTGCGGCCGAGCTGAGGGGCTTGTTCGCCCTGGACCACGTGCCTGCTGGGAGGCAGTGATGGACTACGTCGTCGTCGTCACCAGCCCGCTGCCTGACGACCGGGCGGCGATCACGAGCTTCGTCGCGCAGCGCTTCAAGATCCCCGTCGACCGCGCCGCGCAGCTCCTCCAGCGCGTTCCCGGCCCGGTGACCAAGCCCGTCCCCGAGGCGCAGGCGCGCACCGTGGCGGCGATCCTGGCCGAGGCGGGCCTGGACGTGGAGCTGCGGGAGGGCAGCGTCGAGGGCCCCGCGGTGCCGTTCGCGGCGCCCGCCCCGCCCGCGCCCGAAGCGGAGCCTGAAGCGGCGCCGCGGACGACCGCGGCGAGCGAGGCCGCCTTCGACCCGCGCGCCGAGGGCCTGGGCATCGACCCGGCTCCGGCCCGCCAGCGCGCGGCCGAGGCCGACGGGGCGCGCCCGGTCCACGAGGACGGCGACGCCGCGCCGACGACGGACGACGCCGGGATGGACGTCGAGGCCGGGACGACGGCGGTGGCCCGCGACCACGCGGAGCCGCGGGCGCCGGAGCGGACCGACCCCGCGGCGCGCGGCACGCAGCCGCCGCCCGCCGGCGCCACAACCACCACGCCCCCGCGCGACCCGACGAAGACCACGCTGGTGCGCGAGCCACCGGACCTCGACCGGCACGGCCTGCGCCGGCGCATCGCCACGGCGGCGACGCTGCCGGCCGTGCTGACCCTGCTGGCCGCCCTGCTGGTGCTCACCGCCTCGCTGCTGCCGGCGCTGCGCGCCCAGCAGCTCGAGCGCGCGCAGGGCACGGCCACGGCGGTGGCGGCGACGATCGAGGGCCTGTCCGGCGGCCTGCCGCTCTCCTCCCCGCTGATCAGGACGCAGCTCCGCGGCGTCAGGGAGAGGGCGGCGACGCAGCTCGCCGGCCAGGGCGTGGCGTTCATGGCCGTGGTCGAGGCCGACGGCAACAGCCTGCTGGCGTGGGAGGGTCAGGGCGGCGAGCTCTCGCCCGACACGGCCGCGCTCGTGGACGCCGCCGCCAGGGGCAGGCTCCCCGTGTCGGAGGGCGGCTGGGTCGGCTCGCTGCGGATGACGTGGGCGACGCTGCTCACCGTGGTCGGCCTGCGCGAGGCCGAGCCCGTGGTGGCCGCCGCGAGCATGGAGCGCAACGGCTCGCCGCTGGGCGTGGTCGTCGTGGGCGTCGACCCGTCGGGCCTGCGCGACGACCTGGGCCGCGTGCTCCTGACCGCCCTGCTCGTCGGCCTGGTGCCCGTGCTGTTCGCGGTGCTGGCGGCCCTGTCGCTGACGCGCGGCATCACCGACGCCGTGCGCTACCTGCTGGTGGCCACCGACCGCATCAGCCACGGCGACCTGGAACAGCCCGTCGAGCTGAAGCGGGACGACGAGCTCGGACAGATCGCCAAGGCCGTGGAGCGGATGCGCATCAGCCTGCGCGAGGGGATGGAGCGCCTCAGGCGCCGGCGCTGAAGCCGGCCCTCAGGCCGGCAGCGGTCTCGCGGCCGTCAGCTCCCGCACCCGGGCGGCGACCTGGGCGCTGTCGGCGCCCTGCAGCGCCTGGTCGATGAGCTCGGCGATCACCGGCATCTCCTCGGCGGTGAACCCGCGGGTCGTGACCGCCGGCGTGCCGATGCGTATGCCCGACGTCACCCACGGCTTCTCGGGGTCGTAAGGGACCATGCTCTTGCTCACCGTGATGCCGGCGGCGTCGAGGAGCGTGCTGGCCTTGTTGCCCTTCAGGCCCTGCGGCCTGAGGTCGACGACGAACAGGTGGTTGTCGGTGCCGCCCGAGACGATGCGGTAGCCGCGCTCCGCCAGGGCGGCGGCCAGGGCGGCGGCGTTCTCGAGCACGCGCCTCGTGTAGTCGCGGAACTCCGGCGTCAGCGCCTCGCCGAACGCCACGGCCTTCCCGGCGATCACGTGCATCAGCGGCCCGCCCTGCGTGCCGGGGAAGATGGTCCGCGCCACCTTGGCCCCGACCTCCTCGTCCTGGCCGAAGATCAGCCCGCCGCGCGGCCCGCGCAAGGTCTTGTGCGTCGTGCTGGTCACGACGTGCGCGTGGGGCAGGGGGTGCGGGTGCAGGCCAGCGGCGACCGGCCCGGCGATGTGCGCGATGTCGGCCATCAGGTAGGCGCCCACGGCGTCGGCGACCTGCCGGAAGCGGGCGAAGTCGATGAGCCGGCTGTAAGCCGACGCCCCGGCGATGATCAGCCTGGGGCGGAACTCCTCGGCTATCCGGGCCAGCTCGTCGTAGTCGATGAGCTCGGTCTCGGGGTCCACCGGGTAGCCCCTGACCTCGTACCAGATGCCGGAGAAGTTGACCGGCGAGCCGTGCGTGAGGTGGCCGCCGTGCGCCAGGTCCATGCCGAGCACGCGGTCGCCCGGCTCCAGGAGCGCGTAGTAGGTCGCCAGGTTCGCGCTGGAGCCCGAGTGCGGCTGCACGTTCGCCCAGGCTGAGCCGAACAGCTCGTTGCAGCGCTCCATGGCCAGCCTCTCGACCTCGTCCACCACCTCGCAGCCGCCGTAGTAGCGCTTGCCCGGGTAGCCCTCGGCGTACTTGTTCGTCAGCACCGAGCCCACGGCCTCGAGGACCTGGCGTGAGACGAAGTTCTCCGAGGCGATGAGCTCGAGGCCCTCGCGCTGGCGCTCGTGCTCGCGGGCGATGAGGTCGAAGACCTTGGCGTCGCGCAACATGCGGCCGAGTATATGTCCGCCGCGCCGGGCTCCCGCCCCCAAGCGGACGCGCGCCGGCACGACCGTGGTGGAGCGGCGGCCGCGGACGGCGCCGGGACGGCGCGCCGGCCGGGACATCCGCTCCTTCTGGGCCTCACCCCGTGGTGGCAGGGTGGAAGGCGCGGCCGCCGAGGCGGCCCGCGCACGGCCGCCGCCCGGCCCGGACACGAGCCCGGCGGCGGGGAAGGGACCGCACATGGCACAGCTCGCAGGCAAGGTCGCGCTGGTCACCGGCGGGGCGTCGGGGATCGGGCGGGCGATCGTCGACGCCTACGCCAGGGAGGGCGCGAAGGTCGCGATCGTCGACCTGTCCGAGGAGGCGGGCCGCGAGGCCGTCCAGGCCGTCGAGCGCGCGGGCGGCGAGGCCATCTTCGTGCGGGCCGACGTGTCGCGGCCCGAGGACAACGAGCGCATGGTGAGGGAGACGGTCGAGCGCTTCGGGGCGCTGCACGTGGCCTGCAACAACGCCGGCATAGGCGGCGAGGTGAACCAGGTCGCCGACTACAGCGTCGAGGGTTGGCAGAAGGTCATCGCCGTCAACCTCTCGAGCGTGTTCTACGCCATGAAGCACGAGATCCCCGCGATGCTCGCCGCCGGCGGCGGCGCCATCGTGAACGTGGCGTCCATCCTCGGCGCCGTGGGCTGGGCGACCTCGGCCGGCTACGTGGCGGCCAAGCACGGCGTGGTGGGCCTGACGAGGACCGCCGCCCTCGAGTACGCCGCACAGGGCGTGCGCGTGAACGCCATCGGCCCGGCGTTCATCAAGACGCCGCTGATCTCGGCCCTGGAGCAGGACCGGGCGGCGTACGACACGCTCGTGTCCCTGCACCCGATCGGCAGGCTCGGCGAGCCCGAGGAGGTCGCGGGCATGGCCGTCTTCCTGGCGAGCGACGCCGCTTCGTTCGTACACGGCGCCTACCTGCCGGTGGACGGCGGCTACCTGGCGCGCTGAGGGCCCCAGCCGGCGGGGGGCCGGCGGCGCAGCGCGGGCGGAGGCCGGCGTGGGACGTCTACGGGGCTCCTAGGCGAAGGCCGACAGCAGGGCCAGGGCCCGCTCGAGCTTCGAGGAGCTGGAGGGCGTGAGAGGCAGCACCGTGGCGACGGCCGCGGCTAGGGCGCGCATGCGCTCCTCGACGTCGGGGTCGTCGGCCAGCGCCTCGACCTCGACCTCGTTGAACGTCACCGCGGCGGCGTCCTGCCCGGGCGCGCGGCACTCGACGGCGTCGAAGGCGAGCTCGGCCACGGGCCCGCGCGCGTCGCGCGCCACCAGCCTGACGCGCTGGACCCAGAGCTCGGCCACCGGCGCGAGGCCGGCGGGGTCGGTCGCCGCGGGCAACGCGGCCAGCACCTCGTGGGGCCAGCCCTCGTCGTCCGGCAGCGGCACCTCCAGCTCGGAGCGCGTGTGCATGTCGCCGTCGCGCGCGGCCGCGCCCTTCAGCGTGGCGTAGGTGCCCTTGGGGCGGTGACGGCGGCGGAGCGCGACGCCGGCGGCGCGCAGGTCGCCCGCGGGCGTGTCGAAGTAGACGTCGACGTAGCGCTCGGCGGTCGGGGTCTCGAGCTCCAGCCCGCTGCCCGCCGTGGCCGCGGCCAGCTCGGCGTGGCTGGGGACGTGCTCGTCGGTCGTGGAGTACTTCAGCTCGCGTTCGACGTCCACATCCGGACTCTAGCGCCTCTGCTACCATGTGCCCACTTCCAAGCCAGCGCGTGAGCCCGTACGACCCGGGCGACTCGCGGTCGACAACCTAGCCCTCGCCCGAGGATTGGAGCCGAGATGTCAGACATCCGCAACGTCGCGGTCCTCTCTCACAGCGGCGCCGGGAAGACGTCGCTGGTCGAGGCGCTCCTCTACCGCGCCGGGGCGATCCCCACCCTCGGCTCGGTCGAGGACGGCACGACGGCGTCCGACCACACGCCCGAGGAGAAGCGTCGCAAGATCTCGATCTACTCCACGGTGAACCCGCTGACGTGGAAGGGCCAGCGCTTCAACCTCATCGACACGCCCGGCTACGCCGACTTCGTGAGCGAGATCCGCGGGGCGATGGCCGCCGCCGACTCGGCCATGATCGTCGTCTCGGCCGTCTCCGGGGTGGCCGTCGGCACCGAGCGCGTGTGGAACTCGAGCCTCGAACGCGAGCTCTCCACGATGGTCGTCGTGAACAAGATGGACCGCGAGAACGCCGACTTCTTCCGCACGATGGCCGAGATCGAGTCGACCCTGGCCGGCAACCTGGCCGCCATCCAGGTGCCCATCGGGCAGGCCGAGTCGTTCCGCGGCATCGTCGACCTCCTGACCATGCAGGCCTACGAGTGGCCCGACGGCGAGCCGCGGCCCGTGCCCTTGCCCGACGAGGTGGCCGGCATCGCGCGCGAGTACCGCGACAGGCTCGTGGAGGCCATCGTCGAGACCGACGACGACCTGATGATGAAGTACCTCGAGGACGCCGACATCGGCGACGAGGAGCTGAAGCGCGCGTTCGACTCCGCGGTGCGCCGCAACGAGCTCACGCCGGTGCTGCTCACCTCGGCCATCAAGGTCATGGGCGTCAGCCTGCTCCTCGACTTCATGCTCGAGGGCGTCCGGCAGGTCGAGGACCACATGCCCCTGCGCGTCGACAGGGGAGAGCCGCCGAAGCTCGGGCCCGACGCGCCCTTCACCGCCCGCGTCTTCAAGACGGTCATCGACCCGTACATGGGCAAGGTGTCGCTGATGCGCGTCCTGGGCGGCAGCCTCAAGGCCGGCGACCCGGCGGTCGACACCACCAAGGGCGAGGAGGTGAAGACGGCCCACCTCTACGTGCCCGAGGGCAAGGACCTCAAGGAGGTCAAGGAGCTCACCGCCGGCATGATCGGCGCCCTGAACAAGGCCGACGTCGTCTCCACCGGCGACACCCTGGCCGCGCCCGGCGTCGACCTCGTGCTCTCGCAGATCCGCATGCCCGAGCCCGTGATGGCCGTGGCGCTCTACCCGAAGAGCCGCGGCGACGAGGACAAGCTCGGCGAGGCGCTGCACCGGCTCCTGGACTCCGACCCCGGCCTGCGGCTGGAGCGCAACGCCGACACCAGGGAGACCGTGTTGTGGGGCATGGGTCACGTGCACCTCGAGATCGCGGCCCAGGTGCTCAAGGAGCGCTACGGCGTGGACGTCGAGACCCGCACGCCGCTGGTGGCCTACCGCGAGACCATCGCCGGCACCGGCGACGCCCGCTACCGGCACAAGAAGCAGACCGGCGGCGCGGGCCAGTTCGCCGAGGTCGCCTTGCGCGTCGAGCCGCTGCCGCGCGGCGCCGGCTTCGAGTTCGAGTGGGCCGTGGTGGGCGGGTCCATACCCACGCAGTTCCAGTCGAGCTGCGAGAAGGGGGTGCGCGCCGGCATGACGGCCGGAGCGCTGGGCGGCTTCCCGGTGCAGGACGTGAAGGTGGTCGTCTACGACGGCAAGGACCACCCGGTGGACTCGAAGGACGTGGCCTTCCAGACCGCGGCGATGCACGCCTTCCGGGAGGCGATGGCGCAGGCCTCGCCGCAGCTCCTGGAGCCCCTGATGCTCGTGAAGGTGCGCGTCCCCGACCGCTTCACCGGCGACGTGATCTCGGACCTGAACACCCGCCGGGCGCGGATCCTCGGCATGGACGCCGAGGGGTCGGTGAGCGTCGTCAGCGCGCACGTGCCCATGTCGGAACTGCAGAGCTACTCCGCCGACCTGCGCTCGATGACCGGGGGCCGCGGCGCCTACTCGCTGAGGTTCGACAAGTACGAGGCCGTGCCCCACCAGGTGGCCGAGAAGGTGCTGGCGGCGCGCTCCGCGGAGGCGGCCGAGCGGGCCGTGGGCTGAGCGCCGCGGGTCCAAGGGGCGAGAGGGCCCCGCCGGCCGAGCGGCCGGCGGGGCCCGCGGTCCGTCCTACGCCCTCAGATCTTGGCCAAGCGGTCCATGACGTCCGCAGCCAGCTCGCGGCCGAGCTCGTCGGCCTCGCGCGCCTCGCCGCTCACGCTGGCCTGCAGCGTGGTGTCGTCCTTCACCACGGCGCCCACCAGGGTCAGCTCGCCGTCGTCGGTGACGGTGGCGGCCGCGCCCACCGGCATCTCGCCCACGGCGGCGGCGAACGCGCGCTCGGCACGGGCACGGTCGAAGCTGGGGCGGTGCTGCAGCGGGTAGATCGACTCGAACGCCAGGTCGTCGTCGGCCCTCACGACCAGGCCCACGGCCCCTTGGCCGGGCGCGGGCGTGAACGCCTCGACGTCCAGCAGGGCGCCCAGGTGGTCGCGCAGGTCGAGGGCGATGAGCGCCGCCGCCGGCATGACGATGGCGGCGAGCTCGCCCGAGGTCACTAGCGACAGGCGCTGCTCGGGCGTGCCGGTGAGCAGGCGCGTCTCCACGCCGGGCCTGGCCGCCGCCAGGAACGCGCCGTCGCGAGCGGAGAAGACGCCCACCGTGGCCCCCTGCGGCAGCGAGTCGAGCGAGGCGCCCCCCTTGGCCACGAGCGCGCTGCGCGCCTCGGGCCGGCGGCACACGGCCGCGAGCGTCAGGTCGTCGGGGAGGCTGGGCGGGAGCGTGTCGAGCTGGACGACGGCGACGTCGATGGAGCCCTTCTTCAGCGCTTCCAGGAGCGGCTGCGCGCCCTCCCCGCCCTGCAACGTCCGCACCGAGACGTGGAGGTCGGGCCACTCCTCGCTCAGCGTCTCCATCACGCTGCGGCCGTGGCGTACGGCCAGGGTCCCCTCCCTGTTGCCCAACACGATTCTCGCCATGCGCCAAGTCTACCCGAACCGCCGGCGGGCTAGAACCCGGGAAGCCCGTCCTGAGCGAACTCTTCGGCTCATGCTAGCTCCCTGACGGCGGCCGCGAGCGCGTCGACCCTGTCGGTGCGCTCCCAGGGGAACGACGGGTCGCCGAAGTGCCCGTAGGCGCTGGTGGGCGTGTAGATGGGCCGCCGCAGGTCAAGCTCCTCGATGAGCGCCGCGGGACGCCCGTCGAAGGTGCGCCGGATGGCCTCGATGAGCCGGTCGTCGGGCACCACGCCGGTGCCGAACGTGTCCACGTACATGCCCACGGGCCGCGCCACGCCGATGGCGTAGGCGAGCTGCACCTGGCAGCGGCGGGCCAGGCCGGCGGCCACGACGTTCTTGGCGATGTAGCGGGCGAAGTAGCTGCCCGAGCGGTCGACCTTGGTGGGGTCCTTGCCGCTGAAGGCGCCGCCGCCGTGAGGCGCCGCGCCGCCGTAGGTGTCGACGATGATCTTCCTGCCCGTGAGGCCGGCGTCGGCCGCGGGACCGCCCTCGACGAAGCGGCCGGTGGGGTTCACCAGGTAGTTCGCGCGCGAGGCGTCGAGGCCCTCGGGCAGCACGGCCTCGATGACGCGCTCGACCAGGTCCTGGCGCATGCGCTCGGCTTCGACGCCGTCGTGATGTTGCGCCGAGAGGACCACGGTCTCGAGGGCCGTGGCTACGCCGTCCTCGTAGACGAGCGTCACCTGGGTCTTGCCGTCGGGACGCAGGTAGGGCAGCTCGCCCGAGCGCCGCACCTCGGCCAGCCGCCGCGCCATGCGGTGGGCCAGCGTGATGGGCAGCGGCATCAGCTCCGGCGTCTCGTCGATGGCGTAACCGAACATCAGGCCCTGGTCGCCGGCGCCGATGGCGTCGCGGTGGTCCCCGCTGTCCGCCTCGATGGCCGCGTTCACGCCCCGGGCGATGTCGGGCGACTGCTCCGAGAGGGCGATCAGCACGGCGGAGTGGTCGGCGTCGAAGCCGTAGGCCGCGTCCGTGTAGCCCACCTCGCGGGCCGCCTCGCGCACGCACGCCTGCACGTCCACGTCGGCCGAGGTGGTGACCTCGCCGGCGACGAGCGCCAGGCCCTTCGTCAGCAGCGTCTCCACCGCCACGCGGGCGCTGGGGTCCTGCGCGAGGATCGCGTCGAGCACCGAGTCGCTGATGCGGTCGGCCAGCTTGTCGGGGTGACCCTCGGTCACCGACTCTGCGGATACCAGTCTCGCCATGTGGGCTCCGGCGCCTTCGCCCGCGGGCTCGCGGCGCCGCGCCAAGGATACCAGCCGGCAGCCCCCTATACTCGCCTCATGACGCCGCCCGGGGTCGAGGTGAGGAGCGCTCGCGCGGCGGACGCGGGGAGCGTCACCAGGCTCCTCGAGGGCATCTACTCGGAGCAGGACTACTTCGTGGGCGAAGCGCCCGCCGCTGCCTCGGCGCTGGCGGCGCGCATCGCCGCCGACGACCCCTCCCAATCGCTCTACCTGGTGGCGGTGTGCGACGGCCAGGTCGCGGGCTGGCTGGAGCTGCACCGCTCGCCGGCGTGGCGGCTGCAGCACGTGGCCGTGCTCACCCTGGCGGTCGCGCCGTCGCAGCGTCGCCGCGGCGTCGGACGCAGCCTGATGCGCCGCTCGTACGACTGGTGCCGCCGGGTGGGCGTGCTGAAGGTGAGCCTCAACGTGCGCGCCGGGAACGCCGCGGCGATGGCCCTCTACGAGTCGGAGGGGTTCGTCGTCGAGGGCAGGGAGCGCGGCCAGGTGCGGCTGAGGCGCGGCCGTGACGAGTTCGAGGACAACGTGATCATGGGGATGTGGCTGGGGGACGCGCCTCCCGCCGGGTAGACTGGCCGGCGTGACCGGCGCGAACGCCGAGGCCTTCGAGTGGCGCGAGCAGCGCGTCGCGCTCTTCGTGGACACCCAGAACCTCTTCTACGCCGCCCGCGACCTGAGCCGCGCCGCCGTCGACTACGCCCGGCTGCTCGAGGTCGCCGCCCGCGGCCGGCGCCTGGCGCAGGCCACCGCGTACGTCGTGGAGCGCGAGGGCGACACGTCGAACCACGGCTTCGTCGCCAAGCTCACCGCCTTGGGCTACCGCGTGAGGCGCCTGAAGGTGCGCGTGCGCCTGGGCGAGGACGACAGGCACGTGCTGGAGGGCGACTGGGACCTCGGCATCGCCGTCGACGTCGTGCGCGCCCTGGGGCTCTGCGACGTCGTGGCGCTGGCCACCGGCGACGCCGACTTCACGCCCCTGGTGCGGCTCGCGCAGGAGCGCGGCGCGCGCGTGGAGGTGCTGGCGTTCCGCGACTTCGCCGGCCAGGAGCTGAAGGACGCCTGCGACAGGTTCGTGGACCTGGGCGAGGTCGAGCGCATCTTCCTGCCGCCGCGTTGAGCGCCGCGGCCCGCCGCCCCGTCGAGCGCCGGCCCGGCGCCTGACGAGAGCGGGCGGGCGAGCCGTGGGGCCCGCCCGCTGCCGACCGTTCACGTCGCGCTACCTCAGGTGGTGGCGACGGGCTCCCGCTCCGCCTGACCCCACACCTTCCACGGGGCCTGGCCCGAGGCCCACAGCTCCTCGAGCATCTGCTTCTCCTTCAAGGTGTCCATGCACGACCAGAAGCCGTAATGGCGGTAGCCCATGAGCTGGCCGTCCTTCACCAGGCGGTCGATGGGCTCGCGCTCCCACACGCTCGCGTCCCCGTCGATGTAGCCGATCGCCTGTGGGTCCAGGACGAAGAAACCGCCGTTGATCCAGCCCTCGCCCTCCTCGGGCTTCTCGTGGAAGTTCTCGATGGTGTCGCCGTCGAACGTCAGGTTCCCGAACCGCGCGGGCGGCCTCACCGTGGTGACGGTGGCGAGGCGCCCGTGGGAGCGGTGGAACGCCGCCAGCTTCCGCAGGTCTACGTCGGCAACGCCGTCGCCGTAGGTGAAGTAGAACGGCTCGCCGGGCGTGAGCCACGGCTCCAGCCGCTTCAGGCGCCCGCCCGTCATGGTGTTGAGTCCCGTGTCCACCAGGTGGACCTTCCAGTCGGGCTGGTTGCCGTCGTGGATGGTGGCCGTGCCGGTGGCGAGGTCCACGGTGATGTCGTTGTTGATGGCGTAGAAGTTCAGGAAGTAGTCCTTGATGATCTCGCCCTTGTAGCCGAGCGCGATCACGAACTCGTTGACGCCGCCGGCCTCGAAGATCTTCATGATGTGCCAGAGGATGGGCCGGCCGCCCACCTCGACCATCGGCTTGGGCTTGACCGTCGTCTCTTCGGCGAGCCTGGTGCCGAAGCCCCCTGCGAGGATGACCGCCTTCACGCCCTCACCTCCGCCGGCGCGGCGCCGCGCGCCTGTCCGGGCGCGCTTCCGCCCGCCTGTCCGAAGTGGCGCGCCTGGCGCGCGCGCAGCTCGTCGATGAGCCGCCCCTGCGGCAGCTCCACGTCGTCGTAGGTGATCACCTGGTCCTTGGCGACGGCGCGCTTCAGCCGGCAGCCCTCGGCGAGGCCGATGGGCAGCAGGTTCAGGCGCTCGGTCTCGGCGGCGGTCTCGCACTGGCCGTAGGTCATGTACTCGCCCAGGCCGTCGAGGACCTCGCCGGCCTGCAGGTCGCGCTTCGCCGTCGTCACGACCTCCACGCGCATGGGCCCGGAGGGCGCCAACGCGGCGTCGCCGAACAGCACGGCGCGGGCCAGGGAGTTCGGCACCTCGAAGTGACACAGGTGGTAAGGGGTGTAGAAGCTGTAGAGCGGCCCCTCGCCCAGCTTGTAGAGGCTCAGGTAGTGCCGCTGCTTCGGGTCGTCGTGCGTGGCGAAGACGAAGACGCCGGGGCTCGGCAGCGCGCCCACCAGGTAGTCGACGACGCCGCCCAGCTCCCTGAGCTTGTCGACGTCGTAGTACCTGACCGCGGTGTCGACGTGCTCGCGGTGCTCGCGGCCCATCATCCCGCGCCGCTCGATCGTGAAGCCGAAGGCGTTGGCCACGTTCGCCTGCTCGAAGCTGATCTTCGTGCCGTCGGCGAAGCTCGTGACCATGCTGGGCCGCTGGCCCCAACGCTCGGCGAACGCCTTCTGCGTCGTGGGGTTCCGGTAGGGGTCCTGCAGGCCCTTCACGTTCCCGGCGACCAACGGCTCGAGCCCGATGCCCTTCACGAAGCGGATGAGGTTCGCCTGCACGCCGGGCTGGTCGCCGTCCGAGACGGCGTAGACCACGCCGGCCTCGTCGGCCATGACCTTCAGGATCGGCCCCACGGTGCCGTCGAGCTCGGCGTTGAGCAGCACCACGTGCTTGCCGGCCGCGATGGCCGCCACGACCGCGTGGGCGCCGTACTCGACGGCGCCGGTGGCCTCGAGCACGACGTCGACGCCGTCCGCCCGCGCCAGCAGCAGGGGGTCGTCGGTGACGACGGGCCTGCCGGCCTCGAGCGCGCTCGCGACCTGGGCGGCGGTGGAGGCCAGCGCCACGTCGGTCACGCCCGCGTAGGCGTAGGCCTCCTCGGCGTGCTTCGGCGTGCGGTTCGCGATGCCCACCAGCCGCATGCCGGGCGTGGAGTTCACGACCTGGTTGGCGACCCCTTTGGCCATGAAGCCGGCGCCGACCATGGCCACCCTCACGGGGCGGCCCTCCTCCTCGCGGCGCCTCAGGGCCGTGTCGACGATGATCACTTGACGGCCTCCCCGGCGGGCTGGAACGGCGGCCACGCCTCGTCCTTAGCGGAGATCACGGCCACGTCGCGCGGCCACCTGATGCCGAGGGCCGGGTCGTCGTAGCGGATGCCGCGCTCCATGCCGGGCGTGTAGAACTCGCCCACCTGGTAGACGACCTCGGCGCCGTCGGTCAGCGTGAGGTAGCCGTGCGCGAACATCTCCGGCACGTACAGGGCCAGCCGGTTCTCGGCCGTGAGGTCGACGCCGAAGTGCCGCAGGTACGTAGGCGAGTCGGGCCGCAGGTCGACGATCACGTCGTGCACCGCGCCCGCCGTGCAGCGCACGAGCTTCGTCTCGGCGGCCGGCGGGAGCTGGTAGTGCATGCCGCGCAGGGTGCCGGCCGCATGGTTGTACGAGAGGTTCGCCTGCACGACGGTGGGCTTCAGACCGTGCTCCGCGAACTCCTCGGCGCAGTAGGTGCGCGCGAAGAAGCCGCGGTCGTCCTCGCGCCGCTCCAGCTCGATGACGTAGGCCCCTGGGAGGCCCGTATCCCTGAAGATCACGCGCCCGCCTCCAGCGCCTCGACGGGCATGGGCGGCTGGCCGGCGGCCGCCGCGCCGTCGCCGAACGTGCGCGCGTCCACCCAGTAGAAGCGCTCGTCGATCTGGCCGGTGGCCAGCAGGTGCTTGAGCATCTTCAACCGCGTGTACATGCGCGACTCGAACTCCTCGCGCGTGAGGCCGATGCGCTCGAACACGGCCCTGAGCTCCTGGGCGCCCCTGCGGGCGTCCCACTCGCAGGCGAAGCCCGGCAGCGTCGCGGCGATCTTGTCGAAGCTCACCCGGTAGCTGCGGTTGTCGGAACCGCGGTCGCCGAACGAGAGCCGGCAGCCGGGGAAGGCCTCGGCGACGATCTCGGCGACCTCGCGCACCTGGTAGTTGTGGTTCGTGTCCCCGACGTTGAAGACCTGGGCGTGGACGAGCTCGCGCGGCGCCTCGAGGACGCAGGCGATGGCCTTGGCGATGTCGCGGCCGTGCACGAGCGGGCGCCACGGCGTGCCGTCGGAGAGCATGCGGATCTCGCCGGTCGTGTGGGCGTAGCCGGCGAGGTTGTTGAGGACGATGTCGAACCGCATGCGCGGGCTGGCGCCGTACGCGGTGGCGTTGCGCAGGAAGGTGGGCGAGAAGCCGTCGTCGGCCATCCTCGTCAGGTCGCGCTCGACGAGGACCTTGCACTCGGCGTAGGCGGTCTGGGGGTTCACCGGCGACGTCTCGTCCACGAAGTCCTGCTCGGCCACGCCGTAGACGCTGCACGACGACATGTAGACGAAGCGGGGCACGCCCGCCTGCTTGGCCAGCGTGGCCAGGTTCACCGAGCCCACGTGGTTGATCTCGTACGTGATGTCGGGTACGAGCTCGCCAGTCGGGTCGTTCGACAGCTCGGCCATGTGCACGACGGCGTCGTAACCGCGCAGGTCCTCGACGGTGAGCCGCCGGAGGTCCTCGACCTTGGTGAGAGGCGTGACGTCGGGGGTGTGGTACAGCCACCCCTCCTTGTAGAAGCCGGTGTCGACGCCCGTCACCTCATGGCCGCGCCGCATCAGCTCCGGCCCGACGAGCGTGCCGAGGTAGCCCTCGGTCCCGGTCACCAGTACTCGCATCACCTACACCTCTCGTCCCCGATCGTCGGCCGGGCTCTACGCGCCGCCCAGGACCGCGTCGGTCGTATCCAGGTAGTCGAACAGCGCTCGCACGTACCGCTGCCAGGCCCTCTCCGCGGCGTCCTCGGCCCGCGTCGCGCTCGCCTCCAGCCGGCTGGTGTCCCGACCCGACGCACGCGCCTCCGCGAGCTCGTCGACCGCCGCGTCCCGGGCCACGAGGAGCAGGCGCAGCTCCTCGTAGGCCAGCTCGAGCAGGCTCAGCGCTTCCCGCTCGCGGGCGGGCTGGGCGGCCTCGAACTCGGCCAGCGCCTGCAGCGCGAGCTCCCGTTCGGCCAGGACCAGCGTCGAACGTCGTGATGAGCCGTTGCTGAAGAGAAGGTTGACGCTCACCCCTACCTGCAGCCTGTGGCCCCCGCCGCCGGTCTGCCAGCCAAGCCGCGCGTCGGCGGTGGGCACGCCGCGGCGCAGGCCCAGCTCGGCGCCGAGCCGCAGCCCGCCGTCGCGGTACGACGCCGCGAGCTCCACCTCGCGCAGGTGCTCGAACGGCAGGTTGCGGGCCGCCAGGTCGGCGCGCTCGGCCGCGACGGCGAGGGCGGCCGCCTCGCGATGCGGCGACGCCCGGACCACGCCCCGCGGCACCGGGCCGCGCAGCAGGGCCCCGGCGTCCTGCGGGGTGCCGGCGACGCCCAGCGAGGCGAGGACCACCTCACGGGGACGGTAAGCGAGCCGTTCGCGCTCCAGCTCCACGGCCGCCAGGCCCGCCTCGACCTCGAGCCGCGACAGCTCGGCCTGAGGGGCTCCCGCCTCCTCGGCCGCGGCCAGGGAGGCCGCGGCGCGCTCCGCCGCGGACTCGGCGCTCTCGAGCGCCCGCCGCGCCAAGCGCTCCTGCGACAGCGCCAGCAGCCCGGCGCGCAGGTCGGTGCGGAGCTGCGCGCGGTAGCGGCCCTCGGCCGCGGCCAGGGCCGCCTGCGCCCTCAGCACCCTGTCCTCGTCGCGGGCGGCGCCCAGCTCGAGCTCGGCGCCGAAGCCGGGCTCCCAGCCGCCGCGGTCGCGCGCGAGGTCGAGCTCGTACCCCACGTCCGGCGACGCCTCCAGCGCGACGGTCAGGCCCGACCGCGCCCGCTCGAGCTCCTCCCGGGCGGCCTCGACCTGGGCCCAGCGCTGCGCCGCCTCGGCGCTGACGCGGCCGGCCAACAGGGCCAGGTCCTCCCGGAAGCGGTCCGCGGACGCGGGCAACGGCCCCAGGGGCTCGAGCCCCGACTGCGCCGCCGCCAACGCCAGCGGCAGCGCCACGGCGAGCGCGGCGCCGGCCCGCGCGGCGCGGCGCGCCGCGTACCGTGCGGCGACGGTCCCCCCAGCGGACCGTGCGCCCACCCCGGGGAACGGTCCGCGGCGCCCCGCCACCGGGGCGCCCCAGCTCGTCGGTTCCTGCATCAGGTCAGCGTAGCGTCGGCCGTCGCGCGGTCGCCGCGCGTCGTCACAGGGCCCGCGCGCGGTGCGCGACGCCGGGCCGGGCCCGCACGGCCACGGGGCGCCGCTCGACGGGCGCGGGCCCTGCGCGGGCCGTGCTCGGACTGTGAGAGCGGCAGGAAGCTCTCAGGAAGCGTCTGCTACAGTCCGCCTTGGCCGAACCCTCGGCCCGAGAGAGGTCCGATGACCAACGACGTATCGGTGGCCGTTGGCGAAGCCATGCGGCTCGTGCGCCGTGGGCTTAGCCTCGGGATGGTCCTCGCGGTCCTGTTCGGCCTCGTCGCCTACATCTGGTCGCAGCGGCAAGATCCCGTGTACGAGGCCGAGGCCACGGTGCTGGTCTCGTCTTCCACGGCCGACTTCAGGTCGTTCGGCGTGTCGCCGTTCGTGGCCCCCGCCATCGACGCCAGCGCGTACGAGGTGGCCAGCCGCAGCGACGCCGTCGCCCGCTCGGCGCAGGCCGTGCTGGGCGAGCAGGACGCTCCGCCCTCGGCGATCCGCTCCGAGTACCGGGTGTCCTCGCGCGACGACGGCACCTCGGCGCTGCTGACCGTGACCGGGCGCGCCGGCTCTCCCGAGCGGGCGGCCGCCGTGGCGAACGCGGTGGCCTCGGCCCTGGTGACGTGGGACGTGGAGCGTGCCACCCGCAGCGTGGGGCAGGTCGTGCAGGCGCTCGAGCAGCAGATCGCGGCGCTCACGGAGCAGGTACGCGCCCTGCAGGCGCTCGGCGACCCGGCCAGGCAGTCAGAGATCGACGGGCTGATCTCGCTGCGCGCCCAGCAGCAACAGTCGCTGGCCGTGGCGCGCGCGATGGGCGTGTCGGCCATCGGCCGGCTCGAGGTCATCCAGCAGGCCGTGCCCGACGGCACGCCCGTGGCGCCGCGCCCCCTCGTCAACGCGCTCCTCGCCGCCTTGGCCGGGCTGGTCGTGGCCTACGGCGTCGTGCTGCTCCGCTCGATCCTCAACACCCGCCTCACCGACGTGGCCGAGGTGGAGGCCGTCGCCGGCGTGCCGATCCTCGCCGAGTTCCAGCGCCTGGCGAAGCCCACGCGCCGTTTCCCCCGCGAGGCCGCGAGCTACCTGCGCACCGGGGTCCTCTTCGCCACGGCCGACGCCTCGCCGCGCGTGATCCTCGTGACGAGCGGCCGTTCCGGCGAGGGCAAGTCGGCGGTGGCGCTGAACCTCGCCGAGAGCTTCGCGCGCAACGACTACCGCACGCTGCTGGTGGACGCCGACCTGAGGCAGCCGGTGCTGTTCCAGGAGTACGGCCTCAGGCGCGGTCAGGCGTCGGAGCTGCTCGACTTCCTGCGCGACCCGGACGGCCCGCACATGGTGGCCCGCGTGCCCCTGGGCGGCCGGCAGCGCCTCGACATCGTCCCTTCGTTCCAGGTCTCGACCCAGGCCGCCGAGATCCTCGGCCGCGGCTTCTCCGCCTGCGTGAACCGCTGGGGCCACGACTACGACGTCATCGTCGTCGACTCGCCGCCCGTCCTGGCGGTAGCCGACGCGCTCACGATCGCGCCCTCATGCACCGGGGCGGTCCTAGCTGTCAGCATGCGTAAGGCCGACCGGCGCCCTCTGCGCGCCACGCTCGACCTGCTCGAGCGCATGGGGGTCAGGCTCCTCGGCATCGCCGCGACCATGGTCGACGAGCCGCG
>CAZGXF010000045.1:0-18260 GCA_964529575.1 uncultured bacterium
CTCGAGGTCAGCGATCGCATCGCCCTGGAGCTGCGCGCCGCCGGCGAGCTGCACGAGGCGCTCAGGCTGCACGGCGAGGCCGTGGCCGCCGAGGTGCTGGCCACCGAGTTCGCGCTGCACGGCAGCCTGGCGGAGGCCGCCCCGGCCGACCCGGGCGTGCACGCCGAGTCGCACACGGTCGAGGGCCTGCCCCTGGAGCTGAGGCTGAGGAAGGTGGAGGCGGTCAGGGCCTGAGGACGGCCGCCCGACCGCCGGCGCCGCGAGGGTGCTTCGCCCCGGCGCCAAGGCGCGTCGTCCTTGTCCCGGGCGGAGCCGCCGCACCACGGGCGCTCACCGGCGACGGCTATGATTCGTGTGCGACGCGCGCGACGCGCGGGCGGGCGCCGTCATCTGGAGGGACCTGATGAGGATCGGCATCAACGGCTTCGGGCGCATCGGGCGCCAGATCTTCCGCATCGCCCACGAGCGCGGCCTCGACGTGGCGGTCGTGAACGACCTGACCGACAACGAGAGCCTGGCGCTCCTGCTCAAGTACGACTCGAACTACGGCCCGTTCCCCGGCGAGGTGAAGCACGAGGGCGACCACATCGTCGTGGACGGCAAGAGGGTGTTGGCCACCTCGCACCGCGACCCCGCCGAGATCCCTTGGGGCGACCAGGGGGTCGACCTGGTCATCGAGTCGACGGGCGTGTTCACCAAACGCGAGCAGGCGGCGAAGCACCTCGCGGCCGGCGCCAAGAAGGTGCTCATCAGCGCGCCCTCGCCCGACGCGGACTTCGACATCATGATGGGCGTCAACCACACCGAGTACGACCCCGACCAGCACGTGATCGTCTCGAACGCCTCGTGCACCACGAACTCGATGGCAGGCGTGATGAAGGTGCTCAACGACGCCATCGGCGTCGAGACGGCGATGATGACGACGGTCCACAGCTACACGAACGACCAGCGCATCCTCGACGCCCCCCACAAGGACCCGCGCCGCGCCCGCAACGCCGCCACGAACATCATCCCCACCACCACCGGGGCGGCCAAGGCCGTGGCCAAGGTCGTGCCGTACTACGAGGGCAGGTTCGACGGCGTCAGCCTGCGCGTGCCCACCCCCACCGTCTCGATCTCGGACATCACGGCCCTGCTCCAGCGCGAGGCCACCGCCCAGGAGATCAACCAGGCGCTCGAGGAGGCCGCCGCCGGCTCCCAGAAGGGCATCCTGCGCGTCACCTACGACCCGATCGTGTCCAGCGACGTCCGCATGGACCCGCACTCGGGCGTCGTCGACGGCCAGCTCACGAAGGTGATCGGCCGGTTGGCCAAGGTCTTCGTCTGGTACGACAACGAGTGGGGGTACTCGACCCGCATGGTCGACGTCGCCCAGGTCATGGGGGAGTCCCTCTGACGCGTCGCTACCGCACGCTCGACGACCTCGACGTCCGGGGCAAGCGCGTACTGGTCAGGCTCGACCTGAACGTGCCGCTCGAGGACGGCGAGGTCGGCGACGACACGCGCGTGAGGGCCAGCCTGGGGACCGTGGAGGAGCTCCTGGAGAAAGGCGCGACCCTCTTCCTGATGAGCCACCTCGGGCGCCCGAAGGGCGGGCCCGACGACGCCTACCGGTTGGGGCCGGTCGCGGAGCGCATGGCCGAGCTGCTCGGCCGCGAGGTGCGCTACCTGCCCACGCCGGGGCCGGGCTCGGCCGAGCAGCAGGCGTTCGTGCAGGAGGCGCCCGAGGGGAGCGTCACGCTCCTCGAGAACACGCGCTTCGACGCGCGCGAGACGAAGAACGACCCGGAGCTGGCGCGCGTGCTGGCCTCGTACGCCGACCTCTACGTGAACGACGCTTTCGGTTCGGCGCACCGCGCTCACGCCAGCACCGAGGGCGTCGCCCGCCTGCTGCCCGGCGCCGCCGGCCGGCTGATGCTGAGGGAGGTCGAGGCCCTCTCGCGGCTGGTGGACGACCCCGAGCGACCGTTCGTGGTCGTCCTGGGCGGCGCCAAGGTGTCCGACAAGCTGGGCGTGATCGAGAGCCTGCTCGGCAAGGCCGACAGGCTGCTCGTGGGCGGCGCGATGGCCTACACCTTCGTGAGGGCCCAGGGCGGCGAGGTCGGCGACTCGCTGGTCGAGGAGGAGATGCTCGGCACGGCGCGCGAGCTCATCGAGCAGGCGGCCGCGGCCGACGTGCCCCTGCGGCTACCCGAGGACTCGGTGTGCGCCCGCGAGGTCGAGGCCGGCGCCGAGCGCAGCGTCCACCCGTCCGACGCCGTGCCGGCGGGGCTGAAGGGCCTCGACATCGGCCCGGCGGCCAGGGAGGCGTTCGCCGCCGCGCTGCGGGGCGCCAAGACCGTGTTCTGGAACGGCCCCATGGGCGTCTTCGAGGTCGAGGGCTTCGAGGAGGGCACCCTCGCCGTGGCCCGAGCCGTGGCCGCCCTCGAGGGGGCGTTCACCGTGGTGGGCGGCGGCGACAGCGTCGCGGCCGTGAACCGCGCCGGCGTGGCCGGGTCGATCGGCCACGTCTCCACCGGCGGGGGCGCCTCGCTGGAGTTCATCGAGAACGGGGACCTGCCCGGCCTGGCGGTCCTCAGGGATGACGCCTAACCGCGACGCGCCCGTACTGTTCCACCTCGACAGGCAGCGGTTCGGCGACCTGGCGCAGGTCGCGAACCTCTCCGGCGACTACACGTACCTGACGAGCGGCTACTACGCCTCGCTGGACGCCGAGCTGGCGGGCCTGCGCGTGCTCCCCACCACCAAGGACGCCCTCGACGCCTACGTCGTGCCCATCGCCATGGAGAAGGCGCGGGCGGCCGGCATCCCCGTGCCGCCGCACGAGGTCGTCACCGACAGGTTCCCGCCGCCGCCCCTCCTCGCCTACCCCATCAACCCCTTCTCGAGCCGCGGCGAGCTCCTTCTAGACGCCGAGACGTTGGAGTCGCGGCGCAAGGGCCTCACCTACACGGGCAAGTACGCCGTGCTGGTGCAGCACCTGCCCGTCGACCACCGCATAGACGTCCTGCGCCTGGTCATGGGCCGCACGCACGTGCCGGAGTACGAGGAGCTGGGCGAGCTGCTGTTCCGCACGTTCCGCCTGCCGCTGATGAAGGTGAGGATCGTGGTGACGACGAAGGAGTACCTGCTCTCGGCCGTAGAGCCGCTGCCCTTCGGCGAGCTCACCGAGGACGACAGGGCGCACCTCGAGGGGATGGGCACGTGGCGCGGCTAGCGATATTCACCGAGCGGTACACGATCAGGTCGTCGGTCGAGCTGACCGCGCTCACCGAGTTCAGGCTGGCGGCGTTCGAGCGCGGGCACGAGCTCGACTTCCTGTTCAAGAACGAGCTCAAGTACCTGCGCAACTACGACGGCATCCTCATCCGCGCCCTCACCGACCCCCTGAACACCAGCTACGTCGTGGCGCGCACCGCCGAGATGCTGGGCAAGCGCGTCCTCGACCACTCCGACGCCATCCGCGTCTGCTGCGACAAGGTGAACATGTACTCGCGGCTCATGTCGGCGGGCGTGAGCCTGCCGGAGACCCGCTTCCTCGAGGAGGCGGAGCTCACCGCCGTGAAGGCCGCGCGGCTGTTCGAGGAGCTCGGCACGCCGCTGGTGCTGAAGGCGCCCAACTCGTCGTTCAGCGCCTACGTCGACAAGGTCACCACGCCCGAGGCGTTCGTGCGCGTGGGCAAGCGCTTCATGAGGCGCGCCGACCGCATCGTCGTCCAGCAGTACATCCCCAGCGAGTTCGACTGGCGGGTGATCACCCTGGCGGGGCGCGTGCTGGCGGTGCTGCGCTACGAGTTCGCCCCCGAGCAGTGGAAGCTCATGGACCGCACCGCCGAGGGCGAGTGGGCGAAGGTCGTGGGCGTCGACCGCGGACGCGCGCCCCAGGGCCTGCTGGACGTGGCGCTGGCGGCGTCGAACGCGATCGGCGAGAGCCTTTTCGGCGTCGACCTCAAGGAGATCGACGGCCAGTACTTCGTGATCGAGGTCAACGACAACCCGACGATCGCCGCGGGCGAGGAGGACCAGGCGAACCCCGAGGTCTACGGGGAGATCATCGCTCATCTGGCCGGCGACGGATGACCCGCCCCCAGCGCTCCAGCACCACCATGCTGCGGTGGCGGGCCTTACCGTAGACGCTGACCCTGTCGAAGTCCTCGCGGCGCAGGGCGAGGTTCACGCTGGACAGGCGCCCCTGCGGCTCCACCACCGTAGGGTCGTGCAGGTAGACGTTCTCGTCGTCGTACCCGGTCATGACGACCCAGTGCGGCTGCTTCTCGGCGTACAGGCGGTAGCCGGAGACCAGGACGATGGGCACCGCGCCCCGCTGCAGCGCGTCCACCACGTCGTTCACGCCGAAGTTCCGCACCTCCACGCGGCCGCCGAGCGCCTTGATCTCGCGCTCGAACGTCTCGTGCGAGAGCGCGACGACCTCCTTCTTCTCACGGTCCCTGACGCTGTCGAGGAACGGCACGCCGGCGTCGCGGGAGACCACGGTGGCCTGGAACCCGCGCCGCAAGGCCGCGACCGCCAGGCCGTGCGCCGAGCAGCCGCCGTGGCCCGAGGTCATGAACACCGTCGTGGCCTCGCGCCACAGCGTCAGCTCCAGCCAGCGCTCCAGCGGCACCGGGTAGCCGTGGTGGCGCATCGCCATCATCAGGCAGGCCGGGCCGCAGGTGAAGTCGAGGGTCTGCGCGTAGTACGGCACGCCCAGCAGCGTGGCGCCCCCCGGCAGGAAGCGCTTGCGCATCCTGATCGCCCCGCCGCCGTCCTCGTAGTAGTCGGGCGCGCCGCCGATCACCTCGTACCCCTCGCTGGAGTAGAGGGCGATGGCGGCCCGGTTGTCCTCGCGCACCTCGAGCCGCAGCGAGACGCTGCCGCGCTCGCGCGCTGCCGCCTCGGCCTGGGCGAGCAGCGCCCTGGCCACGCCCTTGCCGCGATGCTCGGGCGAGACGATCATCGAGTAGAGGCGGGCGGTGCGGAAGCCGGTGCGGAACAGCACGATCGCGTCGCCGACGACCTGGCCGTCGGTCTCGGCCACCAGCACGACGGCGCTGTCGCGGCCCAGGAGCCGCGAGAGGGAGGCGCGGCTGATGCGGTCCCCGGGGAAGCCCTGCTCGAGCTCCTCGAGGGCGTCCAGGTCGCGCCGTTCGGCGCGCCTGACCGCGAAGCCGCGCGGCGCCGTCATCCCGCTACCGTCTCCTTCACGGCCTCCAGCAGCGCCGGTCCGACGCGCTCGACGTCGCCCACGATGGCGTAGTCGGCGACCTTGAAGATCGGCGCGTCGGCGTCCTTGTTCACCGCCACGATCACCTTCGACCTGTTCATGCCCGAGAGGTGCTGCACAGCGCCGGAGATGCCCAGCGCCACGTACAGCTCGGGAGCGACGGTCTTGCCCGTCTGGCCCACCTGCTCGGCGTACGGACGCCAACCGGCGTCGACCACCGCCCGCGTCGCGCCGACGGCGCCGCCCAGCGCCTCGGCGAGGGGTTCCACCACCTGCGCGAAGCGCTCGGCGCTGCCGAGGCCCCGGCCGCCGGCCACGACCACGCGCGCCTCCTCGAGCGGCAGGCGGGCGCCCTGCGCGGCCGTCCTGGCGCCGACGCGCTTGCGGGCGTCGGCGGCGGCCGCGGCCTCCGCGGCGGTCACGGACCCGGCCGCGCCCGCGGGCTGCGCGGCCGAGAGGGCCCCCAGCTTCACCGCGACGACCACGGGCGTGGCCGCCGCCTCCACGGTCTCGGTGACGCGCGACAGGTAGCTGAAGCGCCGGCCGCGCACGGCCCCGCCCTCGCGGGCGACGGCCGTGACGTCCTCGAGCAGCGCGCCGCCCAGCCGCACGGCCACGCGCGGGGCGGCCGACAGCCCGAGCTTGTCGGCGCTGAACAGCACGACCTCGGCGCCCAGCCTGCCGGCGTGGTCGGCCACGGCCGCGGCTACGGCCTCGGCGGTGTCGAACGCGCCCCTGAGCGCCGTGACGTGCGGCAGGTAGGCGGCCAGCTCCTGGGCCGCCGCCTGCGGCTCGGCGCCCAGCACGAGCCCGGCGACCTCGCCGCCCAGGTCGCGCGCGGCCGTCACCAGCTCGGCCGCGCTACGCTTCAGCCCGCCTCGCCTCTCGTCGGTGACTAGCAGGATCACCATCGCCTCCTAGATGACCTTCGCCTCGGTGCGCAGCAGGCGCGCGACCTCGCGCGCCGCCTCCTCGGGCTCGCCGGCGACGACCTTGTTCAGCCGCGGCCGCACCTGGATCTCCTGCGACACGACCCTCACGCGGGCCGCGGGAGCGCCGTACGACGCCAGGTCGCGCGTGGCGAGCTCCTTGCGCTTGGCCTTCATGATGTTCGGCAGCGTCGGGTAGCGCGGGTCGTTCAGGCCCTGCTGCGTCGTGACGACGGCGGGCAGGGCGAGCGTGAGCTCCTCCACGCCGTCGTCGACGTCGTGCTTCACCTTCAGCTCGCCGCCGGAGAGCTCCAGCGAGGTGGTCCAGTCGGCGTGCGGCCAGCCCAGGTGCTCGGCCAGGGCCGGTCCCAGCGCCGCGCTGTCCCAGTCGGCCTGCTTGCCCCCGGTGAGCACCAGGTCGGCGCCCTCCTCCCTGGCCACCTCGGCGACCACGCCCGCCAGGGTGACGGGGTCGAGCTGCTCGTCGGTCACGACGTGCACGGCGCGGTCGGCGCCCAGCGCCAGGGCCGTGCGCAGCGCGTCGGCGAAGCGGTCGGGGCCGACGGCCACGGCCACGATCTCGACGTCGTGCCCCGCCTCGCGCAGCCGGATCGCCTCCTCGACGCCGTACTCGTCCATCCCGTCCATGACGAACGTGACGCCGGACAGGTCCACGCGCCCGCCGTCGGCGCGCACGCGCGCCTCGGCGTCGGGGACCTGCCTCACCACGGTCAGTACCTTCATGCTCTCCTCCGCTCGTTCCCGGCGCTCACTTCAACACGCTGCGGGCGATGACGAGCCTCTGTATCTCGTTCGTGCCCTCGTAGATCTGGTTGAGCTTCACGTCGCGCATCAGCTTCTCCACCGGGTACTCGTTCATGTAGCCGTAGCCGCCGAAGACGTTGACCGCCTCCTGGGCGGCCTGGAAGGCCATGTCCGAGGCGTAGGCCTTCGCGATCGCCGCCGCCTCGCCGTGGGGCCTGCCTTGGTCGACGAGCCAGGCGGCGTGGTAGGTCTGCCACCTCGCGGTCTCGACGCCGATCTTCATGTCGGCGAGCTTGAACTGGATCGCCTGGAAGTCGGCGATCGGTCGCCCGAAGGCGTGCCGCTGCAGCGCGTACGCCCGCGCCTCGTCCAAGGCCCGGCGCGCCACGCCCACGGCGCCGGCGGCGACCGGGACCCGGGTCTTGTCGAGCGTCCGCATCGCGATCCTGAAGCCGTCCCCAGGCTCGCCCAGCACGTTCGCGCGCGGTACCACGACGTCCTCGAACACCATCTCGTACGTGGGGCTGGCGCGCTGGCCCAGCTTCCCGTGCAGCTTGTGGCAGGTCAGGCCGGGCGTGCCCTTCTCGACGACCACCGCCAGCGTGCCACGGTGCTTCAGCGCGGGGTCGAACGTGGCGAACACGACGGTGACGTCGGCGATGCCGCCGTTCGAGATCCACGTCTTCACGCCGTTCAGCACGACCTCGTCGCCGCGCAGCTCGGCGCGCGTGGACATGGCCCCGGCGTCCGAGCCGTTGTTCGGCTCGGAGAGGGCGAAGGCCGCCAGCCTAGGGCCCTCGAGGAGCGGCGCGAGGAACCGGCGGTGCTGCTCCGGGGTGCCGGCGAGCAGGAGCGGCGTGATGCCCAGCTCGGAGGCCATGAGGATCGTGTAGATGCCCATGCACCCGTAGGCCAGCTCCTCCCCGATCACCACCTCGTCCACCATGCCCAGGCCCAGGCCGCCCACCGCCTGCGGGACGCCCACGTTGAGGAGGCCGACCTCGTGCGCCGCCGCCACGACCGCCTCGGGGTAGGTCTCGTCGCGGTCGTGCTGCGCGGCCACGGGGATCACGTGGTCGCGGGCGAAGTCGCGCGCCAGCGCCTGGAACTGCTTCTGCTCCGGCGAGAGCTCGAAGTCGATCACGCCTCTCCCCTCCGCTCCGGGGCGTCGCGGCCGGTCACCTCTCCAGCTCCCGGTAGAGCTGCCTGTGTATGACCATCCGCTGGATCTCGCTGGTGCCCTCGTAGATCTCGGTGACGCGCGCGTCCCGGAAGTAGCGCTCCACCGGGAAGTCCTTGGTGTAACCGTAACCGCCGAGGACCTGCACCGCGTCGTGCGTCACCGCCGAGGCCGTCTCCGAGGCGAACAGCTTGGCCATCGCCGCCTCGCGCGTCACGCGGAAGCCGCGGTCCTTCAGCCAGGCCGCGCGCTGGGTCAGGAGGCGCGCGGCGTCTATGCGCGTGGCCATGTCGGCGAGCTTGAAGCCCACGCCCTGGAACTCGTGGATCGCGCGGCCGAACGCCTGGCGCTCGTTGGCGTACACCCGGGCCGCCTCCAGCGCCGCCCTCGCCACCCCCACGGCCAGCGCGGCGATGCCGATGCGCCCACCGTCGAGGCCCGACATGGCGATCACGAACCCCTGGCCCTCGCCGCCGAGGCGCGCGTCCTCGGGCACGAAGCAGCCCTCGAAGGTAACCCCGCGCGTGATGGCGGCGTGCTGGCCCAGCTTCTCCTCGGCGCGCCCGAAGGTCATGCCCTCCGCGCCCTTCTCGACGAGGAAGGCCGTGACCCCGCGGGCGCCGGCGGCCGGGTCCGTCTTCGCCATCACCACGTAGAGCTGCGCCTCGCCGCCCGAGGTGACCCAGGCCTTGGTGCCGTTCAGGACGTAACCGCCGTCGACGCGCTCGGCCCGCGTGGTCATGGCCACGGCGTCGGAGCCGGCGTGCGGCTCGGAGAGGCAGAAGGCGCCGATCCAATCGCCGCTGGCGAGCCTGGGCAGGTACCGACGCCGCTGGTCCTCCGTGCCGTGCGACAGGAGCAGCGACTGCGGCAGCCCGTTCGTGACGCTCATGATGGTGGCGTGCGACGCGTCGGCCGCCGCCACCTCCTCCAGCAGCACGGTGTAGGTGAGCGTGTCGAGCCCGGCGCCGCCGTACTCCTCGGGGGTCGTGACGCCGAGGAGACCCAGCTCCCCCATCTTGCGCAGCGTCTCCCAGGGGAAGCGCGGCTCCCTGTCGAGCGCGGACGCCAACGGCGCGATCTCGGTCCGCGCGAACTCGCGCACCGTCTGTCGTAGCGCCTGTTGTTCTTCGGTAAGGGCGAAGTCCACAAGAAGCTCACAGAGCGCGTAGCTGGCGCGAGTATACCGGCGCCCGGCTCCGCTAGACTGGCGCGGTGACCGTCAAGGAGCTACTGCTGCGCGTGCCCGGGGCGCTGAAGGAGGGGGCCGAGACCCCCGACGCGGTGGTCCAGTTCGACACCGAGGAGCCGGTGCACTACGTCGTCGAGGGCGGCGTGGTGCGACCGCATGAGGGCGTCGCGCCGCGGGCCGACGTCACGGTGCGCGTCAAGGGGGCCGACCTCCTGCGGATGATCGAGGGGAAGCTGAACCCCATGACGGCGCTGATGACGGGGCGCCTGAAGGTCAAGGGCGACGTGGGCCTGGCGCAGCGGCTCATCAGGGCCATCGACAAGGACAAGCTGCTCGGCCAGGGCTGAATGCCTCGCGGCTCGGTTACCGGGACGGCCCGACGCGCGCCGCTGGCGGGGCGACAGGAGCGACCCGTGCGCTCGGCGGCTCAGCAGCGCTGGCGCGTCACCTCGTAGCTGACGAACCGTCCGCCCTCGTAGCGGAAGACGGCCGCGAACGTGCCAGGTTCGTCGAGCCAGGGCAGGAAGTGCCTGTCGCCCTCCCACAGCGGCAGGTCGGCCACGGCCGCGGTCTCCACCCACACCAGCTCGCCCTCGGGGCCGGAGCGCGGCTCGCCCTCGAAGCGCGTGACCAGGTAGACCCAGACGTACCAGTCGTCCTCGCCGTCGAAGGCCGGGAACGTGATGTGGCCCTTGTACTCGGCCTCCACGACCGTGAGCCCCGCCTCTTCTAGCACCTCGCGGCGCATGCACTCCTCGGGGGACTCGCCCGGCTCGAGCTTCCCGCCCAGACCGTTGTACTTGCCCGCCTGCGGGTGGCCCTCCTGGGGGCGGCGCAGCATCAGCGTCCGGCCGTCGCGCCTGACGTAGACGAGCGTGCCGAGCTTGACGCCCACTAGCGCGCGGGGGCCGAGTCCAGACCGAAAGCCGCGTGGACGGCGGCCAGCGCCGCCTCGGCGTGCTCGGCGCCTATGAGCACGGAGAGGCGCACCTCGCTGGAGGTGATGGCCTCGATGTTCGCGCCCACGCTGGCGACGGCGTCGAAGAGCCGCGCGGCGATGCCGGGCGTGGAGCCGATCGCGATGCCCACCACCGTGAGCTTGGCGACGTCCTCGTCCACGGCCGCGGTGGCGCCCATGGACGCGAGCACGGGCTCCAGGGCCTCGAGGGCCTCCGGCACCGCCTCGCGCCTGACTATGAAGGCCATCTGCTGGCGGCTGTCGCCGGCCCCGCGGACGCCCTGGATGATCATGTCGACGCTCACGCCCTTCTCCGCGAGGGCGCCGAACACCCGCGCCGCGACGCCCGGGAGGTCGGGCACCGTGTGCAGGTCGATGCGGGCGTGGCCGCGGTCGAGCGCCACCCCGGTGACGGGCTTGCCGGTGATCATCTTCCCCTCCGTGTCGCCGGCGACGTCGGAGACGACGGTGCC
Organism: uncultured bacterium; assembly: GCA_964529575.1. Lineage (GTDB taxonomy): Bacteria > Deinococcota > Deinococci > Deinococcales > Trueperaceae > DASRWD01. The sequence continues at coordinate 10,722 of CAZGXF010000045.1, forward strand.
GGTGGCGTGCGTGAACGACGAGCGCACGTGGACCTTGACGCCGAAGGCGCGCGCGTACCAGACGCTGGCCGGGTGCAGGACCTTGGCGCCGTGGCTGGCGAGCTCGAGCATCTCGTCGTAGTGGACGCGCTCCAGCTTCGTGGCCGTGGGCACGAGGTGCGGGTCGGTGGTGTAGACCCCGTCGGTGTCGGTGTAGATCTCGCACTCCTCGGCGCCCAGGGCGGCGGCGAGCGCCACGGCCGTCGTGTCGGAGCCCCCGCGGCCCAGCGTCGTGATCGCGCCGCTCTCGTCGGCGCCCTGGAACCCGGCTACGACGGCGACGTCGACCTCCTCGAGGGCGGCCGTCACCGCGCCGGGCTCCACCCTGAGGATGCGGGCGTTGCCGTGGTGCGCGTCGGTCACGAAGCCGGCCTGGGGGCCCGTGAACGAGCGCGCCGCGACGCCGCGGGCGTCCAGCGCGATCGCCAGCAGGGCCGCGCTCTGCTGCTCGCCGGTCGCGAGCAGGACGTCCAGCTCGCGCTTGCTGGGGCGCTGGCTCGCCTCGCGCGCCTGGCTCATGAGCCTGTCGGTGGTGCGGCCCATCGCCGACACCGTCACGACCACCTTCTCGCCGGAGCGCACGTGCTGCTCGACGCGCGCGGCGACCTTGCGCACGCGGTCGAGGTCGCCCACCGACGTACCGCCGAACTTCATGACGCGCAGCCTGTACGGCGGCGGGGTGCGGTCCTGGGCGGCGGGGCGTCCGTGGCCGGCGGCGTCCATGGCTGGAGAGCTTACACCCGCGCCAGGGGGGCGCGGTCAGTGGTAGAAGTGCGCCATGCAAGGCAGCCAAGGGCCACGCGTGGCCGTCGTCGGGGCCGGACCGGCCGGCTTCTACGCGGTCGAGGCGCTGCTGAAGTCGCACGAGACCGCGTCCGTGGACCTGTTCGACAGGCTCCCGACCCCGTACGGGCTCGTGCGTTTCGGCGTGGCGCCGGACCACCAGAAGATGAAGGTCGTCACGAAGCTCTACGAGCGCACGCTCAAGGACCCTCGCGTGCGCTTCCGCGGCAACGTCGCGTTCGGCCGCGACGTCACGCTCGAGGACCTGGGGCGCCACTACCACGCCGTGGTCTTCGCCGTGGGGGCGGCCACGGACCGGCGCCTGGGCGTGCCCGGCGAGGACCTGGCGGGCTGCGTGCCGGCCACGGACTTCGTGGCCTGGTACAACGGCCACCCCGACGCCTGCGACCACGGCTTCGGCGCCCTCCTGGAGACCTCGACCGACGTCGTCGTCATCGGCAACGGCAACGTGGCCATCGACGTGGCGCGTGTCCTCGCGAAGAGCGTGGAGGAGCTGGCCGCCACCGACATCGCCGACCACGCCCTCGAGGCGCTGAAGCGGTCGGCGGTGCGGCGCGTGACGATCGTAGGGCGCCGCGGGCCCGCCGAGGCGAAGTTCACGACCAAGGAGCTGCGCGAGCTCGGCGAGCTCGTCAACGCCGACGTCGAGGTCGACGCCGCCGAGCTCGAGCTCGGCCCCGCCAGCGCCGCGGCGGCCGCCGCCGACGTCACGACGGCGAAGAACGTCGAGGTCCTCGGCGCGTTCGTGCGGCAGCCGCGCCAGGGCAAGCCGCGCACGGTGGCGCTGCGGTTCCGGCTCCAGCCGGTGGAGGTCGTCGGCGAGGGCCGCGTGGCGGGCATGAGGTTCGAGCGCACGCGCCTCGAGGGCGAGCCGGGCGAGTACGTCAGGGCCGTGGGCACGGGCGAGCACGAGACGCTCCCCGCCCAGCTCGTCCTGAAGTCCGTGGGCTACACGGGCGTCGCGCTCGCCGGCCTGCCGTTCGACGAGCGCCGCGGCGTGGTGCCGAACGAGCGCGGGCGGGTGCTGGACGGTGCCGGCGGCGCCCCGCTGCCGGGCCTCTACGTGGCGGGCTGGATCAAGCGCGGCGCCAGCGGCGTGATCGGCACGAACAAGGCCGACGCCATGGAGACCGTGGCCGCGCTGCTCGAGGACCTCGAGGCGGGGCGCCTCGCGCCCGCGGGCGGCCCCGACGACCTCCACCCGGCGGCGGTGGACGCGCTCCTCAGGGAGCGCGGGGTCGAGCCGTTCGACGCCGACGACTGGTTCGCGCTCGACGCCCACGAGGTGGCCGCGGGCGAGGCCGCCGGGCGGCCGCGCGTGAAGGCCGTGCGCCTGGAGCAGATGCTGGGCGTCAGGCAGAAGCGTCCCTGAGCGGACAGGGGGCGTTGCTGAGCGGCAGATGATAGCATCGCCGCCGTAACCCCGAACCGTCGGCACCGAGAGGTCAGAGAGTTGGATCAGCCAGGCGACGACGTGCTGCTCAGCGTCCGAGGTCTAGTGAAGGACTTCGGTGGTCTGCGTGCCGTCAACCATTGCACCTTCGACGTGAAGGCCGGCACCATCACCGGCCTCATCGGCCCCAACGGAGCGGGCAAGACCACGCTGTTCAGCCTCGTCTCCGGCTTCCACAAGCCCGACGCCGGCACCGTGCTCCTCCGCGGCGAGGACGTCACCGGCCTGCCGCCCCACGTGCTGTTCGCGAAGGGCCTGTGCCGCACGTTCCAGATCCCCCGCGAGCAGAAGGGCATGACGGTGCTCGAGAACCTCATGCTCGTGCCCAAGGGGCAGATGGGCGAGCGCTTCTGGAACCCCGTCTTCCGCCGCGGCGCCGTGTGGCGCCAGGAGCGGGCGCTGCGCGAGAAGGCGCGCGAGGTCCTCGACTACGTCTCGCTCTCGCACCTCGAGAACGAGCCCGCCGGCTCGCTCTCCGGCGGCCAGAAGAAGCTCCTCGAGCTGGCGCGCACGCTGATGGCGGACCCCGTCATCGTCCTGCTGGACGAGCCGGCCGCCGGCGTGAACCCCACGCTGATGGGCCGCCTGCGCGAGAAGATCGAGCAGCTCAACCGCGAGCGCGGCATCACGTTCCTGCTCATCGAGCACGACATGCCGCTGGTCATGGGCCTGTGCGACCCGGTGATCGTCATGAACCAGGGCAGCAAGCTCGTCGAGGGCCCGCCGGCGGTGATCCGCGAGGACCCGCGCGTGCTGGAGGCGTACCTAGGAGGTCAGAGTGTCGCTCTTGACGGTTGAGGGCGTCGTCTCCGGCTACGGCGAGATGCAGGTGCTGCGCGGCGTCGACCTCCGCGTCGAGGAGGGCGAGATCGTCTCCATCGTCGGGCCGAACGGCGCCGGCAAGTCCACGGTCATGAAGCTGATCTTCGGCCTCATCAAGCCGTGGGAGGGGAAGGTCACGTTCGCCGGCGAGGACATCTCGGGCCTGCCGCCCGAGCAGATCGTGCGTCGCGGCCTCTGCTACGTGCCCCAGGTCGACAACGTCTTCCCCACGCTCACGGTCGAGGAGAACCTCGAGATGGGGGCGTACATCCTCGACGAGCCGCTGAAGGCCCGCAAGGAGCGCGTGTACGAGCTGTTCCCGCGCCTGGCCGAGCGCCGCTCCCAGCGCGCCGGCAAGATGTCCGGCGGTGAGCGGCAGATGGTGGCGATGGGCCGGGCGCTGATGCTCGACCCGAAGCTCCTCATGCTCGACGAGCCGTCGGCCGGCCTGGCCCCGCTGCTCGTCGACCTCATCTTCGAGAAGGTCGCTGAGATCAACAGGACAGGGGTGGCGGTACTGATGGTCGAGCAGAACGCGAAGCGCTCGCTCGAGCTGGCCCACCGCGGCTACGTGCTGGCGACGGGCAAGAACCAGGTCGAGGGTCCGGGCTCGCAGCTCCTGGGCGACCCCGAGGTCGCCCGGCTCTACCTGGGGGGCTGACGTGGTCGAGACCCGCCCCCTCCCCCGCGCCCGCGCGCTGCGGCGCACCGTGTCGACGGTGCTCGGCAGCCGTTGGGCCCTCGTCGGCCTCCTGGCGCTCATCGCGCTGTTCATCGCCGTCGCGTCGTCCATGCAGGGCGTGACCGGCACCCGCATGCTGGGGCTCATCGTCCGCGGCGTGCTGCTGGGCGGGGTGCTGGCCCTCGGCGCGCTGGGCGTGACGCTGGTCTTCGGCGTGCTGAAGATGGCCAACTTCGCTCACGGCGACATGATGACCGTGGGCGCCTACCTGGGGCTCGTGGTGATGTCGCTGCTGCCTGCCGGCGCGCCGGTGCTGGGCCTCGGCTTCGGCTACGAGTTCATCGTCGCGCTGGTGGTGGTGATGCCGCTGGTGGGCCTGATCGCCTACGGCCTCGACCGGCTGACGTTCAGGCGCCTGCGGCAGCGGCGGAGCGCGCCGGTGATGATGGCCATGGCGGCCCTCGGCATCGCCTTCGGCCTGCGCAGCATCGTCTACATGGTGTTCGGCGCCGACTTCGCCTTCTACTACCAGGGCCGCGCCCGCCCCGTCGTGGAGCTCTTCCCCGGCGTGCGCGTGCGCACCGACCAGCTCTTCATCCTGGGTCTGGCGGTGCTGCTGATCGTCCTCGTCTACCTGTTGCTCGAGCGCACCAAGGTCGGCAAGGCGATGCGCGCCATGGCCGACAACGCCGACCTGGCGCGCATCAGCGGCATCCCCACCGAGCGCGTGGTCTTCTGGACCTGGCTCGTGGGCGGGGCGCTGGCCGGCGCGGGCGGCATGCTCTACGGCCTGGACGTCCAGCTCCGACCCGAGATGGGCTGGTGGCTGCTGCTGCCGCTGTTCGCCTCGGTGATCCTGGGCACCATCGGCAACGTCTACGGCGCGCTGCTGGGCGCGTTCACCATGGGCATCGTCTGGCAGGTCTCCTCGGCGTTCGTGAACCCGGCGTACGGCCCGGCCGCCGCGTTCGTGGTGATGATCCTCGCGCTGCTGGTGAGGCCGCAGGGCCTCATGGGGGGTGACCGCTGATGGACGCCACCGTCCTGCCGCGCAGCGTGCTCCTGGCGGTACCGCTCTACCTGCTGCTGGTGGTCGTGCTGCGGGGCCGCTCGGCGGTCGTGAAGCACGTCGTGGCCGTCGTGGCGGCGCTGGCGCTGTCGGCGGCGCTCACGCTCCTGCTCCCCGCCGGCACGCTCTCCTACGTCACCACGTTCCTGCTCATGGGCAGCGTCTACGCCGTGCTCACGTTGGGGCTCAACGTCCAGTGGGGCTACACGGGCCTCTTCAACATCGGCATCGCGGCGTTCTTCGCGATCGGCGCCTTCACCTCGGCGCTGTTCACCACGAACATGCCCACCGGCTCGCTGGCGGCGTTCACCCAGCAGGCGTTCGGGCTCGGCGCACCGTTCTGGGTGGGCCTCCTGGCCGCCGGGGCCGTCGCCGGACTGCTGGCCCTGCTGGTGGGCGGGCCGACGCTCAGGCTCCGCGGCGACTACCTGGCGATCGCGACGATCGGCATCGCCGAGCTCGTGCGCCTGGTGTTCCAGAACGAGCGCTGGCTGGCGAACGGACCGCAGCCCCTCCGCGGCCTCCCGCAGCCGCTCTCCTGCCTCACGGGCAACGGCTGCGACTGGCTGCCCGGCTTCGTGAACTCGTTCTTCGCGCCCCTGGCGCCGCGCGACTACCCGTACGTCTACGTGGCCATCGTCGCCCTGGTGCTCTTCCTGGTCTACACGGGGCTCGAGCGCGCGATCCGCTCGCCCTGGGGCCGCGTGCTGCGCGCGGTGCGGGAGGACGAGGACGCCGCGGCCATGAGCGGCAAGAACGTGGCCGCCTTCCGCATGCAGGCGTTCGTGGTCGGCGCCGTGATCATGGGGATGGGCGGCTCGCTCTACGCCCACTACGTCGTGGCCATCGACTACGGGCACTTCGACCCGCTCTACGGCACGTTCCTGATCTGGGTGATGCTGATGCTGGGCGGCAGCGGCAACAACCGCGGCGCCGTCCTGGGGGCGCTGCTGGTGTGGGCCATCTGGACGGGCGCCAGCTTCCTCGTCGACGCGTTGCGCCCCACGCTGGCGGCCATCTCGCCCCAGCTGCCCCAGCGCGGCCCCTACATCCGCTTCCTGCTCATCTCGCTGCTGATGCTGTTCATCGTGCTCTACCGCCCGCGCGGGGTGCTGCCCGAGGAGAAGGTCGTCTCGCTGACGCGCGACTGAGGGCTAGCTGCCCCAGGTGCCGGCACGGCCAAGGGGCGCCCCCGCGGGGCGCCCCTTCGCTTCCTCGAGGGGCGCCGGCCGCGCCCCGGCCGCCGGAGGCGAGCGCGGGCACGTTCGGGGTGGGCCCGCCGCTACGCCCGCGCCCCGGCGCTCGGTAGGCCTAGAGAAGGGAGCGGGGAGCCCGCGTGGGGCTCCCCGCTCGTGAGTTCCGGGGCCCACCGCCCCGTGGCGTGCGGTTACTGCGCCGGGATCTGGTCGGCGGTGCGGATCTGGTTCGTGACGATCTCGCCGCCCACGTACTGCCACACCTCGACGGGCGTGACGACGTCGCCCAGGTCGTCGAAGTCGACCTCGCCGGCGGCGCCGGTGTAGTTGATCGGGGCGCCGATCTGGAGCAGGCGGATGGCCTCCTCGAAGTCGCCGACGCCGACGGGCTCGCCCTCGGGGTTGGCGACCTCGCGCAGGCGCTCGCGGATGGTCGAGGCGTCGATCTCGACGCCGTCGATGTAGGCCTTGGCCATGGCCAGGCCGATCACGGCCACGGCGTCGTAGGCGGTGTCGATGTACGGGAGGGGCGGACGCTCACCGAAGGCGGCCTCGTAGGCGGCGGAGAAGCGGACGTAGCCCTCCCAGGCCGGGTCGGCGCCGGGCGCGGTGCCGAACAGGCCCTCGACGCCGTCGGCGCCCAGAGCGTCGACGATGTCGAGCGACTTGGTGCCGTCGGTCATCATCCAGTTCGTGAAGCCGTAGAGGTCGCGCGCTTCCTGCATGAAGACCGTGGCGTTGCCCGGGTACGAGGCCGCGATGACGACCTCGGGGTCGCCGGCGAGGAGCTGGTCGAGCAGGCCGGCGTACGTGGGCTGCGGCTCCTCGGGGTGGCCGACGCTGGCCGTCACCGTGCCGCCGCGGGCCTGGAAGGCCGCCACGAAGGCCTCGGCGAGGCCCTGGCCGTACGGGTTGTTCACGTAGATGACGGCGGCGCGGTCGTACGACACGCCGTCGACGATCTCGCCGCGGGCGAGCTGCGCGAGCACGACGCCCTGCAGCGCGTCCGACGACACCGTGCGGAAGATGAAGTCCTCGGCGTCGGGCAGCGTGGCGATGAGGGGCGAGGTGCTCGCCGGCGAGATCTGGACGATCTGGCCGGGGATCGTGACCGACTCGGCCACGGCGACCGACACGCCGCTGGAGAGGGCGCCCACGATGGCGACGACGCCGTCGGTGTTCACGAGCTTGCGGGCGCGGTCGACGCCCTGCGAGGGGTTCGTGGCGTCGTCTTCGGTGACGATCTCGATCAGCGGGCCGCCGAAGACGGCGCTGGCGGCGGCGTTGAGCTGGTCGGCCGCGAGGCTCGCGCCGTTGTTGATGGCGGGGCCGAACTCGGCGAGGGCGCCCGTGTAGGACATCAGGGTGCCCACCCTCGAGACCGGCGGCTGCGCCATCGCGAACCCGACCAGCGCGACAGCCAAGACACAGAGTGCTCTCTTCATCGACGTACGTCCTCCCTTGGGTGGAGTGC
>CAZGXF010000046.1:0-17920 GCA_964529575.1 uncultured bacterium
GGAGCATGACGACGAGCGGGCCCTCGCCGGCGACGTCGTAGGCGATGCGGCCTTCGTCCACCTCGAGGAACTCGGTAGGTGGGGCGTCCGCGCGGAGGGACGCGGCCAGTGCGTAGGTTGTCAGTGCGACTAACATGGCTAGTTTATAAACTAATGGCCTTAGTCATGTCAAGCGAGGACGACGTCTCGCCCTAGGTGCTCGGGAGAGCCGGGCGCCGCCCGGGAGAGCGCCTAGCGGCCGAGGGGACGGCCGGAGCCAGCCGCTACCCGCCGCTCGCTCGCGTCTACAGCATCCCCAGCTGCCACATCACGAAGAGGCGTTGGTCGACGGCGTCGCGCAGGCGCAGGTCCAGGGGCTTCCCCTGCCCGTGGCCGGCGGAGCGGTCCACCCACAGCAGCACGGGGTCCTCCTCCGGGTCGCTCGCCGTGGCGGCCTGCAGCCGCGCGGCCATCTTGCGGGCGTGCATGGCGTGCACGCGGGTGTCGTTCTCGCCGGCGGTGAGCAGCACGGCCGGGTAGCGCACGCCGTCCTGGACGCGGTGGTAAGGCGAGTAGGCGTACAGCCACTCGAACTGCTCGGGGTCCTCAGCGGAGCCGTACTCGGGCACCCAGTAGCGCGCCATAAGGAAGTGCTGGTAGCGCAGCATGTCGAGGAGGGGCACGCCGATGAACACGGCCGCGAACAGGTCGGGACGCTGCGTGAGCACCGCGCCGGTGAGGAGCCCGCCGTTCGAGCCGCCGGCGATCGCCAGCCGCTCCGGCCGCGTGTAGCCGTTCGCGACGAGCCACTCGGCCGCCGCGACGAAGTCGTCGAAGACGTTCTGCTTGCGACCCAGCGTGCCGGCTTCGTGCCAGGCGTCGCCGTACTCGCCGCCTCCGCGCAGGTTCGGCACGGCGTAGACGCCGCCGTCCTCGAACCACTGGACGAGCGTGGGCGAGAAGGTCGGCAGCTCGCTGACGCCGAAGCCGCCGTAGCCGTAGAGGAGCGTGGGCGCGTCGCCTGCCGGCTCCAGGCCCCTACGGTGGGCGACGAACATCGTGACCTTCGTGCCGTCCTTCGAGGCGTACTCGACCTGCCTCACCTCGACCGAGTCCGGTGCCACCTGCGCCTCGGGCCGCTCCCACAGCTCGAACGTGCCCTCGGGGTCGCGCACGTCGAAGCGGTAGACGGCCGGCGGGTGCGCGTAACTGGCGAACGTCAGGAACGCCTCGGCAGAGCCCCTGTTCGTCGACACGTAGGCCGAGCCGATCGCCGGCAGCGGCACCTCGCCCACCCGCCTGCCGGTGAGGTCGTAGACCACGACGCGGCTCACGGCGCGCTCCAGGTACGTGACGACCACGTGCCCGTCGGCGAGTCCGACCGCCTCGATGCTCCCGGCCTCCGGCTCGGGCACGATGTCGCGCCAGTTCGCCTCGCTGGGCGCGGACGCCGGCGCCACGACCACGCGTCCGCGCGGGGCGCCCTTGTAGGTGTGGAGCACCAGGACGTCGCCGCCCGACCCGGGCATCACCGAGCCGAACGCGGTCCCCGGTGTGCCCACGCTCACCTCCGTCCGCATGAGGAAGCCGGTGCGCCTGAAGGCCTCGAAGTCGACGAGCCACAGGTCGTTCGACCGCGTATCGACGTGGTAACTGAGCAGCAGCCAGCGGCCGTCGTACGAGAGGAAGCCGTTCGGCCCCCACGTGGTGGCGAGCCTCTCGTCCTCCTCCTTCGTGTACTGCCGGAACACGAGGAGGTCGGCCGAGTCGTCGTCCGCGGCCCGCGGGTCCGCCGGCCGGGCGTGGAACATCACCCTGCCGGTGTAGAAGTCGTGCGGGTCGGCCAGCTTCCAGTACACGAAGCCGGAGCCGTCAGGCAGCCACTGGACCGGTCTGACCTTGTTGTGTATCTCGAGGGGCAGCTTCTCGCGGGTGTCGACGTCGAGGAGCTCCAGCTTGGTGTTCTCGTCGCCCGCCGAGTACGTGCCGTAGGCGAGCTGGCGACCGTCCGGGCTCGGCGATAGCCACTCGACGGCCGTGAGGCCCGTCGGGTCGATCGCCTCGGGGTCGATGAGGAGGCGCTCCTCGCCCCTCAGGCCTTCGCGGAAGTAGACCCTCGCCTGCTTCTGGTCTCCCTCCCTCCTGAAGTAGAAGTACCGCCCGCCGCGCTCCTTCGGCTCGGACACGGAGCCGATCTGCAAGAGCGGCCTGAGGCGATCTTCCAGCTCGCGGCGCCCGGGGAGCCCGTCGAGGACGGCACGGGTGTAGGCGTTCTGGGCATCGGTCCATGCCGCCACCTGGGGCGTGACCAGCCCCATGCGGTTCGGGTCGGAGACGTCGCCCTCCAGCCAGCGGTAGTCGTCGACGACCTCGCGGCCATGCAGGACGTCCGTGACGGGTCTCTTCTCCGTTTCCGGTGGTCCGGCTACCTTCGCCTCGCTCATCCCCAGAGCCTAACGCGGGGCCGGGAACGGTCGGCCGGCGCTCAGCCGCCCCGCGTCGCCCTGGCCATCAGCTCCTCCAGCTGGAACGTGTGGCGCATCGGATGGGCGACGGCGTGCTCGAGCATCGACTCGACCGTCATCGGGGTGCCCCAGTTCGACGTGTGCGCCCGGTCCTCCATGCGTTCGGGGGGCGCTTCCCTGAGCGCCGTGCGCCAGAGCTCGAGCACACGCTCCAAGAACCCCTCCGCCTGGTCCGCGACCTGCTCCACGGCGGGCGCCTCGGGCACGCCGGGGTCGGGCAGGCCGAGCCGGTCGCAGACCCACGTTAGGTACCTGCCGGCAGCGCGCAGTACGTGTAGCAGCAGGTGCTCCTTGGAGAGGTAGTCGATGTCGTCGGTCTCGGGCAGAGGGAGGCCCGCCGAAGCGAAGCGCCGCCACACCGGCAGGAAGGCGCGCAGCTCGCGCTCGTGGAGCGCCACGAGCGCGCGGACGCCGCGGTAGGCGTAGCCGTCGGGGTCGGGCAGCTCGTCCGCGTCGGACACGAAGCGCGGCGCGCGTCCGTCGGGGAGCCTGAGGCCGGGGTCGCGTGCCGCCTCGCCCGCGGCGATGACGCAGAAGTAGTTGCCGTCCGGGTCGCTCAGCACGACGTAGTCGTCGTCCGGCTGGTAGCGCCAGTCGACGCGCTCGGCGCCCAGCCGCAGAAGCCGCTCGACCTCGGCCTCCTGGTCGTAGGCGTAGAGGTCGAGGTGGTGCCGCCGCCTCGTGGCCGCGTCGGCCTTGACCTCCTGCAGCGCCAGCTGGACGCCGCTGCCGCGCCTGGGCCTAAGCAGCACCCAGTCGGGCGAGTCGCCGCCACGGGGGACGTAGTCGAGCGCGGCGGTCCAGAACTCGACGGCGCGCGCCACGTCGCGCACGCCCCACACCACCGAACCGATCCTGAGCATGGGACATCATGGCGCGTCAGTCTGGACGAGGTGGCCAGGCGCGAGCGACGGCGCTCGGACGGTGGAGGGCTCGTTGGTGCGACTACGCCCCCTAGCGGGGGCGAGCGGTCCGCCGCCGCGCAGGCTCAGGTCAAGACGAGCTCGCCGCAGCCCAGGTCGGCGGTGCGCCTCAGTACCGCCACCGTGCGCTCGACGGCGACCTGGGCCGCGCCCTTCACCGAGTAGCCGCGCAGCAGCGCCCCCACGAGCGTGGCGGCGAAGAGGTCGCCCGTGCCCTTGGCCGGCGTCTCGACCTGCTCGTGCTCGATGAGGTGGTCCTCCTCGTGGGTGACGACGGCCACCCGCAACCGGCCCGGCGGCGTCTCGGCCGGGGCGGCGCTGGTCACCACGACCCAGTCGAGGTTCGTCCGCAGCAGCTCGCGCGCGGCCGCCACGGTCTCCCGGTAGGTGGGCACGGGGCGTCCCACCACCTGCTCGAACTCGAACGAGTTCGGTGCGATGCCGTGAGCCATGGGCACGAGAGCGTCGCGCAGCAGGCGAGGGACGTCGGGGTGCACGTAGACGCCCACGTCGCGGTCGCCGATGACCGGGTCGACGACGAGCCTCAGCTGCGGGTACCTGGCCAGGACGCGCTCGAGCCACTCGACCAGGACGGCCGTCTGCTCGGGCGGGCCGAGGTAGCCGACGAGCACGGCGCGGGCGCTCTCCAGCGCGCGGCGCCTCTCCAGGTCGGCGAGGAACCCCGCGAACCAGTCGGTCGGCACCGCGCCGCCGTGCAGGGTGTCGTAGTGCGGCACGTTGCTGAGCAGCACCGTGGGCACCGCGACGACGTTCAGCCCCAGGGCCTGGAGGGTGGGAGCGGCGACGCTGTTGCCGACGCAGCCGTAGACCACCTGCGACTGGACGCTGACGACGTCAACGGGCAGCGGCGCGAGGGCGTCACGGTCGACGCGGGGCCGCGACGGGCCTGCGGTCACCTCTCGGAACCCGCCCCCGGCCAGTAGTGGCTGTCCGGCAGGCCGCGGGGACCGAAGATCGCCTCGCCGACTCGCACCACCGTCGCGCCCTCCTCGATGGCGACCTCGAAGTCGTTCGACATGCCCATCGAGAGCTCGTCGAACGAGAGGCCGGCCGGCGCCTCCTGCCTGAGGCGGTCCCTGAGGCCGCGCATCAGCGCGAAGCACGCGCGCACCCTCTCGGTGTCGGCCGAGAACAGCGCCAGCGTCATGAGTCCGCGGACGCGCAGTGCCGTGTAGTCGGGCAGCTCCTTCACGAACCCCGGCACCTCCTCCGGCGCCAGCCCGAACTTGCTCTCCTCGCCCGAGCTGTTCACCTGCACGTAGACGTCGAGGCCACGGCCCTCGGCCTGGAGCCTGCGGTCGAGGGCCTCCGCGACCCTCAGGCTGTCGAGCGCGTGGAACTCGTGGGCGAAGCGTGCCACGTACTTGGCCTTGTTCGTCTGGAGGTGCCCGATCACGGCCCAGCGGAGGTCGGCCAGGTCCGAGAGGGCCTCGGCTTTCTCCTTGGCCTCCTGCACCTTGTTCTCGCCGAACGTGCGCACGCCGGCGGCGTAGGCGAGGCGCAGCACCTCCGGCGGCTTCGTCTTGCTCACCGGCAGCAGCGCCACCTCGGAGGGGTCGCGGCCCACGCGGCGGCAGGCGGCGTCGACGCGGGCCCTGATGGCGGCCAGGTTCGCGGCGAGCGCTGCCGCGATGCCGCCGGGCTCGGGAGCGGCGTCCCCGTCTATGCCGCGGGGCTCGTCAGGGGCGAAGATGGCGTTTCGCGTCACTCTGGTCACCGTTCCCGAGCTTAGCCCTTGCGGCCGGCGGCTTCCCGCCGCGCGGTGAGGCCTAGCCGCCCACGGCCTCCCGCAGGCGCGTCACGAGCAGGCGCTCGGTCGCCAGCAAGCCGTTCGCCAGCTCGGCGATCGCGGTGAACGCCCCCTCGGGGCCGGTCGCCCGCTCGGCGACGTCGACGACCGCCTCCCACGATCGGGCGCTGTCGGCTGCCGCCGCGGCCGCGGCGCCCAGAGGCAGCGGCGTGGCGTCGTCGGCCTCCCTCAGGAACGCGGCGTACAGCTCCCGCGTGGCGGCCGGGGCGCCGTACTGCGTCGTGAAGCAGTCCACCACCCGCCGCATCGCGTAGGCGAACGCGTCGTCGCCGGCGAAGCGGGCGCGCCAGCCCCTCTTGGTGCGGACGTCGGCCACCTCGGCGGCCCACTTCTCGATGCCGGAGAGGCCGAAGTTCACGTCGAACGCGTTGCCCAGCACGGGCCCGGTCATGTGGGCCACGGTCGTCGACACCGCCGAGCGCACGGCCGTGGCGGTGTCCTTGGGACCGCCCTCGGGTACGGCGAAGGTCCGCACGGCGAACCGGCCCTTCTTGTGGAGCGACCAGGCCCGGCCCAGCTCGGCGGCGGAGGCCCGTTCGAGCGACTCGCCGCAGTCGTCGACGAGGTAGGCGTCGCCGTCCTTGCCGGCCACGACCACGTCGTACGGGTCGTACGCCTCCATCGGGTCCACGCCCTCGTGCCAGGGCAGGCCGGCCTTCCCGACGGTGAGGAGCGCGGGCGTTCCCGCCGACAGGAGGGCGTCGAGCTTCCCCAGCGCGGCGGGGGCCGCGGACGAGGTCCGGACCTGGAGCTCCAGGCCGAGGTTCTCGGCGACCTCCTCCGCCCACGGCCGCGGGTGGTGTTGCGTCACGAAGGTGAGCAGCGGGTGCGGCGCCTGCTTGTACTCGAACACCGCGTACATGAAGCCGATGCCGCCGCCGAGGCCGCAGGCCATGGCCTCCGAGAGCTCGACGCCGGCAGAGGCCAAGAGCCTCTGCACCAGTGCCGACTCCCTGTGCACGGCGAGGCCGCCGCCGGGGTACGAACCGATGAGGCCCGGCTCGCGGCGCGCCGGCCTCTTGGAGGTGACCATGCGTAGAGCTGTCGTGTAGGACTCGCCCGTGCGCTCCATGCGCTCGCGCACGATCCGCTTGAGCGAACGCTGCTTCGTCATCGCAGACCCATCCCGCGCTGCCTGGCTCCCCGCGCCTCGCCCCGGCAGCCGCGTACGGGTGCAGGGTGTCCGCTCGTCCCCGCGATGACATGGAGGTCACCTTCGCCCCTCGGGCCCGCTGGCCCGCCGGCGCGCGCGGGGCGCCGGCCGAGGGGTAGGGCGCGCGAGGTCGCCCGTGGCGACATGCTACACGGCGGGCCTAGGGCCGCCTCACGGTGAGCTCCGATACAGTGCCCCCATGGGAGGACGCGAGCGCTACCGCCTGGTGGACCCGCCGGGCACGTGCGGTACGCGCGGGTGGTGAGGACGTGACGGACGCGGACTTACGGACCGAGGAGTGGCCACGGCTGGAGGTGCGCGAGGTTGGCGGCGCGAAGGTCGCCGAGCTGCTGGAGGGGGTCATCGCCTCGGAGCGCGACGCCACCGACGTGGTCGGCAACGCCAGCTACCTCGGCGCGGACCACGTGGTGCTGACCGCGGCTCAGCTGGGGCCCGACTTCCGCGACCTCAGCAGCGGTCTAGCCGGAGCGGTCGTGCAGAGGTTCGTGAACTACGGGCTGAGGCTCGTGGTCGTCGGGGTCGACGCCGAGACCGGCAGCGAGAGCTGGCGGGCGTACGTGCGCGAGAGCAACCGCGGTTCGCACGTCTGGTTCGTCGCCGACCGGGAGGAAGCGCTGGCGCGGATCGCGCGGGGCTGAGGCGCCCACGAGGTCGAGGTCGAAGGGGTCGAGGTCGAGCCTCGGCCGGGGTCGCCGGCGTGGCGCCCGGCCGGGAGCGGGACGCTCCGCGCCCTCAGTCGAGGTCGAACGGCTCCAGGTCGCGCAGCCTGACGTAGTCCGCGTCGAAGTAGGCCCGCGCCCCCGCGAAGTACGAGGCGTTGGCCGTACGCACGCGCAGGTAGGGCCCGTCGCGCACGAAGAAGACCCAGACCGGCTCCTCGCCGTCGGCCGACTCGTAGGTGGTCTCGTACACGGCCAGGTCGCCGTTGCGGGGCGCCACGCCCTCGATCCAGCCGGTGTGGAAGGCCGGTGAGCGCACGACGGTGAGCTGGAACCGCAGCCTGCCGTCCTCCAGCTCCCGCACGGCCAGGTGACCGCCGTCGCCGTCGACCCACAGGCCCTCCCAGGCCTGCGCGGAAGGGTCCTCGTAGTAGGCGGCGAGCCCGGTGATGAACTGGGTCCGCGCCTCGGTGACGCCCGTCCGGTACTCGTAGAAGTGGCTGGTCGCGCGCAGGTCGGCGAGGCCGGGCCCCGCCATGAGCTCGGCGTAGAACTCGGACGCCACGTCGCGGCTCACCACCCAATCGCGCTGCGCCAGGCGCAGGCGCTCGAAGGCCGAGGGCCACATGGCCTCGTAGGCGCGGGCGTAGGCCTCGTTCAGGGCGGCGTCGGCCGCCTCGAACGCGGCGATCGCCGCCTCCAGGGCGGCCTGGGCGGCGGGGTCGGCCTCTGGCGGCGGTGCGCCTAGATCGGGGGCGCCTCCAGGTGCGGAGCTGCCTCCCGGTGCGGAGCCGCCTCCAGGTGCGGAGCCACCTCCAGGTGCGGAGCCGCCTCCGGCCTCGTCCTGTGCCTGCGAGGTCTCGGCGGGCGGCGGGGTGGAGCCGTCCTGTGCCCAGACGGCCGAGGCGAGGGCCGCGAGCCAGACGATCAGCCAGCGCAGCGAGGAGCGCATGCCAAGAGGTTAGCGGTCGGCGGTCGGTCGCCCCGCGGGTTGACGCCTGCGCCCCCGTGCGCTACCTTGCCGCCCGGCCCGTCCCGGTTACCGGGGGCCCCGATCCGTCCTCGCCGGCGGCGGTGGATGACATGAGCGACCAGGGACACTGAAGCACCAGCACCGAGAGAACTAGCGGCGCGCCCGCGGCGCGCCTCCACCGGCGGCGTGTGGCCGCCGACTTGCGGACGCGGCCCACGGCGGTCGTCCGCCTGAGCCGGCGGCGTGCGGCCGCCGACGCGCGGTCGCGGCGCGGTGCCCCGACCTGCCCCCTGGAGTCCCCATGTCACTGCTCACCCTCGTGGGCGTCGGCTACGACCTGCCCGACGGCCCACTCTTCGAAGACGTAGACCTGAACCTCGCGGCCGGCAGCCGCGTCGCCCTGGTGGGCGAGAACGGCGCCGGCAAGACGACCCTGATGCGCCTGGCGCTGGGCGAGCTCGAGCCCGCCCGCGGCCGCGTGGAGCGCCGCGGCACCGTCGCCTGGCTGCCGCAGGAGCTCGGCCCCGTCGCCGGCGGCACGCCAGCTCCGGACGCGGCCCTCGCCGCTCGCCCCGGCTCCGGCGGCGAGCGCCAGCGGGCGCGCCTGGAGGCGATCCTCGGCTCGGCGCCAGACGTCCTCCTCCTGGACGAGCCGACCCACCACCTCGACCTCGCGGGGACGGAATGGCTCGAGGGCGTCCTGCGAGCCTGGCCGGGTGCGGTGCTGCTGGTCTCGCACGACCGGGCCTTCCTCGACGCCGTCGCCACCGAGACCGCCTTCCTCGAGCGTGGGGCCTTGCGCCTGGAGGCCGGGAACTACTCCGAGGCGAGCGCCAGGCGCTCCGCCGAGGACGCGGCGAGGCTGCGCCGGCACAAGGCCCAGGCGGCGCACCGCCGGCAGCTCGAGGGCGAGTTCCATCGTCACCGCTCCGCGGCGCGCTCGGCCGGGCGGTTCAACAAGAGCCGTGTGAAGGACGGCAACATCCTGCTGGCCACGGCGAAGGCGGAGACGGTGTCGCGGCGCCTCGCCCGGCGCGCGAAGGCGCTCGCCACACGCTTGGAGCGTGAGGAGCCGGAGGAGAAGCCGTGGGTGGACGGTCGGCGCCTCTCCTTCGCCGCCCAGCCCGGCTCGCCCGGGCCGACCGAGGTGGTAGTCGCCGAGGGCCTCGTCGTCACCAGGGGCGGGCGGACGGTCGTGGACGGCCTCGACCTGCACCTGATGCGCGGCGACAAGCTGGCCCTCGTGGGGCCCAACGGTGCCGGCAAGACGACCCTGCTGGAGGTGCTGCGCGGCGCGCGGGAGCCCGACGCGGGCACCGTGCGGCGCGGCGTGGGCCTGCGCACGTCGGTCACCGAGCAGGTGGACGAACCGTGGGCCGACGCCCACGCCGGCCTCACCGTGGGCGAAGTGCTGTGGGAGGTGAACCCGGCGCTCACCGACCCCGAGGTGTGGCGCGTCACGGCCGAGGTCGGCGTGCCGTCGGGGCCGCGGCGCCTGGTGGCTGAGCTCTCGGGCGGCGAGCGCCGCCGCCTGACGCTCGCGCGCATCGCCGTCAGCGACGCCCACCTGCTGGTGCTCGACGAGCCGACGCATCACCTCGACCTGCGGGCCGTGGAGGCGCTCGAGGACCTGCTGGAGCGGTTCGCCGGCACGCTGCTCCTGGCCTCGCACGACCGGCGGCTCGTCGACCGCGTCGCGACGCGTGTGCTCGACGTGGGCACCGGAGAGGTGCACCATGTCCGGTGAACGCCATGTCGATCGCGCCGCACGTGAAGCCGTACCTCGCTGCGCTGCCCAGCGCGGCCGGCCGCACCGCCGTGGTGACGGGCGGCAACGCCGGCCTGGGCCGCGAGACCGCGCTGTTCCTCGCCCACCAGGGCGCGTCGGTGGTGATCGCCGCCCGTGACCCGGTGCGGGCCGAGGAGGCGAGGGCCTACGTCCTGGCCGCCGTGCCCGGCGCCGACGTGAGCGTCGAGCGGCTCGACCTCGCCTCGCTGGCTTCGGTGGAGGCGTGCGCCGCTCGCCTGGCGGGGCGCCAGGTGGACCTGCTCGTCTGCAACGCCGGCATCATGGCGGTCGACCGCGCCGTCACCGAGGACGGCTTCGAGTCGCAGATCGGCGTGAACCACCTGGGGCACTTCGCCCTCGTTGGGCACCTCTTCGCGGGCCTCGCCGGCCGGCTCGGCGCTCGGGTCGTGGTGGTGACGAGCTCGGCCGCGTACCTGGGGCGGGTGGACCTCGACGACCTCATGGGCGACCGCAGCTACGATCGCTGGAGCGCCTACAACCAGTCGAAGCTGGCCAACGTCATGTTCGTCCTGGCGCTGGCGAGGCGGTTCGCGGCGGTCCAGGGCGTCGCCACGGCCCACGCGGCGCACCCCGGCCTGGTGTTCACGCAGCTCCAGCGCCGGCTGCTGGACGAGGTGGAGGACCTACCCTGGTCGGACAGGCTGTTCCTCGGTCGCGTCACCCCGGCCATCGGGCAGGACGCGCAGATGGGCGCGCTGCCTCAGCTGTACGCCGCCCTCTCCCCGGACGCCGAGAGCGGCGACCTGTGGGGCCCGCGCTGGTTCGCGCGCGGCCGCCCGGTGAGCGTCCGGCTGCCGCGGGCGGCCCTCGACGTCGCGGCCCAGGAGCGCCTGTGGGCCGTGTCCGAGGAGCTAACGGGCGTGCGCTACGCGCCGCGGGACTGAGTCCCCTCCCTCCTGCCACGGTAGGGCGGCCGCGACCCTCCGGGGTAAACATCTAGGCTGTGAACAAGCTGTCCTCGGTCGTGGCTCTGATCCTGTCAGTGGCCCTGTCCGCCACGGCGGCGGCCCAGGACCTGCGGCCGGTATCGCGGCTGTACGGCCCGGTGCCGGTGCTGGACGTCGTGGACGGCGACACCGTGGTGCTGGGGTCGGACCTGGGGCCGCGCACGGTAAGGCTCATAGGCGTAGACGCGCCCGAGATGTCCGAGGGCGCTCGTGGCCTGGAGGCTCGCGAGCGGCTGCACGCACTCCTGGGCGGGCGGCAGGTGTGGGCCGAGCTGGGCGCGGAGCCGGAGGACCGCTACGCGCGGCTGCTCGCCTACCTCTACGTGGAGGACCCGGCGGGCCGCTGGGACCTGGGTGGCGTGAGGGCGACCCAGGCGAACCTGGCGATGGTTCAGGACGGGTGGGCCGACACGCTGACCATCCCCCCGAACACCGCCTACGTGGCGCTCTACGCCGCGGCGCGGGCCGACGCCAGGGCACGCGGAGCGGGCTTCTGGGGCGCCGCCCAGGACGACCCGGCCGGAGCCGAGGGAGGGCCGACCGGGGTGACGGGTGGGCAGGCGGGAGCCGCGCCCGGGGGCGCGGGGGTCGCGGCCGGCGCCGCCCAGCGCGCACCCCTGCAGCCCCGGCTGCACTGCGCGCTGGTGAACCCGTCCACGCCCAACGACGCCGGCGCCGAGTGGGTGTCGGTCATGCTCGCCGAGCCGACCGACACGACCGGCTACTACCTGTGGGACGAGGGCTCGCGGACGACGTTCAGGCTGCCCAGCGGACTGCAGCCGGCCGGAGAGCTGCGCGTGACTAACCCCGGCCAGGGCGTGTGGAACAACTCGGGCGACACGGTCTTCCTGATGCGCGGCGGCGAGGTCGTCGACCAGTGGACCTACGGGCCCGAGCTGGCCGTCACCGACCGCGTCGCCTGTCGCGACCCTGCGCGCTAGCCCGCCTCTACCAGCGCACCTCGGCCGCGAGCAGGCCGTCGATGGTGACGTCCACGCCGTCGGGCCGGTGAGCGAGGTCGAGCGGCGTGGCGCCCGGCGGGGCGACCGCTTCCCCTGCCCACCACGCCTCGGCAGGCAGCCCGAGCGCCGCGCCGAGGTCGACGTTGTCGAGCGGCGCGCCGTCCGTGGCGCTGAGGGTGAGCCACGAGCCGTCGACCCCCACGACGAACCAGGGCTGTCCCTGCGCGTCGTGCAGCAGCCAGGTGGCGTCGTCGCGGCGCGTGAGGACGAAGCGCGTGGCGTCGGGGTGGATGCCGACGCCCTCGACCACGTAGTCGTCGATCGTCACGGTCTGAGCCCCGCTGGGCGCCAGGTTGAGCGAGATCACGAGCAGTACCGCGAGCAGCGTTCCCATGGTGGGCCTCCCGCCGATCGCGAGCCTGCTGCGAGCGGCAGCACATCGTAGCCTGCGACACGGTTCGTGTCGCGGGGGTCAGCTCCGGTCCGGTCCGGCCGTCCACTCGAACAGCTGCGTGAAGCTGCCGTCGTCGTTCGGTCGCAGCTCGCCCCTGGCGAACCCGGCCTTCTCGAGCACGCGGTGCGAGGCGGAGTTCTCGGGGGCGGTGGTCGCGATAACGCGGGTCAGGCCGTGCGTCGCGGCGCCGTACGCCACCACGCCGCGCACGGCCTCGGTGGCCAGGCCCTGCCCCCAGCGCTCGCGGGCGAAGGCGTACTTCACCTCGGGCTCCTCCTGGCCGCCGGGGTGGACGATGCCGACGAAGCCGACCACTTCGCCCGTAGCCAGGTCCTCGAGCGCGAACATCCCGTAGCCGCGGCGCGCGTAGTTCGCGGCCGTGACCTCGAGCCACCGCTCGGCCTCGTCGCGGGAGACAGGCGAGCCGTCGCCCACCCAGCGCATCGCGTCGGCGTCGCCGTAGACGCGCAGCAAGGGTCCCAGGTCCGAGGGGCGCCAGCGCCGGGCGCGGAGGCGCGGGGTCGTGAAGGCCTCGGCGCCGGTGAGCTGCGTCAGGTCGCTAGGCATGTGAGCCCCTGCGGTGATCGTGGTCGCTGGTCATGGGCCATGAGAGTCTCGCACGGTGGCGGCTGAGGCTAGGGCTCCGGTCGCGCTAGGCGGTCGCGCTCGCGGCGCCCCGCATCCCCGGAAGTCGGCCGGACTCGCCTCCGGCGCGCGGACCATGGTGGCGGTGGTGGGCGGGCATGGATCATGGGCGGAACCGCCAGCCTGTGGTGTACTTGCGACACATGGCAATCGGGGGGAAGCGCTCGCCACTTCGCGCGCCACCCGTTCGCTTCCCGGGCCAGTCGGTCTACGAGGAGATCGAGCGGGTGCGGGAGGACGCCATCAACGACAGCCTAGTGCTGGTGGCTATGACCGTAGCCATGACGATGGCAGCGGGCCTCCAGTGGCTCCTGCGCACGCCCCCCGCTACGTTCTTCTTCGCGAGCCTGACGTTGTTCGTCGGCAGCCTGGCTTACGCGGTCCCGAGGATCCTTCGAGCCAGAGAGAGGTTGCGCCAGCTGCGTCAGGGCCACGAAGGTGAACGAGCGGTCGCCGAGTACTTGGACTCGCTCGTCGCGTCCGACGGTGTACGCGTGCTTCACGACGTCGCAGCCGAAAGCTTCAACCTCGACCACGTGGTCATCGCGCCGCAGGGCATCTACGTGATCGAGACGAAGACGATCTCCAAGCCGGTCAACCGGGACGCGATCGTCGAGTTCGACGGCGAGCGCGTGCTGCTAGGGGGCTTCGAGCCGCCCGAGAGTCATGTGGGCCAAGCTCGGTCCCATGCGCGCTGGCTTCGGCGGCTCCTCAGGGAGGTGCTCGGTCGCGAGTACCCAGTGTGGCCCGTCCTCTTCTACCCGGGCTGGTACGTGCAGGCCACACCAGAGGGCAAGAGGGCTTCCATCTGGGTCCTGGAGCCGAAGCAGTTCGGGGGACACCTGCGACGCGTGCCGGTGACGCTCAGGGGCCGAGACGTAGCCGAGGTGTTCGACTTCCTGAAGCGCTACGTAAGGTCCAGCCTCAGGGCGAGGTGACCCCTCACGGCGACCAGTCAAACAGGAGCGTTCGCTGGTCGCCTCGCCCCGCGCCCCACCTCAGCGAGAAGGCGGCGTGCGTCCGGCGCTACGGGCTCCGGACGCCTGACCCGAAGGTCGGGAGCCCGGCGCCGACGGGACCACCGGTAGCTAGCTCGCCGGGACCACGCTGCCTACCTCACCCGCACGACCCAGTGAGGTGGAAGCTTCCGGTCTGCTCGACGATGGAGCTGCCCGACTCGGCGACGTAGCAGACGTCCCAGTCGGACACGCCCGTGGCGGTCCCTTTCCGCAGGACGCCGAAGTCCCGGAAGGTACCGCCGCCCGTGATGGTCCCACTGTTGGTGAACTGGCGGGACGTCGACGTCAGGGTCGCGCCGGCCGCGATGTCGATCGTGCCCTCGTTCTCGACGACCGGTGACAAGCCGTGCTCGCCGGGACTCGTCACGAGGACCGTTCCCTAGCTCACGAGCGTGACCGTGGTGCCGTTGCCGACGATGTCTGAGCCGGGTCACGACCGCGGTGGCCCGGCGGCGCGGTGACCTACCGGCGAGCGCTCAGCCCCCGCGGGCGTACCCGACCGGCACCCACACCGACACCGACCCCGCCCCGCACGGGAACTCGGCCCAGCCCTCGTCGTCGGTGGTGACGGTGCCCTCGACGTGTTCGGTGACGTCCACGTACTCGCTGTTCGGGGAGGCCGTCTGCATGCGGCGGGCGCCGGCCTCGCCGGTGCTCACCACCACGGCCACGCCGCCGGGACGCTCCTCGTCGCCGGTGCGCACCCAGCCGATGCACTGCGGCTCCTCGAAGTAGTCGCGCTGCTCGCCGTACGCCAGGTCGTGCCGGACCCGCAGGAACCTGTCGATGAGCCAGCGGTGGCTGGGCATGACGATGTGGTGCTCCTGCCCGTCGTCGCCCGTGCCTGAGTACTCGGCGCCGTCGTAGTCGGCCAGGAACACGACCGGGTAACCGCCCTCGCGCAGGAGGATCAGCGCGTAGGCCAGCGGCACGAACCACGGCTCCACGACGGCCTCGTTCGTCTGCAGCGGCTGCGTGTCGTGGTTCGTGACCAGCGTGACCGCGCCCGTGGGGTCCTCCTGCACCAGCGTGCCGTCGAAGACGGTGCGGAGGTCGAAGCCCGCCGGGTCCCGGCTCGCCGCCACGAGGTTGTCGTGGAGGATGGTGTCGAACAGCGTGACCTTGCCCTCCGTCCTGTCGCGGAAGCGCAGGAGGTCGTCACGGTCGTACTTCCAGTACTCGCCCACGGCGAACAGCTCGGGCTCGCGGCCGGAGCGCACGTGCTCGAGCCACTCGATGAAGAAGGTGGGGTAGACGTGCTTCACGGCGTCGAAGCGCACGCCGTCTATGCCCGTGGTCTCCACGTACCAACGGCCCCAGCGGAACAGCTCCTCGCGCACCTCGTCGCTCTGGACGTCGACGTTGCAGCCGAGCAGGTAGTCGTAGTTGCCGAACTCGGGGTCGACGTCCTGTATGAACCGCTTCCCCTCGAAGAGGTAGACGGCCTCGAAGTCCGGGTCGTTGTCGTCGCGGTCGACGGCGTTGAAGTGCCACCAGTGCCACTCGAAGCCGGAGTACTTCCCGCCGCGGCCGGGGAACCTGAAGCGCGTCCAGGCGCGGATCTGCCGCGGCTCGCCGATGGGCTTCGTGCGGTCCTGCGGGTCCATGGGCGTGGCCGTGAACTCCTCGGGGTCGTCCCCGCCGAGCCGGTGGCCGAGCACGACGTCGGCGTACACCTGGATGCCGGCCGCCTGTACCGCCTCGATCGCCCGGAGGTACTCGTCCTTCGTCCCGTACTTCGTGCGCACGGAGCCCTTCTGGTCGAACTCGCCCAGGTCGTAGAGGTCGTAGACGCCGTAGCCGACGTCGCTGGCCCCGCCCGCGCCCTTGTACGCCGGCGGCAGCCACACGGCCGTGAACCCGGCGGCCGCGAGCTCCTCGGCGCGCTCCTCGAGCCGGCGCCACAACGACCCGTCGTCGGGCAGATGCCAGTGGAAGGCCTGCAGCATCACACCGTTGACGTCGTTCATCTCTCCCCCTGACGGCCGCGTAGGAGTGCCGCGCGGCCCTACGTCTGCCCGCGCGGCCCTGCGGTCCGCGGCACCGGATCAGCGGAGGGTACGACCCCAGCGTGAGATTGTGACGAACGCACCCAGCCGTGGCCGATCACGAGTCGGCCAGAACGGACGCGCCCGACCGGATCGCCGAGCACGTGGGGCGGGCCTTCGCTCCCGACGGCCAGGTGGTGGCGACCGGGACGGACGTGGCCGTCTTGGCGCCCGACGAGCGCGTCCAGCAGCCGGTCGTGTTCGACGGCGCCCTGCCGCCGGAGGTCGCCGACCGGCCGCAGCCGAGCTAGTCCTGGGCCGCCCTCGCGCGGCGGAACCGCTCCACCCGGCCCGCCAGGTCGGCGCGCAGCACGACCGTGTCGGCCGCGATGGTCACCAGGTCGGCGCCCCACTCGGCCACCTCGGCGCCGAACTCCGGGCCGCTGGTGTGCACGCCGGCGACGAGGCCGCGCTCGTGACACGCGGCGACGATGCCCTTCACGGTCTCCACGTGCTCCGGCCGCCGGTTGTCGGTCTCGGGCGGCAGGCCCAGGGCCAGGCTCAGGTCCGCCGGCCCGACGTAGACGCCGGTCAGGCCGGGCGTGGCGAGGACGTCGTGGAGGTTCTCCAGGCCGCGCTTCGTCTCGATCATCGCGAACACCAGCAGACCGTCCTGCGCGCGCTGGAAGTAGTCGGCGTAGGCGACGGCGGCACGCGTCGGGCCGAAGCTGCGGTTGCCGCGCGGCGGGTAGGAGCAGGCGGCGACGGCCCTCTCGGCCTCCTCGGCGCTCTCGACCAGCGGCACGACGACGCCCGCGGCCCCCATGTCGAGCACGCGCATGATGACGCTCGGCTCGTTCCACGGCACCCGCACCAGCGTCGGCTTCCGGGCGGCGGTGGTGGCCTGGAGCATCCCCGTCACGGCGTCCAGGTCCACCAGCCCGTGCTGCATGTCGATGCACAGCGAGTCGAAGCCGCTACGGCTGGCGACCTCGGCGATGAACGGGTGGGGGATGGTCAACCAGCAGTTCGTCGTCGTCTCGCCGCGGCTCCACCGCGCCCTCAGGTCGCTGATCGCGTCGAACATGGCCTGGCTCCTGCGGCGCGGGCGGTGGTCTGGCGTTCGGTCGTAGCCCGCGGCCTGCGGCACTTATACCGCTGAAGCCGACCTACTCGATGGCCTCGTTGACCTCCCTCCGGTCGTAGATGAGCATGAGGTTCTGCGTCGAGAACGCCTGCCCGGCGTCGTCGATGGCGCGCTGCAGCGTGGCCAGGTCGCTCTCGAGCTGGTCCGCGATCCACTCCCGCTCGTAGTCGGTGATCCCGTCGCCGGACAGGCTGACGCCGAAGAACGAGTTCGCGTCGCTGCGCCAAGCGCTCAGCACCCGCTCGAGGTCGAGGTCGGAGACGCTCTCGGCCTGGTCGAGCCAGACCTCGGTCTCGACGAGCAGGTCCCTTATGTCCGGCCCCACCGGCCCGAAGAACTTCAGGTTGTGCTTCGCGACGAACTCGTTGAAGACGTCGCCGGCCTCCGCCAGGTGCGGCTGCATGGCCTCGATGACCTGCGCCACGAACGCGGTGGCGTCGTCCCGCTGGCCGTCGGTGCCGACGTCCTCGAACGACCCGAGGTCGTCCAGCGCCAGGTCGTAAGCCACCTTCAGCTTGTCGTAGTTGTTCTCGTCCACGAAGAGCTGGGTGTCCTCGCGCGTCTCGTTGAAGATGACCAGGAGGCCGAGCTCCTGCCCCGCCATCTCGCGGAGCTGCGGCCTGAGCTGCTCGACCGCGGTCTTGTACTGGTTGTACTGGCGCGCGGTCTCGGCGAGGATCCCCAGCGCCTGGTTGACGGCGCTCGCGACCTCGCCCGGCACGACCCCCGAGACGACGTCGACGCGCGAGAGGAGGTCCGTGACGACCTGGATGGCGTTGCGGGTCGTCTGGCGCTTCGAGTCGCTCTCGCGCGCGAGCTGCGCGAGGACCCCGTAGATGTCGGCCATCACCTGCAGCTCGCGCTCGTCGAGGCGCCCGTCGTCG
>CAZGXF010000047.1:0-17629 GCA_964529575.1 uncultured bacterium
GCCACGCCGATGTCGTAGTAGTTCTTGTAGACGATGTCGTCGCCGTCGATCTCGGCGTTCAGCTGCGGGATCGTCTTCAGCGCGTCGATGACGGCCTTGACGAAGAACGACATGAAGCCGAGGCGCAGGCCGTAGCGCTTCTCGAAGGCGTCGCGGTACTCCTGCCGCAGCGCGATCACCGCCGACATGTCGACCTCGTTGAACGTGGTGAGCAGCGCGGCGGTCTGCTGCGCGGCCACGAGGCGCTCGGCGATGGTGCGTCGGAGCGGGCTCATCCGCACCCGCTCCTCCTGGCGCGGGCCGTCGAGCACGGCGCCGCTCGCGGGGGCGTCGACGCCGCCCGCCGCCTGCGCGGCGCGGCGCTCCCGCTCCTCGAGGTAGCGCAGCACGTCCTCCTTCAGCAGCCTGCCGCCCGGCCCGGTGGCCGGGACGGCGTCGGCCGAGAGTCCGTGCTCGGAGAGGAGCCGCTGGGCCGCGGGCATGACGCTCGTGGCCCGCTGCCCCTCAGGGACCTCCGCCACGGCCGCGCTGGTCCCACCCGCCTGCGCCTGGGGCGCGGCGGGCTGCGGCGCGGGAGGGCTCTGGGAGGGCGGCGGTGCGGCCGGTGCGGCGGGCTGGGCCGGCTCGGCCGCGGGCCCTTGGGCCGCCGGTTGCGCGGCGGCGGGCCGGGACGCGGCGGCGCCGGCCTGCGACTCGTCGACGCGCGCCACGACGGCGCCCACCGGCACGGTGTCGCCGGGTGCGAAGAGCTGCTCGGTCAGGACGCCGGCGATCGGCGAGGGGACCTCGAGCGTGGCCTTGTCGGTCTCCACCTCGACGATGGGCTCGTCGACGGCCACAGGGTCGCCGACCGACTTGAGCCAGCTGCCGATGATGACCTCGGAGATCGACTCGCCCGCGGCGGGCACCTTGACGTCAGTAGCCATCCTTGACCCTTCCTAGGCGGGCGCCGCGGCGCGTGCGCGCGGCGGTCGCGTCCTCAGCCCGAGAACGCCTCCGCCACCAGCATCTCCTGCTCGAGGCGGTGCGCGGCGCCCGAGCCGGTGGCCGGGCTCGCCGACTCCGGCCGGGTGACGCCGGAGAACGGCCGGCCGGCGACCTCGCCGCCCCATCGTACTCGCAGGTACCACCACGCCCCCATGTTGGCGGGCTCCTCTTGGACCCAGACGACGGGCGTTCCGGCCGGGTAGGGGGCCAGCACCGCCTCCACCTCGTCCTGGCGCAGCGGGTAGAGCTGCTCGAGGCGCACGATCGCCACGTCGTCCGCGCCGCGCTGCTCGCGCGCCGCGACGAGCTCGTAGTAGAGCTTCCCGCTCGTCAGCAGCACCTTCCTGACGCCGGCGGGTTCGACCTGGGCGTCGGGGACCAGGCGCTGGAAGCCGCCGGTGACGAACTCGTCGAGCGTGCTCACGGCCTGCGGGTGGCGCAGGAGGCTCTTGGGCGTCATCACGATGAGCGGCTTGCGGATCTTGCGCAGCACCTGGCGCCTGAGCAGGTGGAAGTACTGCGCCGGCGTCGTGGGGTAGGCGACCTGCATGTTGTCCTCGGCGCACAGCTGCAGGTAGCGCTCGAGGCGCGCGCTGGAGTGCTCGGGCCCCTGGCCCTCGAAGCCGTGCGGCAGGAGCATCACCAGGCCCGAGAGCCGGCCCCACTTCTCCTCGGCCGAGGAGAGGAACTGGTCGATGATCACCTGGGCGCCGTTGGCGAAGTCGCCGAACTGCGCCTCCCACAGCACCAGGCCGTCGGGCGTGTCGACGCTGTAGCCGTACTCGAAGCCGAGCACCCCGGCCTCGGAGAGCGGGCTGTTGTGCACCTCGAAGACGCTGCCGTGCCGCGCCGCCAGCTCGGCCAGCGGCACGTGCTCGTGGCCGTCCTCGGTGTCGTGGAACACGGCGTGGCGGTGGCTGAACGTGCCCCGCTCGCTGTCCTGGCCGGTGAGCCTCACGCGGTGGCCTTCGGCGACCAGGCTGGCGAAGGCCAGCGCCTCGCCGGCGGCCCAGTCGAGCGGCGCGTTGCCGCGCGCCATCTCCAGGCGGGCGGCCAGGGCGCGCTTCAGCTTCGGGTTCAGGTTGAAGCCCTCGGGCACGTGGGTGAGCGCCTCGAGCCACTGGACGGCCTGCTCGCGCGACACCGCCGTCTCGACGTCCGGGACCTCGACGTCCGGGCCGCCCACGTAGTCCCGCCACACGCCCTGCAGCGTGGAGTAGACGAGCTTGAAGTCCTCCTTGCGCGCCTCGGAGAGGTGCGCCTCAAGCCGCTGACGGCGGTCCTCGGCGATCTGCTCGGCCTCGGCCATGGTCACCTCGCCGAGCGCCAGGAGCTGGTCGCGGTAGGCCTCGCGCACCGACTTGCGCTTCCTGACCTTCCCGTACATGACCGGCTGCGTGAAGGCCGGCTCGTCGGTCTCGTTGTGACCCAGGCGGCGGTAGCAGTACATGTCTATGACCACGTCGCGCTTGAACTCGCGCCTGAAGTCCATGGCCAGCTGCACGACCTGCGCCACGGCCTCCGGGTCCTCGCCGTTGACGTGGAAGATGGGGCTCTGCAGCATCTTGGCCACGTCGGTGGCGTAGGTCGTGGAGCGCGCCTGGCGCGGGCCGGTGGTGAAGCCGATCTGGTTGTTCACGACCACGTGCAGCGCCCCGCCCACGCGGTAGCCCTCGAGGCCGCTGAGGTTCAGCGTCTCCTGCACGATGCCCTGGCCGATGAACGCGCCGTCGCCGTGGATGAGCACCGGCATGACGGACTCGCGCTCCAGGTCGCCGCGCCGGTCCTGCTTCGCCCGCGTGCGGCCCAGCACCACGGTGTTGACGTACTCCAGGTGCGAGGGGTTGAACGCCAGCGAGAGGTGGACCGTCCGCCCCTGCGAGGTGACGTGGTCGCTGGAGTAGCCCAGGTGGTACTTGACGTCGCCGCGGCCCAGGTAGCTCTCGGGGTCCTTGTCCTCGAACTCCCTGAAGATGCTCGCGGCCGGCTTGCCCATCACGTTCGCCAGCACGTTCAGGCGCCCGCGGTGGGCCATGCCGAAGACGATCTCGGCCACGTCCTGCTCGGCGGCCTTCTCGATGACCAGGTCGAGCAGCGGGATCAGCGTCTCGCCGCCCTCCAGCGAGAACGACTTCGCGCCCACGAACTTGCGCTGGATGAACTCCTCGAAGGTGGTGGCGTCGGTCAGCTTGGTGAGGATGCGCAGCTGCTCCTCGCGCGAGAGCTGGAGCCGGTTGCGCGTGGTCTCCATGCGTCGCTGCAGCCAGACCCGCATCTCGAGCCTGTCGATGTGCATGAACTGCACGCCGATGGAGCGGGTGTACGTCTCCTTGAGGCCCTCGATGACCTCGGCGACGGTGGCGGCGCCGGGCAGCACGTTGCCGAGCACGGGCTTCGCCATGTCGGCCTCGGTGAGCCCGTAGAACTCGGGCTCGAGCTCGGGCGCCGCGAACGGCTCCTGGCCCAGGGGGCTGAGCTGCGCCAGCCTGTGGCCGCGCACGCGGTAGTTCCGCACCAGCCTGTCGAGCTTCTGCTGCAGCACGGCCGCGGCCGCGCCCGCCTCGGTGAGCTGGTCGGCGGTGTGCGACGGCGGGTTGAAGAGGCTGCGCGGGGCGAACGTCGGCTCCAGGTGCCGCGCCACGGGGCCGGCGGGCCCCAGGCCCGCGAAGTAGTCACGCCACTCCTGCGTCACCGACCCGGGGTCGGCGAGGTAGCGGAGGTACAGCTCCTCGACGTAGTCGAGGCTGCCGCTGGCGAAACGTCGTGGAGGCTCGGTCTCCGTGTCCGGGGTTCGCTCGCGAGGGCCGTTCGGCGCCATTACGCACCGTTCTAACACGCCCCCTCACGCGTTTCCGTTCGGTATCCGACCTCAGGGGCACCGCCGGGCGGCGCGCATGCACGCTTATCCTGGCGCCATGGCAGCCTCGGCCGGCACACCTCCGCAGCTCCTCTGCCTGGGCGAGCTGCTCGTGGACATGGTCCCGCAGGAGGAGGGCGCCAGCCTGGCGGAGGCGCGCTCGTACCTGTGGGCCGCCGGCGGCGCTCCCGCGAACGTGGCCGTGGCGGCGGCGCGGCTGGGAGCGCGGAGCGCCGTGGTGGCGGCCGTCGGCGACGACCCGTTCGGGCAGGCGCTGCGGGACGAGCTCGCCCGGGCCGGCGTGGACGTCTCCGGCGTCGCGCGCGTGCCGCGGAGGACCGCGGTGGCGTTCGTCTCGTTGTCGGCCGGAGGGGAGCGGGGGTTCATGTTCTACGGCGACGACCCCGCCCACGACCACCTGAGCACCGCGGACGCTCTGGAGGCGGTTGCTCGCCTGGCCGGCGCCGAGGGGGCGCGGTGCCTGCACTTCGGCTCGGTGTGCCTGGCGCGGGACCCGGCGCGGTCGGCCACCGACGCCGCCGTGGCGGCGGCACGCGCGGCCGGCTGCCTCGTCTCCTGCGACGTGAACCTGCGCGAGGGCTTCTGGCCCGACCTGGGCGAGGCCCGCGCGGTGATCGGCGCGTTCGCCGCCCGCGCCGACCTCGTGAAGGTGAGCGAGGAGGAGGCGCTGTTCCTGGCGGGGCCGGGCGACGAGCCCGAGCGGAGGCTGGTGGACGAGCTCCTCGCGGGCGGCGCCCGGTCGGTGGTCGTGAGCCGCGGCGCGCGTGGCGCCAGCGCTCACACGGCGGGCTTCTCCGTCGACGTCGCCCCGCCGCGGGTGCGGAGCCTCGACGCCACCGGCGCCGGCGACGCCCTCACCGGCGCGCTGCTGGCCGCGACCCTGCGCGCTCCGGCCACCTGGGACGACCCGGGCTCCGCGCGGGCGGCCCTGGAGCGGGCCTGCGCCTACGCGGCGCTGTCCACTACGCGTCGCGGGGCCATCCCCTCCTACCCCACCGCCGACGAGCTCGCCGCGTTCCTCGGCTGAGCGGTACGCCCCGTTCGCGGCGGGTCGTGCGGTGGTAGAAGGGGCGCATGGACCAGGTCGACGTCCGCGCGGCCGTCTCCCGGCTCCACGGCCGCGTGCGGCGCACACCGCTGCTGCCGCTGGCGCTGCCGGAGGCGAGGACGCGCGAGGTCTACGTGAAGGCCGAGTCGCTGCAGCTGACGGGCTCCTTCAAGGTGCGCGGGGCCACGAACTTCCTCGCCTCGCTGCCGGAGCCGCAGCGGCGCCTAGGCGTCGTGACGCACTCGTCCGGCAACCACGCCCAGGGCGTGGCGCACGCCGCCGCCGCTTTCGGGGTGCCGGCCACGGTCGTCATCCCCGAGGGCGCGCCCGAGGTGAAGGTGCGGCGCACGCTGGCTCTGGGCGCGACGGTCGTGCGCTGCCGCAACACCCAGGCCGACAGGCACGAGACGGCCGCGCGCATCGCGGCCGAGACCGGGGCGACGCTGCTGCCCCCCTACGACGACGCCCGCGTGGTCGAGGGGCAGTCCACGGTGGGTGTCGAGGTCGCCGAGGACCTGCCGCGCGTCGCGAACGTGCTCGTGCCGGTAGGCGGCGGCGGGCTGGCGTCGGGCGTCTGCGCCGCCCTGGCCGCGCTGGCGTCGGAGGCGCGGGTCATCGGCGTCGAGCCGGCCGTGGCGGCCGACGCCCAGGAGTCGCTGCGCCGGGGCGAGGTCGTGACCTGGCCCGCCGAGCGGACCACGTCGACGATGGCCGACGGCGTGCGCACCCAGGCGATCGGCGACCTGAACCTCGCGGTCCTCAAGGAGCGCCTGGCAGGCGTCGTGACCGTGAGCGAGGAGGCCATCGCCGCCGCCACGCGCTTCTACGCCACCGAGGCAGGCCTGGTGGTGGAGCCCACCGGGGCCCTCAGCCTCGCCGGCCTGGTCCGGCTGCTGCGCGAGCCCGGCGCCGACGGGCTCGAGCTGGCCGACGGCCCCACGGTGGTGATCGCGTCGGGCGGCAACGTCGACCCGGCCCGCTTGTGCGCCATCATCGGCGGCTAGCGCCTGTGACGCGCGACCCTGAGCCGGGGAGCCGGCGCCTCGTTATCCTTGTGTCGTGAGCCCGCTCGCCGCGCTCGTGTTCATCGGGTTCCTGTTCGTGATCGCGCTCTGCCTCACGGTGTGGGCGGCGCTGTCGCTCGCCGCCGCGCCCCGCCGGGAAGAGGAGCGCGAGGAGGTGACCTACGCCCCGCTGTCCCGCGCCGCCGAGGCGCCCGTCTGGCGCGCCGAGCGGCCCACGCCGGCGCGGCGGGCGCCCGCGCCCGCGGCGGAGGCGGTCGGCGGCACGGTCGTGCCGACGGCGTACGGGCGCACCACGGTCACGGCCCGCGTCCGCGAGAGCGCGAACAGCCCGCAGGCCACGGCGCCGGAGCGCCAGGGGCGGGCCAGCGACGACGACGTGCGCGGCGCCAAGGCCAAGGTCACCCAGAGACCCAACCTCGACGACGCGTTCGAGCGCTTCCTGGAGCACGAGAAGGAGCGCTGAGCGAGGGCCGACACGCGAACGGCCCGCCAGTGCGGCGGGCCGTGGTCGCGTGGGTAGCCTGGGCTCAGCCGGCGGCGACCTGCCCCTGCGCCAGCTCCTTCAGGCGGCGGTAGGCGGCCTCGGCGCGGGCCCTTAGCCGGCTGTTGTCGGCCTTGCCGGCCATCATCAGGTGCATGTTGATGTGCTGGTCGACGTCGCCGAAGATCGAGTTCAGCGCCTCGACCTCCTCGCCGGGACGCAGGGTGGCGTCGCTGCGGAACATGTGCGTGTAGGTGAACTCGAAGTCGGCCTCGTCCATCTGGCCGCCCAGGTAGCGCTCGAGCACCTGGAGGTACGGCGTGAGGTCGGACCGGGCGGGCCCCGACGCGGCCACGACGGGCTGCCCCTCCGGTAGGAGCGAGAAGCCCTGGGCCAGGGCGTCGGGCGTGATCTCCCAGTTGTCGCGGTCGAACACGGGCCGGCCGTCCTTGAACAGGATCACCTGCGGCGACTCGTGCTTGATGCCGGTCATCTCGGCCACGTGGTTGCTGGCGGGCCTGGCCTCGACGACGCGGATGACCCCGCACATGAGGTCCTCGCGCGGCTCCAGGCGCTCCTGCACGAAGCCGAAGCCCTGCATCGTCTTGTGGCAGGTGCCGGCCTTGAAGATCACGCTGGTCGGGTAGCGGCCGAGGAAGTCGTTCACTTCCTCCGGCGATGTGAGCAGTACGACGCGGTCCTTTAGCATCCTCTTGGGTGTCCCCTCCGTCTCCTAGGCGATGGTAAACCGCGCGGACCCCGTTGTCCTGTGGCCCAGTTAGCCGTGGGCCACGACGCGGCGCGGTGGAGGTTGGTATCTTGCTCCTGTGCACAAGACCTCGCAGCGGAGGGCGATCCTGCGGGCGCTGGAGGAGGCGCCGGGGCCCTTGACGCCGCACGAGGTGTTCGAGAGCGCCTCGCGGCACCACCCCGGCCTGGGCCTGGCGACCGTGTACCGCAACCTGGGCGTCCTCGCCGAGCGCGGCGCGGTCACGACGGTGCACCTGCCCAACGAGTCCACGACCCGCTACGAACCGAAGCGCGCCTCGCACCACCACCACTTCAGCTGCGAGGAGTGCGGCCGCGTCTACGAGCTGGACGCCACCTGTCCCGTCGCGGTCCTCGAGGGCGCGACGCTGCCGGGCGGCTTCCGCGTGCGCGACCACTCGCTGACGCTCTACGGCTGCTGCCCCGACTGCGCCGCGTCCTGAGGGCCTGTCGCCGCCGGGAGGCGCCGGCCCGGCCGGGCTCGGGCCAGGCGGTCGTCACCCTCACACCCTCGCCCGGCAGGCCCGCTCGCGTCTGGTAGAATCGCCTTCGGCCCTGAGGGGCCCATGCTCCGCGGAGAGGTGTCCGAGTGGTTTAAGGAGCATGCCTGGAAAGCATGTGTACGGGTACTGCCTGTACCGCGGGTTCGAATCCCGCCCTCTCCGCCAAGCCTGGCGCAGGACCCCGGCTCCCACGGCCGGGGTCCTCGCTCACGGCGCGCTCGCCGCCCTCAGTCGGCCGCGGGCAGCGTCTCCTCCACCGCCTGCTTCAGCGCGCCCACGAACACGGGCTCCGGCTGCGCGCCGAGCACCCTGGTGGCACGCACGCCGCCCGAGCCGCCCGCGCCCTCGACGACGGTGTCCGGCACGCCCGAGATGCGGTAGCGGCTCGAGAGCGTCGGGAACTCGTTGGCCTCCACGCCTTCGGCCGTGATGCGCGGGTTGGCGAGCGCGAAGCGGAACGCCGTCAGCACCGCGCGCGGGCAGTAGGGGCAGGTGGGCGTGACGAACGTGCGCAGCCGCAGCGGCGCCTCGATGCCGGCGACCTCCTCCAGCCCGTCCAGCTCGCGTGCGCCGCCCACCATGAGGATGGTCTCCAGCATCGTGCTGAACTCGTAGCCGCTCATCAGCCCGGCGAAGCGGACGTTGAGGCTCTCGTCGCCCTTGCGCCGGAAGACCGTGGTGGGCGTGAGCGCTATGCCGGCGGCGGCCGCCTGCTCGTCGCCCGCGAGGACCTTCTCGACCACGGTGACCTTGTCGCTGGTCTCGGCCACCTCGCGCGCCAGCTCGAGCATCGCGCGCTCCTCGCCGGGCTGGTCGCGCCCGGGCACCACCAGGCTCGTGCCGCGGTAGACGACCAGCTCGACCTCGTGCTCCAGCGGCGCCAGCGCGTCCGCGACCTGCTGCTTCAGCTCCGCGTCCAGGAACGCCATCGTCTCCTCAGATCTCCCCCTCTCGCAGGGTAAGGCCGACGGCCCACGACGCGCGTGTCGTGGGCCCCGCCCTGGTAAGCTCGCCGCGTGTCTGCACGTGGCGTGAGGGGGGTTCCGGCCGGTGACGAAGGCCCCAGCGAGGGACGCTAGGCTCCCCGCGCAGCTGCGCCACATCGAGGTCTCGACCGGCTACCTGCCGCACGCCGAGGGCTCGGCGCTCGTGACGTGGGGCCGCACCATGGTCGTGGCCAGCGTGACGATCGAGAACAAGCTGCCGCCGCACCTGAGGGGCGCCGGCGCGAAGGGCGGGTGGCTCACGGCCGAGTACGCCCTGCTGCCGCGCAGCACGGCCGACAGGACGCCCCGCGAGCGGCTCTACGCCAGCGGCCGGACCCAGGAGATCCAGCGGCTCATCGGCCGCGCCCTGCGCAGCACCGTCGACCTGACCATGTTCCGGGGGAAGACCATAACCATCGACGTGGACGTCCTCAGCGCCGACGGCGGCACGCGCTGCGCCGGCGTGGTGGCCGCCTACGCCGCCATGCACGAGGCCGCCGACCGGCTCGTCTTCGCCGGCGCGCTCGACGAGTGGCCGCTGCGCCACGAGGTGGGCGCCGTGAGCGTGGGCGTGGTGGGGGGCGAGCAGCGGCTCGACCTCGACTACGCCGAGGACGTGGCGGCGGCGGTGGACCTCAACGTGGTGGCCACCGCGGACGGCGCGGTCGTGGAGGTGCAGGGCGCCGGCGAGGGCGGGCCCGTGGCGGCGGACCTCTACGTAGCGCTGCTCGCCACCGGCATCGAGGGCGTGAAGCGCGTCCTGGACGTCGTGAGGCCGCAGCTGCGGGGGCAGGCGTGACGTCGAAGCGGCTGCGGGTGGTGATCGCCACCTCGAACGAGGGCAAGCTGCGCGAGTTCAGGGACGCGCTCTCCCGGCTCGAGCTCGACCTGCTCGGCCTGGCCGACGTCGGCATCGACCGCCTGCCGGAGGAGACGGGCGCCAGCTACGAGGAGAACGCGCTCCTCAAGGCCGGCTACGTGGCGCTGCGCAGCGGCCTGCCCACGCTGGCCGACGACTCGGGGCTGGAGGTCGACGCGCTCGACAGGCGCCCGGGGGTCCTCAGCGCCAGGTACGGCGGTGAGGGGCTCACCGACGGCGAGCGCATGGCCCACCTCCTCGACGAGATCAAGGACGTGCCGGCGAAGGCCCGTGGCGCCACGTTCCGCTGCGTGGTGGTGCTGGCCACGCCCGGCGGCGAGGTGGCCACCTTCGAGGGCGAGACCCGCGGCGAGCTTACGTTCGGCCCCCGCGGCGAGAACGGCTTCGGCTACGACCCCATCTTCCGCAGCGTCGAGCTGGGCAAGACGTTCGCCGAGGCGACGCTGGCCGAGAAGCGGTCCGTGAGCCACCGCGGCCGGGCGCTGAAGGCGTTCCTCGACTGGGCGCGCACGCCCGTCGGCAAGAAGACGATGGCCGTGCTGGAGCCGCGGCGCGAGGAGGACTGAGCGTCCGACCGCCGCGGCCGCACCGTCATGCGGCCCCGAGCGTCCCCGGCACGCCCGACCGCCTGCGGCGCCGCCGCGTACGGGCTCAGACCTGGATCGTCACCCTGGCGCCGTCGCCGAGCAGGTGCACCGAGTCGGTGAACCTGATCACCCGCGACTGGTAGCCCATGGTGATCGAGTGCGTGCGCGCGCCGTTCTTGAAGAACTTGACGCCGCGCAGGAGGTCGCCGTCGGTGATGCCGGTGGCGCTGAACACGATCACCTTGCCGGGCGCCAGGTCCTCCGTCTTGTAGACGCGGTCCACCGAGCCGCCCTTCTCCTCCAGGCGCCGGCGCTCCTCGTCGTTGCGCGGCTTGAAGCGCCCCTGGATCTCGCCGCCCAGGCACTTCAGCGCGGCCGCGGCCAGCACGCCCTCGGGCGCGCCGCCGATGCCCATGACCGCGTGCACGTTCGTGCCTCGCACCGCCGCCGACAGGGCCGCGATGACGTCGCCGTCGCCGATCAGCTTCACCCGCGCGCCCGCTTCGCGCACCTCGCGGATCAGGTCGGCGTGGCGGGGGCGGTCGAGGATCACCACGGTGAGGTCGTCCACGTCGCGGTCGAGCGCCAGCGCCACGCCGCGCAGGTTCGCGGCCACCGGCCAGGTGAGGTCCACCTTGCCCTTGGCCGGCGGCCCGACGATCAGCTTCTCCATGTAGGTGTCCGGCGCCTGGAACAGTCCGCCGCGCTCGCTGAGGGCGATCACCGCCACGGCGTTGTTGATCATGCGCGCCGTGATGCTGGTGCCCTCCACGGGGTCCACGGCGATGTCCACGGGCCAGGCGTCGTCGCCGCCGCGGCCGAGCCGCTCGCCGATGAAGAGCATCGGCGCCTCGTCGCGCTCGCCCTCGCCGATGACGATCTCGCCGTCGATCTCGAGCTCGTTCAGCACCGCGCGCATGGCGTCGGTGCCGGCCTGGTCGACGAGGTCCGAGTCCCCCTTGCCGGCGACGCGGCTGGCCGCGATCGCCGCCTGCTCGGTGACCCGGACGGTGTCGAGCACCAGGGCGCGCTCCAGGGCGAGGCTGCGGGCGTCGAAGTCGTCCATCCTGGCTGCTGGGGTCTCGGACAGGGCCATGGACCCATGATGCCGCGCGGGCGACCGCCAGCGGGTCACTCGGTCCCGGGTTGGTAGTCGAACTCCTCCGGCGCCGGGGGCAGGACGAACGTGTGCATCGGGTACTCGGCGTGGTCGGGCAGGCCCAGGGCCGTGATCATCGCCGTGATCCAGCCGATCGACTGGTTGTAGTAGCGCCCCAGGTCGGAGTGGGCCTCCCTGGCGCTGATGCCCCAGATGTTCGTGGTGGTGCCGTTGATGCGCACGTTCGGGTCGTCGTCGGCGAGGACGTTGGGGTCGAACGAGAGCAGGCGCATGTGCGTGCGCGCCTCCAGGCCGTAGATCACGTTCGCGCTCACCACGTCGTTCACGTCCACCTTGCCCACTCCCGGCACCTCGAACGTGCCGCACGGGTCGCCGGCGTCGAGGGGGAACGGCAGGGGCCAGGGGCTGTTCACGAACGCCTCGGCGATGAAGCCCTTGTGCCGCCCCCACCACTGCCAGCAGATGGCGTCGAGAGAGACGAACGCGTCGAAGGTGACGTCGAGGTTGTTCAGCGCCAGCAGCGAGGCCCACACCGTGCCGTGCGAGTGGCCGACGAGGACCACCCGCGTCGGGTTCGCCACCCCGTGGATCAGCTCGCGCTTGACCTCGTCGAGGTAGGCCTGCGCCTGCAGGTAACCGGGCTCCATCTCCTCGCTGATGCCGCTGTAGTGGGCCGTGACGAACGACGAGGCGCTGAACACCTCCACCTCGAGGCCCAGGCTCTCGTAGGCGCCCCTGATGGCGTCCAGGACGGCCACCCCGCCCGTGCGCTCGCTGGCGGTGTCCAGGTACGACCAGGTGTTCCGCGTGTGGCACACCAGCCCGCAGTGGCCGGAGAACGCGACGATCACCAGGTCCGGGGTGCCCTCGTCGCGCGGCCGCAGCGAGGCGGTCTCGGAGCCCGTGGGCACGAAGCCGGCGGTGGCCGGCGTGGGGCTGGAGCGCTGGCCCGCCGAGCGCGCCAGCTCCTCCGGCGAGGCGGCTCGGGGCGCGCAGGAGGCGAGCGCCAGGGTGACCACGAGGGCGGCGACGTAGCGCAGGACGTGTGGCATGCGGGAAGAGCTTACGTGGGCGACCCTTCGCCCGTGGGCCTGTGCCGCGACAAGAGCGTCTCGCCCACCTCGTCCCAGCTGACGCCCGACTCGGCCAGCAGCACGCCCAGGTGGAAGAGGAGGTCGGCGGCCTCGCCCCTCAGCTCGGCGCGCTGGCCCTGCAGCGCGGCCACCACGGTCTCCCCCGCCTCCTCGACGACCTTCTGCGCCACGTAGCCGGTCCCGCGCCGGTGCAGCTTGGCCACGTACGAGCCCTCGGGCAGGGTGCGCAGGCGCTCGGCGACGACCTCGTCGAGGGCACGCACGGCCGTCTCGATGGCGCCGCGCGCCGCTCTAGCGGCCGGCCCGCCGTCGTTCGCGCGCGCCCCGTCGCCGGGGGCCACCTGCACGGACGCGCTCTCCGCGTCCGCCTCGCCCCCGACGGCCGCCGCGGCGGTCCCCGGCAACGGGGCGTGGAAGCAGGTCCGCTGCCCCGTGTGGCAGGCGGGACCGGTCTGCTCCACCCGGTAGAGGACCGCGTCGCCGTCGCAGTCGGCGACGACGGCCAAGACGCGCTGCACGTGGCCGCTCGTCCCACCCTTGCGCCACAGCTCGCCGCGCGAGCGGCTGTGGTAGTGCGCGAAGCCGCTCTCCAAGGTGGCCTCGAGGGCTTCCCGGTCGGCCCAGGCCAGCATGAGCACCTCGCCGCTGCCCACGTCCTGCGCCACCACCGGGACCAGGCCGCGCTCGTCGAAGCGCAGTTGCGCCAGCGGGTCAGCGGACATGGGCGTCCTCCACCTCCTCGGGCGGCCGCACGGCCAGCCCCGCCTCGAGGCAGACGCGCTTCACCTCGGCCACCGTCGTCTCGCCGCGGTGGAAGATCCCGGCCGCCAGCGCCGCGTCGGCGCCGGCCAGGAGCAGCACGTCGCGCAGGTCCTCGGGCTTGCCCGCCCCGCCCGAGGCGACGACGGGCACGTCCACCTCCGCCGACACCGCCCTCACGGCCTCCAGGTCGTAGCCGGTGCCCATGCCGTCGGCGTCGATGCTGTTCAGCACGACCTCGCCGGCGCCGGCCATCTGGCCCCTCACGACCCAGTCGAGCAGGTCCATGCTCGTGCCGCGGCGCCCGCCGGCGGCGTACACCTCCCAGCCGCTGCCCGAGCGGCGGAAGTCGACGCTGAGCACCACGGCCTGCGACCCGAACCTGTCGGCGGCGGAGCGCAACAGGTTCGGGTCGGCCAGCGCTCCCGAGTTGATGGAGACCTTGTCGGCGCCGGCCAGCGTGAGGGCCCTGACGTCGTCGAGCGTCCTCACCCCGCCCCCCGCCGTCAGCGGCATGAAGCAGCGCTCCGCCACCTGGGTGAGGACGTCGAGGATCGCGCCCCTGCCCTCCGCCGTGGCCGTGATGTCGTAGAAGACGAGCTCGTCGGCCCCCTGACGGTCGTAGAGCTCCGCCAGCGCCACCGGGTCGCCGACGTCGAGCAGCTCGCCGTGCTCGGCCCGACCGAACTGCTTGCCGCGGGTCACGCGGCCGGCGTGCACGTCGAGGCAGGGGATGATCCTCTTGGCCAGCATCAGCGGAGCATAGCGCCTGCCTAGGCCACGCGTTCCAGCAGGGACAGCACCTCGACGTGGTGCGTGTGGGGGTAGAGGTCGTAGGGCCGGGCGCGCACGAGCCTCAGGCCGCGGAGGTGGAGGTCGGCGACGTCGCGGGCCCAGGTGGCGGCGTCGCAGGAGACGTAGAGGAGCCGCGCGAAGTCCCCGGCGGCCAGGGCCTGCCGCAGCTCGGCGGAGAGGCCGGAGCGCGGTGGGTCCACGACGACCAGGTCCACCCCCTCGGGCGGAGCCAGGCGCCGGGCGTCGCCCTTCACGAAGCGCACGTTCGCCACGCCCAAGCGCTCGGCGTCGGCGCGGCCGCGCGCCACGGCGCCGGAGTCGACCTCGAGGGCGGTGACGCGACCGAAGCGCGGGGCCAGGTGGAACGCGATGGCCCCGCCGCCGGCGTACAGCTCGAGGGCCTCGCCGCCCTCCCCCGCCCACGCGGCCAGGTCGGCGTAGAGGCGCGCCGCCCCGGCGGCGTTGGGCTGCGAGAACGACGTGGCCGAGACGCTCAGGGTGAGGGCGCCGAACCGTTGCAGGACCGTGCGCCGGCCGGCGAGCCGCTCGGCGCCGCGCCGGAAGCGGCCGCGCGGGTCGGCCGGCGCCCACGAGACCCCGGCGAGGCCGGCCTCCACGAGCCGGTGGCCGAGGTCGAGGGCGTGCCGCGCCTCGCCCGTCCCCACCAGTGCCGCCAGCGCCTCGCCCTCGTCGTTCGCGCGGATCACCACCTCGCGCACGCGCGGACGCCTCCCCTCCTCCGCGGCGCGCGAGAGAGCCTCGCGCACCCTCTGGTAGGCGGCGTCGACGCCGGGCGTCGCCACGGGGTCGCTGTCCAGCACGACGACCTCGGACGAGCCGGGCCGCCTGTAGCCGAGCTCTGCGCGGCCGCCACGCCACGCCACGGCGGGCTGGACGACGTTGCGGTAGCGCCACTCCGTGGGCGACGGCACGACGTCGGGCAGCGGCGGCAGGACCTCCGGCGCGCCGGCACCGAAGGCGCGGCGCAGGGCGTCGGCCACCACCTCGCGCTTCAGCTCCAGCTGGTGCGGGTAGGCCACGTGGCCGTAGTCGAGACCGGGGTGCGCAGGGGGCGCCACCCGGTGGGGGCTCGCCTCCAACACCGCCGTGACGCGGCCGCGCATGACGCCCTTCTGGCGCTCCAGCTCCACGCTCACGAGCTCGCCCGGCAGGGCGCCCGCGACGAGCACCACCTCGCCCGCGGCGAGGCGCGCCAAGGCCACGCCGCCGTGGACCATCCGCTCGACCCTCAACGACCCGACAGCGAGCATCCGCGCAGTCTAGCCGCCGTCCCCGGCGCTCACCTGAGCCTGTTCTATACTGCCGCTATGAAGCGCTCCTTGCAGGAGTACGTAGAGCTCGTCGTCTTCGGGCTCGTGGCCCTGCTCGTGGGCACGGGCCTGCTGTGGCTGGTCGGCTGGGTGCTGTCGATCGGGGGCGTCGCCCTGAAGTGGGTGGCGGGCCTGCTCTGGACCCTGCTGCGGTTCATCGTCCCCGTGGCCATCGCCGGCGGTCTCGTCTACTTCCTCGTGAAGGCCGCACAGGACCGCCAGCCGAAGCCCGCCACGGCGACCGCCGGCGCGGGCACGCCGGCCGCTCCGTCCACGTCCTACGCCGCCACGTCGCCGCAGGGCCCCGCTGCCGCCGCCGCGTCGGGTCCGGCGACGGCGAGCGGCCCCAGCGCCGACGCGGTCGTCACCTCTCCCGTCACGCCGCCTGCGGACGAGGCTGCCACCACGACCCAGGGGTCCGGCACCCCGGTGCCGCCCGCGTCGCCCGAAGCGGCCGACGCCGACGGCTCGGCCGAGCCCGCGAGCGAGGACGACCGCGCCTGAGGCCCGCCGCAGCACCGTAACCGGACGACTCCTCGGGGCCCTGCTCGCCGCGGCCGCCGCCCTGCCCGCCGTGCTGGTGGCCGGGGCGCAGCCCAGCGCGGACGTGCCCGCGAACGGCCAGGTCGCCGCGCTCGTGGCCGCCGGTGAGGAGTCGTACGCCTGGAACTGCGCCGTCTGCCACGGCGCCGGCGGCGGCGGCATCGAGGAGGCGCGACTGCGCTTCCCGCCCGACGAGCGGCGCTGCACCCGTTGCCACAGGCCCGCGAACCGGGCGGTGCAGCCGCTCGACCGGCCGGTCGTGGACAACGACATGTTCTCGATCGGTGAGCCGCCGGCACTGCACCCCACCGAGGAGAGGCCCGCTCCCCTGGCCGCCGTGGCGGCGCCCGAGGCGCTGCATGCCTACCTGGCCGCCACCATGCCGCGCTACGACCCCGGCCGCCTGAGCGACGAGGAGTACTGGGCGCTCACGGCCTTCCTGCTGGACATGAACGGCAGGGCGGCCGAGCTGCCGCGCGTGGTGGAGCTGGCCGCCAGGGAGTGACGGCCTGTCCGGTGGGCGAGCTCAGCTGCCGCGCGGGTCGAGGACGTCGCGGAACGCGTCGCCGAGCAGGTTCCAGCCGAGGACGAACAGCACGATCGTGAGGCCGGGCCAGAACGACACGTACCAGTACGCCAGGGGGTTGCCGGGCGTGCCCAGGATCCAGTCGCGCGCGAACGAGATCATCTGCCCCCAGTCGGCGTAGCCGACGTCGGCGCCGAGGCCGAGGAACGACAGCGCCGCGGCGGTCAGCACCACCGAGCCGATGTCGAGGCTCGCCACGATGATCAGCGGTCCGATGGCGTTGGGCAGCACGTGACGGAAGATGATCCCCAGCGGGCGCCGCCCCAGCGCGACGGCGCTGGAGACGTAGTCCTGCTCCTTGACCCGCAGCACCTCGCCGCGCATCAGCCTGGCGTAGCTCGGCCAGGCCACGATGGCGATGGCCAACATGAGGTTGTCGATCGACTGGCCCAGGACCATGACGATCACCAGGGCGATGACCAGGTTCGGCAGCGAGATGACGACGTCGGTGAAGCGCATGACGACGTTGTCGAACGCGCCGCCTACGTAGCCGGAGAGGCTCCCCAGCACCAGCCCCACCAGGAGGCTTATGCCGACGACGATGATGCCGATGCGGAACGCCGTGCGCGTGCCCCACACGAGCCCGTAGAAGATGTCGTAGCCGCCGCTGGTGGTGCCCAGCAGGGTCTCGCTGGCCTCGGCCGACCGCGGCTGGGTGCCGAAGCCCTGCCGCGGGATCTGGTAGCAGGTGCTGGGAGGAGCGAAGATCGCCTGCCAGAACGCCGGCTTGGCCGGGTTCCTGTAGTCGTACTGGGTGCTGGCGCTCAGCCCCAGGTCGCGGATGCAGCTGCGACCCAGCTCGGTGAACAGCGGCGCGAACGCGGCCAGCACCACGAACCCGAAGACCACCAGCAGGCCGACGATCGCCAGCGGGTTGCGCCGGAAGCGCATCACGGCCTTCGAGTTCCAGAAGCCGGCGCGACGCTCGGCCTGCTTCAGGAACGCCGTGGCCTGCGCGGCGGAGAGCTCGGTCTCGGCCATCAGGCGTACCGGATCCGCGGGTCGACGACGCCGTAGAGGACGTCGACGAGGAGGTTGGCGAGGACGACCATCATGGCCGTGAACACGGCGAAGCCGAGCACGGCGGCGTAGTCGAGGTTCGTGGCGGCCTGCGCGGCCCACTGCCCCAGCCCGGGGTAGTTGAAGATCGTCTCGGTGATGACGACACCGTTGATCAGGCCGATGAGTACGAAGCCCGCCAGGGTGATCACCGGGATCAGCGCGTTGCGGCGGGCGTGCTTGCGGGTGACGACGCGCT
>CAZGXF010000048.1:0-17608 GCA_964529575.1 uncultured bacterium
CGCGACGCCTTCGACGCCGTGATGGCGCGCGACCTGTCGTTCTACGACGAGTTCTCCACCGGCCGCGTGGTGAGCCGCGTCACCTCGGACACGCAGGACTTCTCCCAGGTCGTGACGCTGACGCTGAACCTCGTCAGCCAGGTGCTGCAGGTGGGCATCCTCTACGGGGTCCTGGCCTACCTCGACGGCCGCCTGGCCCTGCTGGCGTTCGCGATCGCGCC
Source organism: uncultured bacterium (assembly GCA_964529575.1). Lineage (GTDB taxonomy): Bacteria > Deinococcota > Deinococci > Deinococcales > Trueperaceae > DASRWD01. Next base: position 222 of record CAZGXF010000048.1, read on the forward strand.
CGTCGTGGTGGCGGTGGCGCTCCTGTTCCGGCGCATCGCCAGGCGCGTCACGCAGCAGTCGCGGCGCGTGCTGGGCGAGGTGAACGCCAACGTGCAGGAGTCGCTCACCGGCATCGCCGTCGCCAAGGCGTTCAGGCAGGAGCAGGCCGTGTACGAGCGCTTCCGCGACGTGAACCGCCAGTCGTACCGCCTGAACCTGCTGCAGGGCCTCACCTTCTCGGCCATCTTCCCGGTCCTGGGCCTGGTGTCCGGCCTCGGCACGGCCCTGATCGTCTACGCCGGCGGGACCAGGGTCCTCGGCGGCGCCATCACGCCCGGCCAATGGTTCCTGTTCGTGGAGGCGCTGGCGCTGGTGTGGTTCCCCCTCACCTCCATCGCCTCGTTCTGGAGCCAGTTCCAGCTCGGCCTCTCGGCCAGCGAGCGCGTCTTCGCCCTCATCGACGCCGAGCCGCGCGTGAACCAGACCGGCTCGCGCGACCCCGGCCGGCTGGCGGGCCGCATCGAGTTCGAGAAGGTCGACTTCCGCTACACGGAGCACGAGCCCGTGCTGGAGGCGTTCGACCTGGTGATCGCGGCGGGGGAGACCGTGGCGCTCGTGGGCCACACCGGGGCCGGGAAGTCGTCGATAGGCAAGCTGATCGCCCGCTTCTACGAGTTCCAGGGCGGCCGCATCCTGGTGGACGGCGTCGACGTGCGCGAGCTCGACCTGGCCGCCTACAGGCGCCAGCTGGGCATCGTGCAGCAGACGCCGTTCCTGTTCTCGGGCACCGTGCGCGACAACGTCCGCTACGCCCGGCCCGACGCCGGCGACGACGAGGTCGTGGCCGCGGCGCGGCGCATCGGCGGCGGCGACTGGCTCGACGCCCTTCCCAACGGCCTCGACACCGACGTGGGCGAGGGCGGCCGCGGCGTGTCGATGGGCCAGCGCCAGCTCATCGCCATGGCGCGCGTGCTCCTGCAGGACCCGAGCATCCTCATCCTCGACGAGGCCACCGCCAGCGTGGACCCGCTCACCGAGGCGCAGATCCAGGAGGGCCTCGAGGTGGTGCTCTCCGGGCGCACGTCGATCGTGATCGCGCACCGGCTCTCGACCATCAAGGGGGCCGACCGCATCCTCGTGCTGCGCGACGGCGAGGTCATCGAGGAGGGCACTCACGACGCGCTGATGGCGCGAGGCGGGCACTACGCCGAGCTGTACATGACGTACTTCCGGCACCAGTCGCCCGACTACGACGCCGAGGCCGCGGCGGGCTAGCCGGAGCCTTGCTCCGCCACACGGCGGGCGCGCCCACCTTCCTCAGCCCGGGACCCGTGCGCCTCTAATCGGCCCGCGCTAGGCTCCGCGGACCATGGCGGACGCGAACGGCGGAGCGCGCGACGACGCGGCGGCGGCCGGCCTCAGGTACGTGGAGGACGGCGAGCCGGGGTTCACCAGGAGGCGGCGCGGCAAGGGCTTCAGCTACCTCGACCAGGTGGGCAGGCCCCTCACCGACGCGGCCGAGCGTGAGCGGGTGAGGTCGCTGGCCGTCGCGCCGGCGTGGAGCGACGTGTGGGTCTGCCCCTACGCCGACGGCCACCTACAGGCCACCGGCCGCGACGAGGCCGGCCGGAAGCAGTACGTCTACCACCCCGCCTTCACCGCGGTCAGGGACGCCGCGAAGTTCGCGCGCCTGGGCGGCTTCGGCGCCCTGCTGCCGCGCGTGCGGCGGCGCGTGCGGCGCGACCTGCGCCGCGACGGCCTGGACCGCGTGCGGCTGGTCGCGGCGGCCGTGCGGCTCATGGACCTGTCGCTGATACGGGTCGGGAACGCCAGCTACGCCAGGTCGAACGGCTCCTACGGAGCCACCACGCTGCGCGACAAGCACGTGCGGGTGGACGGCGACGCCATCGACCTGCGCTTCGTGGGCAAGTCGGGCGAGCGGCACGTTCACACGCTCGTCGACGACGAGCTCGCGGCCGTGATCAGGGACTGCCAGGAGCTGCCCGGCTACGAGCTCTTCCGCTACCGCGGCGAGGGCGGCGCCGTGCAGTCCATCGACTCGGGCGACGTGAACGACTACCTGCGCGACGTGAGCGGCGAGGACGTCTCGGCCAAGGACTTCAGGACGTGGGGAGGCACGGTCGTCACCGCCGGCGCGCTCTACCGTGCCGCCGCCGGCGCCGGCGGCGAGCCGCGCAGCCAGGCGGCGCGCAAGCGCCTGCTGAAGGAGGCCGTCTGCTCGGCCGCCGAGGCGCTGGGCAACACCCCGGCCGTGTGCCGGCAGTCGTACGTCCACCCGGCGGTGTTCGCGGCCTTCGACGCGGGCGAGTTCACCGGCGCCTACGCCGAGGCCGTGAGGCGCGCGCGCGAGCGGCGCCCGCGCGAGCTGAGGCTCCACGAGGCGGCGACGCTGGCCTTCCTCGACCGTTAGGGCGGCGACCCGGCCTCAGGACACGGACGCCGCCCCCGCCCGCCCGGGGACCCGGGCCGACCGCTACCGCCGCAGCGCGTCGACGGTGGTCACGAGGTGCCCGATGCGCCCGGCCATGCGCCGCGCCAACCACCCGTACACGCCCGCCGCGGCGCGCGGGTCGTCGCGGTACATCCGCGCCAGGGCCTCGGTGGTCAGGCGGTACACGACCGTGGGCGCGTCGGCGCGCACGGTGGCCCCGCGCGCCGCGCCGGTGAGGAGGCCCACCTCGCCCACGGCGTGACCGGGCCCCATCGTCTCGAGGCGCTCGGCCTCGCCGCCGGCCAGGACCCGCAGGGTCGAGAGCCGACCGGCGGCGACCAGGTAGAGCGCGCCGGCCTCGTCGCCCTGCTCGAACAGGCGCTCCCCGGCGGCCAGCTCGACGCGCTCGAGGTAGCGCTCCACGGCCGCGCGCTCGAGGCCGGAGCCGGCTAGCGCCTCGGCCAGGCCCGCCTCGTCCCCGGAGGGCGCGCCGGCGTCGCCAGGAAGCCCCGCCTCGGCGAGCAAGCCGGACTCGCGCTCCTCCAAGGCGGCGTCGACGCTGGGGAAGGTCCGCAGGCCCGCCGCCTCCGCGTCCTGTCCGGCACGGGCGAGCGCGGCCGCGACCGGGGCGGGCACGGCCGCCAGCCAGAGGCGGCTGCCGTTCGTCTCCGAGCGCCTGGCGAGGGTCCGCAGCGCCATGAGCCCACTGGCGTCCACGCCCGTGACGCGGCTCAGGTCGAGGAGCACCGTGTCGAGCCGCCGCTCCCTCCAGGCCGCCTCCGCGCGGTCCAGCACCCGGGCGGTCGTGCCGAAGAACAGGAAGCCTTGGAGCTGCAGCACCAGCAGGCCGTCGGCGGCGGCGGCCAGCGCCGCCTCCTCGGCCGGGGAGCGACGCACGCGGCTCCTCAGCTCGGCGCCCGAGGCGTCGTACCTGACCGGGTCCACGCGGCCGTAGCTGACGACGAAGAGCAGCACCGTCAGCACCAGGCCGAGCGCCACGCCCTGCAGGAACCCCACCAGGGCGATCACGAGGAGGATGGCGGCGACGATGGCGTACTCGAGGCGCGTCAGGCGCCGGCGCTCGCCTACCAGCCAGTCGTAGAGGAAGCCCAAGCCGAGGAACGACACCACCGCGCCCACGACGGCGCGGGGCAGGTAGCCCACGGCCTCGCCGCCGAACAGGAGCGCCGCCAGCACCAGCGCCGCGGCGATCAGCACCGACGTGCGGCTGCCGCGCCCGGCGCGGCGGTTCAGCTCGGTCAGCGAGACCACGTGGTAGCCGACGAGCCCACCCATCGCGCCGGCGACGAGGTTCCCGAAGCCGGCCGCCCTGAGCTGCCTGTCGAGGTCGACCCGGCCGCCGGCCCGCAGCTCGGCGGCGGTGATGTTCAGCAGCGTGGCCACCAGCGCCAGCACCGGCACGGTGGCGAGCGCCGTGGACTGCGCGGCCAGGACCGACCAGTCGACGTGGACCAGCTGCCCCGGTCCGAAGGGCAGGACCATGCCGCGCCCGCTCGCGCCCTCGAGCAGCAAGCCCGCCGCCCGCCACGTCGACAGGTCGGCGCCCGACACCAGGAGGACCAGGTAGAAGGCGACCACCGAGGTGGCCACGGCGAGCGGGAAGGCGTAGGGCGAGCGCACGCGCTGCACCAGCAGCAGTAGGGCCACCGCCAGTGCGAGGCCCGGCGCCACCTCGTACGCCCAGCCGGGGCCGAACGCCGCGCCCAGGTGCCGGAGGTCGACGTGCCGGCCCGTCATCACGCTGACCCCGCCCAACAGCAACAGCCAGCCGGTGCCGGCCAGGAAGCCGCCCATCACGGGGTAGGGCAGGAAGCGCACCAGCGCGCCCAGGCGCAGCCAGCCGACCACGATGAACGTCAGGCCGGTAGCGAGGGTCGTGAGGCCTGAGAGGGCCGCCACGGTGGCGAAGGCGGCGTCCGGCACCGCCGCCAGGGCGCCGCTCGTGCCCACGGCCGCCGCGGCGCCCGCGACGACGGCCGCCGGCGTGTCCTGGGTGGCGGCCACGGCCCCGCGGATCGAGCCGAGGAACGCCACCGCCACCATGACGACGAAGCAGCTCGCCAGCGCCAGGCCTATGCCCTTGGTGGCGTGCTCCGGCCCGGCGGCGCCGAAGACGAGGGTGCCCACCGAGACCGCGATCGTGAAGGCCACCGCCGCCACCACGACCGCCGCGCCGACGTCGGCGAGCAGCGCTGCGGGCCTGAAGCGCAGGGCCCGGGGCCGCGGCTGGGCGCGCGCCAGCTCGCTGGTCACGTCAGGTTCAGCCGCCGCAGAGGACCTGGCGGGCGTCGGGGGTGCCCGCCGCGAACCCGGGCAGGAGCGGCAGGCCGTCGAGCGCCCCGCCGGCCAGCTCGGCCGGCGACCCGGCCGGGTCGGACGGGTCGGCCCCGGCGCAGACAGGGGTCTGGGCCTGGAGGTCGAGCGCCGCGAAGGCGGAGACCACCGGCGCGGCGAACGAGGTGCCGGCCAGCGCCAGGCCGCGCTCGCCCTGCGTGCGGACGGTCACGAGGTCGCCGGGGGCCAGCACCGCGGCGGCGTTCGAGAACGCCGACCTGGTCGGGACCGCCGCCCCGTCCTGCGCCGGCTGCGAGCCGACGCTCACGACGCCGGGCAGCGCGGCGGGGAAGAGCGCGAAGCCCTGACCGTAGTTGCCGGAGGCGGCCACGAACACGAGCGAGGTCAGCCCGTGGCCGCAGGAGCCGCTGCCGGTGGCGGGGCAGGCCACGAGCGCGAAGAGCGGGTCGTCGAGCTCGGCCGGCTGCTGCACCTCGGCGGAGAGCCGGGCGGCCGTCGCGCCGGAGATGCCGTTGTGGGCCATCAGGGCCGCCACGTACTCGTCGAACGTGACCTCCTGCGTGCGGGCGAAGTCCTCCACCACGCCGCAGGGCACGACGCCGAAGCTCATGTTCACGACGACGCGCTTGAAGCCCTTGGCGCGCGCCTTGCCCAGCGCGGCCTCGAGGGCGAGCGCCGCCTGGTCGGTGTCGAGCGTCGCGGAGCCCCAGCGGGCGTCGACGGCCTGCACGCGCAGCTTGGGGCCCTTGCTGTAGGCGCGGAACTCCACGTACGGGGCGCCGAGGAGGGAAGGCTCCTCGCCCCACGTGCCCTCGCCGAACACGGCGCGCAGCAGCGCCACGACCTCGTGGAAGACGATGGCGCCGTGGCTGATCTTGCCGTCCCTCACGAGCGCCGCGAACGCCTCGTCGGTCAGCGCCGTGAGGTCGCCGTGGGTGACCGCCTTCGGCAGCTCGTAGACACCGCCGAAGTCGTCCAGGACCACGAGCATCACGTCGTGCTTCGCGGTGCCCAGGCCGTCGAAGGCCGCCGCGACGTCGGCCGCGGGCAGGGCCCGGACCGCCAGGGCGGCGACGTCGGCCACGAACAGCCCGCCGGCGCCCACGGCCTGCAGGCCAGCGCCTACGGCCTGTAGCCCCGCGCCCACCGCCTGCAGCCCCTGTCCGGGCAGGGTCAGCTCGCTGGCGGGGCAGTTGCCGTGCTCCACGTCGAGGCCGCCATGGCCCGACAGCTCGGCCAGCTCCTGGACGGAGCGCGGCGCGAGGACCTTGAACTGCACGACGAACGTGCCGCCGGAGGGCACGGTGATGAGCCCCTTGCTGCTCCCGCCGCCGCGGCCCTTGCCGCCCTCCTCGACGACGCGCACGTCCAGGTAGCCCAGGCACTCGCCGCCGTACTCGTCGCACACGGGCGCGTCGCCCGAGCCGACCATGCGTAGCTCGATGCGCACGCGCTCGGCCACGTTCGGGTCGAGGGCGGGCCAGCGCAGCGTGTAGGTGTCGCCGTCGACGGTGACCCCGCCGCCGGCCGTGCTGAGCACAGGGCCGAGGGGCGTGCCGACGGCGTCCTGGTCGCCGGGCGCCAGCGCGAAGGTGGCCACCTCGAGGGGCATGCCCACGACGAACTCGCCCTTGGGCTTGCCGCTGCCGACGGGCGGCAGGTAGCGGGCACGGAGCGCGTCGTCCGGCTTGAAGCTCGCCAGGTCTATGCCCTGCTCGAGGGCCTCCCTCAGCCTCTCGGCGGCCGGGTCGGCCGTCGTGGTCTGGCAGGCGGTGGCCGTCAGCAGCAGGGCGGCAGCCATCACGACGAGGCGCACCAGGGCGCGCGTTCGGCTCCGGTTCTCGGGCATCCCAGACCTCCCCCGACGGCGGCCCATGAGGGCGGGCCCAAGTGCGAACGTCTCCGGAACCGGGCGTTCACGCCTTCGGGTAGGAGGCAGGATACGAACGCGTCAGGCGGCTCTCGCCGCAGCGCTCACATCGGCGGTCGGGCCGACCACGACACGTCGGCGAGCTCGTGCGCCAGCGCGACGATGTCGCCGAACGCCAGCGAGCCCGCGGCCGCTTCCGCCTCGCTCCACGCCTGCGGTCCCAGGGCGGCCGCCGCCGCGTCCTTGACCTCGTCGAGCGTCCGTCCGACGTCCTGGTCCGGCGCCGCGCCTATGGAGGCCAGGAGCGCCTCGGCGCAGGCGCACAGCCTGACGGCCGCGGCCGGGTCCGCGGAGGCGGCGGCCAGGCCCACGAGGGCCGTGGCGGCCTCGCGCCGGTTGTCGATGGCGTGCGCGTGGTCGAGGCTCCGCCGGTAGAGGGAGCGGGCGGCCTCCGGGTCGCCGCGGCGCCGCGCCAGGTCGCCCAGGTTGTTCAGGCTCACCGCCATCCCCAGGCGGTCGCCCAGGGAGGTGCGCGAGCCCAGGCTCTGCTCGTAGAGCCTCTCGGCCCCGACCAGGTCGCCGCGCTCGGCGGCCATGTAGCCCAGGTTGTTCAGCGCGACCGCCGTGCCCGCCACGTCGCCCAAGCGCCTCCTTATGGCCAGGCTGTCGCGCAGCAGCTCCTCGGCCTCGGCGTTGCGGTCGGCGGCGGCCGCGATGATCGCGAGGTTGTTCAGGGCGTTCGCGACCCCGAGCTGGTCGTTCGCGGCGCGCCGCACTTCCAGGCTCTCGGTGAAGAGCCGCTCCGCCTCCTCGCGCTGCCCCCGGTAGAGCGCGACGTTGGCCAGGCCGTGCAGCGCTCGCGCCCGGGCGGCGTCGTCCCCCACCTCGGTGGCCACCGACAGCGCCTCGTTCAGCATCGCGGTCGCCTCGGCGTAGGCGCCCAGGTGCCACAGGACGTTGCCGCCCAGCCCCAGCAGCGCCAGCACCAGCTCCTCGCGGTCCCCCAGCCGCCGCGCCGCCCGCACCGCGTCCTCGAGCCACGTCCTGGCGCCGGTGTGGTCGCCCCGCCGCTCGTGCAGCTCGCCCAGCAGCCGGCGCGCCTTCGCCTCGGCCAGGGCGTCCCCGGCGGCCACGGCCAGCTCGAGGGCCTGCTTCAGCCGCCGCTCGGCCAGCGCGTGCTTGCCCGAGAACGCTTCGACCTCGCCGAGCTCCAGCAGGGCCGGCACCGCGTCCGGCCCGCTGACGACGGACAGGAGGCGCTCGAGGTAGCGCGAGGCCGCCTCGTTCGCGTAGTTCGCCTTCGCCGCCATGCCGGCCTTCCACAGGTACTCGCGCCGCTTGTCCAGGAGCGCCGACCTCTCGTAGTGGAAAGCCAGCTCGTCGAGGTGAGGGTCGGCGGGGCTGGCGACCCGCTCCTCCACGTGCCGCGCCACGCGGCCGTGCAGCTCGAGCTTCAAGCTGTGGGGCAGGCTCTCGTAGGCGGCCTCGTGAGTGATGGCGTGGTCGAAGCGGTAGACGGGCGGTTCACGGCTCACCGGCACGGCGACGCCGGCGCGCGCCGTGGCCGCGACGTCGGCGCTGACCGCGTGGGCCGGCCGCTCGGGCCGGCACGCCTGCAGCCACGGCACGGCGAACTCGCGGCCGATGACGCTGGCGACCTTGAGGCTCGTCTGCTCCTGCTCGCCGAGGCGGTCGAGGCGGGCCAGGGCGAGGGCGTGCAGCGTCTGCGGCAGCGCCGCCTCGCCGAAGGAGCCGAGGACGTCCGCGGTCTCGTGCCACTCGTCCACGAGGGCGCACACGAACAGCGGGTTCCCCTCGGCCCGCTCCAGCAGGCGCGCCAGCAGGTCCTCGCTCACGGGCCCGGCGCCGCGCGCCGCCAGGCGGGCCCGCGCCAGCTCGGCCGCCTCGCCGGGGTCGAGCGGTCCCAGCAGGACCTGGGCCGCGCCGGGGATCACCGGCGCGCGGGAGCCCCCCGAACCGGCCGTGGGTCTCGCGGCGGTGACGAGGGCGGCCGGCACCTCGTGGAGGTGGCGGGACCAGGCCTCGACGAGCTCGCTCGACAGCGGGTCGGCGGCGTGCAGGTCCTCGAGCACCACGACGAGCGTGCGCCCCAGCCTCGCCAGCCGCCGGGCGTGGGCGTTGAGGAGGGACACGAGCAGGTCCAGGCGCGACGCCGGGCGCAGCTCCGGGCCCATGGAGGCGACGAGGTCGTTCTCCTCGATCACCAGGTCAAGAACGGGGGCGAGGAGCGGCGCGCGCGGCGCCAGCGCCGGGTCCACGCGCGCGACCGCCGCCGTGACCGCGGCCGCCCGCTCCGCCGCGGGCGCCTCCCGGTCCAGGCCCAACAGGTCCGCGAACACCGTCGACCAGACGCGGTACGGGGCCTCGCCCGCGAACGGCTGGCTGGCGCCGGCCAGCACCTCCAGGTCCCGTGGGCCCGCGGCCTGCAGCGCCGCGGCCACCAGGTGCGTCTTGCCCATGCCGGCCTCGGCGGTGACCTGGACCGCCTGGCCGCGGCCGAAGCGGGCGCTCATCACCGCCTCCACCAGCACCGCGAGCTCGGCCTGGCGCCCGACCACGGGCTGGCGGCCGCCCGACGACTGCACGACCACCGTCGTACGTCCCTCGGCGGACATGAGCTCCCACACCGGCACCGGCTCGGGAGCGCCCTTCACGGGCACGGTCATCACCTGGCGGAGCTGGAAGGCGTCGGAGCAGGCGCGCGCGAACGCGGGGCTGGCGTAGGCCGAGCCAGACGGCGCCAGCGTCATCATCCGCGCCGCCATGTTCGTCTCGGGGCCGAGCGCCCCGTAGGTCCGGCGCGTTCGCCCGCCGTACGCCCCGGTGCGCGCCGTGCCGTAGCCGAGCCCCAGGCTCACCCTGGTGAGGTAGGGGAAGCGGACGGCGGCGCGCCGCAGCCTCAGGGCCGCGGCCGCGCAGCGGTGGGCGTCGTCGCCGAACGAGACCGGCGCGCCGAAGGCGGCGTAGAGGTACGTGCCCTTGTCGCCGGTCGTGAGCTGGACGACCGAGCCGCCCAGACGTCCGACCTCGCCCTGGACCCAGCGCACGAGGTCGTCGAGCTTGTCGCCGGCCTCGGGGTCGCCGTCGAAGTCGATGCCCTCGAACCCCATGAACAGCGCCGCCACCGGCCTGAGCTCGGTGAGGAACTCGCCCTGCCCCTCCTCGAGACGCCGCCGCACCGTGGGCAGCACCCAGGGGGCCAGGCGCCCGGCTTCGAAGCCGGGTCCCACCTGGTCGCCAGGACCCACGTTCGGACCGCCGGGCAGCGGCAGGGCCAGCCTGAAGCCGCCGTGCCCGTCCTCGGTGGAGCGTCGCTCCGCGCGCACGCGGGGGCCCAGGCTCCGCATCACGTTCGGGCCGACCACGACCTCGCCCTTGCCGGCGGCGGAGTTCAGACGCTCGAGCCGGGCCACGGTCTCGCCGGCCACGACGTCGATGAGCTGCACGCCGGGGTCGCCCACCACGTAGCGGCTCACCGGCCCGGAGGTCACGGAGACCTTGAGGCTGAGCTTGACGCGCTCGCCCGCCGGCTCGTCCAGCTCGACGTCGGCGAACGGCTCGATGGCCGCCTGCATGCACGAGGCGGCGCGGGCGGCGACGCGCCCGTCGTCGCCGGGGAAGCAGGCGAGGATGGCGTCGCCGGCGAAGCCGATCACGCTGCCGTCGCCGCGGGCCACCTCGGCCACCAGGGCGTCGTAGAGGCGGTTCAGGTGCCGGGCCACCTCCTCGGCGCCGCGCCTGCGGCCCAGCGCGGCCACGAGCCGGACCGTGAGGGCGGTGAAGCCGGAGACGTCGGCGAACAGCACGGCGGCGCGCCCGCGCACGCGCGGACCTGGGTCCGTGGTCGAGCTCCGACGGTCCTCGGGGACGTACGCCCCGAAGGCCTCGGCCACCCTCCTGCGGTCGGCTGCCCCAGTGGTCACGACTCCCGGGCATGTTACATCCGGCGTGCCGAGCCCCCGCAGCGGGACGCGCGCGCCGCCGGCGTGCGAACATCGGCTGGTGCTCCTCGGCGTCCTCCTCGGTTTCGCCCCGGGCTCAGCCATCGGCATCGGCCGCTTCGCCTACGGCCTCGTCCTGCCGCTCATGCAGGCGGACCTGGGCCTCACCCTCGGCCAGGCGGGCCTGGTGGGGAGCGCGAACACCGGCGGCTACCTGCTCGGCGCCCTGGTCAGCCACGCCGTGCTGGGCCGCGTGGGCTACCGGCGCGGCTTCTACTCCGCCCTCTTCCTCCAAGCTGCGACGGTGCTCGCCCTCTGGCTCGGCCCGCCCTACTGGCTCCTGCTGGCGCTGCGGCTGGCGCAGGGCGTGCTGGGCGCGCTCGTGTTCGTGGGCGGCGGTGCGCTCCTGCTGGCGAGCGGGGCCCGCGCCACGGCTATGGGCCTCTACTTCGGCGGGATGGGCGCGGGCATCGTGCTGTCCACGCTGTCCCTGCCCCTCGGCGACGACTGGCGCTCGGCCTGGGGGCTGCTGGGCCTCGCCGGCCTGGCCATGGCGCTCGTGGCCGCCACCGCCGCGCCGCGGCTGCGCGAGCCGCCGCCGCGCCGGCCCGAGGAGGGCGGCGGCCTGGGCCGCCTGGCGCCCACGCTGCTGGTGTACGCCCTCTACGGCGCGGGCTACATCGGCTACATGACGTTCGTCACCAGCGGCGTGGACGTGCCGCTCGCCCCGTTCTGGGTCGTGTTGGGCGTGGGGGCGGCGCTGACCGGCCTGGCGTGGGGCCGCGTCATCGACGGGTGGGGCGGCGCCGTGAGCCTGCGGCTCGTGATGCTGGCGCTCACCCTCAGCTCGCTGGCCCCGCTCCTGGCGGCGGCCCCCTACGTCTCGGCCCTGGTGTTCGGTGTCAGCTTCCTGGGCGTCATCACGGCCCTCACGGCGCTGTTCCGCGAGCGCCTGCCGCCGGGCGAGTGGGCGCGCGCCATGGGCCTCTCGACCGCCACGTTCGCGACCGGCCAGGCGCTGGGCCCCGTGGCGAGCGGCCTGGCCGGCGACGTGCTCGGCGGCGTGGACGCCGCGCTCTGGGCCGCCACGGCGCTGCTGGCCGCCGGCTTCGTGCTCTCGTTCGTGCCGCTGCGGGCGGTCGTCAGGTCGTGATGCCCCGCTCGCGCGCCCACACGACGGCCTCGGCGCGCGAGTGGACGTCGATCTTCTGGTAGATGTTCGCCAGGTGGTTCCTGACGGTGCGCGGGGTGATGTCGAGCTCTCCGGCGATCTCCTCGTTCGTCATGCCCTGTGAGATGCGCGCCAGCACCTGGCGCTCGCGCTCGCTCAGCAGCTCGACGCTGGTCTGGTCCTGCGGTCGGCCCTGCACCTCGGCCAGGCGCTCGACGAGGCGGCGGCTGAACCAGGTCGTGTCGGTCATGACCTCCTTGATGGCCCGCATCAGCTCCTCCTGCGAGCGCTTCTGCTCGGTCACGTCCAGGAACAGCTGCAGCCAGCCGAAGCCCTCGTCCAGGCGCACCCTGTCGCCCGACGCGAGCACGTCGTGCAGCACGCCGTCCTTGCCGCGCAGCTTGACCTCCACCTCCTCGAAGCGCGCGCCCTTGCCCAACGCGGCGGACATCAGCTCGCGGTCGGCGCGGCCCGCCCACAGCCCGAGCTGCACGGTCGTCCTGCCCACGACCTCGTCCGGCTCGTAGCCGGTGAGCCGCGTGAACGCCTTGTTCACGTCCACCACCCGGCCCTCGCCCTCGGTGGTGATGCAGGCGGCCACCGGGCTGACCTCGAACGCCTGCTGGAAGCGCAGCTGGCTTCGCTTCAGGGCCTCGGTGCGCTCGCTGACCTGCCGCTCCAGGTCCTGGTTCATGCGTTCCAGCTTGCGGTTCGCCCTCTCGAGGCTCTGGTTCACGCGCGCCAGCTCCTCCTGGGCGGCGCGCCGCTCGATCAGGTCGGCCGCCTGCCTGGCCAGCACGTCGATGAGCCGCAGCTTCCTCTCGGACGGCACGTGCGGGCGGTCCCAGTGGGTCGAGATCATGCCCACGACGTAGCCGTCGCGCGAGAGCAGGGGGGTGGACTGCACGCTGCGCATCCCGCAGGCCAGCGAGACCTCGAGGTCGCGCGTGCCGGCCATGACCTCGGAGGCCTCCATGTCGGCGATCACGACGCGCTCGCCCGCGGCCAGCGCGGCGCCGCACGAGCTGCCGCCGTGGGCGTCCACGACGCTGAAGTACGCCTGGGCCTCGGGCGTGAAGCCGCGGGACGCCAGCAGCTTGAGCTGCTGCCGCTCGGCGTCGAGGACCTGGATGCTCCCGAACTGCGCGCCCATGACCGAGACCGCGGCGTCGAGCAGGTGGCCGTACAAGGCCTGGATGTCGTCCTCCTCGATGAGCCGCAGGGAGGCCTCGTGCAGACGCCTGGCGTCGGCCAGCTCGCCGCGGAGCTCCTCCTGCGAGGCCTTCAGCGCCGCGGCTGCCCGGGCGCGCTGCATCGCCGACCAGGTCCGCTCGGCGGCCTCGCTGACCAGCAGCACCTCGCTCGCGTCCCAACGACGGGGGGTCGGCGCGGTCACGGCCAGGCACCAGATCGGGTTGCGCGGGCCCCGGTGCAGGGGCACGGACACGAACGAGCCGATGCCGGCGGCCAGGAGCTCGCGCTTGTGATGGTCGGGCAGGCCGGCGCGCGCGGCCACGTCCTCGACCACGTAGGGGCCGGCGTCGAGCGGCGCCAGCAGCTCCGAGAACGCCGAGCGCCTGACCGTCCCGCGCGGGACCGGCCCGTCGCCCGCGGCATCGCCCGGTCCCAGGGTGAAGGCGTCCTCGGCCCCGTCGAACTCGCCCACGAAGACCATGCCCGCCCCGAGGCGCTCGCGGAGGAGCCGGGCGGCGAGCCGGCCGACCTCCTCCTCGTCCTCGAGCAGGCGGAAGGCGTCGCTGAGCTCGAGCAGGAAGGCGTGGCTGCGGCGCTCCTGCTCGGCGGCGCGCCTGGCCTGGTCCCGCTCGATGACGACCGCCGCGAGCTTGGCGGCGGCCGCCACCAGCCGCTCCTCCCAGCAGGCGGGCCGCCGGTCCTCCTCGAAGCAGAGGTGCAGTACCCCGAGCCGCTCGCCGGCGGAGGAGACGATCGGTTCCCGATGGCAGTTCTCGCGGGGCTCGTGCTCGGAGCCTTCGACCCCCGCCAGGTGGACGCTCGCCGTGGTGGCGGGGCTCATGCGCGTCACCGCGGCGCAGAGGACGGCCAGGCACTCGTCCAGCGGCCGGTCGAGCGACGCCAGCTCGAGCATCTCGGTCTGCACCTCGAGGATCTGGCGGTCGCGCTGCTCCTCGGTGACGTCCAGCGTCAGCCCGGTCGCGCGCGCGGGCGCGCCGTCGCGTGGGCGCTCCACGCGCCCGCGCACCGACAGCCAGCGCGTCTCGCAGTCCGGCCACGTCACGCGGACGTCCGCTACGAGGGGCCCGCCGCGCAGCGCCGCCTCCACGGCGGCGTCGAACGCGGGACGGTCCTCCTCGACCACGTGCTCGCGCGCGGGCTCGCTCGCCCACCCCTCGGGCGCGTCGTCGCCGAAGACGTCGCGGTGCGCGAGGTCGGCAGGAGCGGCGACGCGCGACACGTCGAACTCCCACTCCCAGACCCGCGTGGGGGGCCCGGGAGCGCGAGCGTCTCGCCCTCGCTCGGCCACGCCTCACACTACTAGGCGAGGCGGGCCGCGGGCAGCGTCACGTGAGTCACGGCCACGGTTCCGCGGTGGCCGCGCGGCCTCCTCGCCGCCGTGGGCCCCCGCGTCAGCGCTGCTGCGCCTGGACCTCCGGCTGCCCGATGAGCGCGTGCACGACCCGCGGGGCCTGGTGCACGTAGAGGCAGTAGACGGTGCTGCCGCGGAACGCCGCCGCCGTGAAGACGGCGTAGCCGGCCGGCCACGTGGCCGCCACGGCGCCCGCGGTCTCGACGACCTCCACGGCGGTCGCGCCCAGGGATCCGGCCACCCGCCTGACGCCCTCCGCCTGCGTCACGCCGGGCGGGAGCTCGCCCGTGACGTAGGTGAAGACCATGTCCGGGTGGACGGGGGTGAGCATGTCCACCTCCTGGACCAGGTGCGACGACGCGTCGCAGCGCCGCTCGGCCACCTCGCTCACGTAGGTCCAGCCCAGCTCGCCGGGCTGCGGCTCGCGCGGCCGCACGAGGTGGTCTTGGAGCAGTCGCGTCACCTCGGCGTCGGGGTGGGCCGCCAGCTGCTGCCAGATGACCTCGGTGGCCGGACGGTACCGCCACGGGTCGGCGCCCGCCCACAGGAGGGCGGAGACCAGGTCCGGCCTCCCCGCGCGCACGGCGTAGGCGAGGGGCGTCCAGTAGGCCGCCGTCACGTGGTTCGGGTCGGCGCCCGCCTGGAGGAGCGTCGGCACCAGGTGAGGGGCGTGCTCGATCGCGTACATGAGGCCGGTCTGGCCGTACTCGTCGGCGGACCACGCCAGGCGGACGTCGCGTTGCAGGGCGGCGTGGACGGCGGCGACGTCGCCCGCCTTGACCAGCCGCAGGAAGGCCTCGCCCGACGTCGCCGCAGCGGCGCCTAGCAGGGCGAGCATGAGGGTGAGGAGGAGCGCGCGCACGGGGCAGGCTAACCCCGCGGCCCTTCGCGCTCAGTTAGCCCTCATCACACCCTCACGTGAGAACGTGTCGGTCGCAACGGGGCGTTCGTGCCGGCGGGGAGCGTCGCGACCCCGACGAGTGCCGGTCCGACGCCTGCGCGCCGCGTCTCGTGCCAGGCGTCCTGGCGGTCCGACAGCGAGCTCACGACCAGCATGAGCAGCACGCCCGCCACCGCCGCGAGGACGTCGCCGACCTGCACGAGCACGATCTCCCTCACGAAGTCGTCGATGGCCTCGAGGCCACCGATGTGTAAGCGGGCGACCACGCCGACGAGCAGGCAGGCCACCCAGGAGGCCCACCAGGCGCGCAACAGCAGCGGGGTCGGCCTGTCGCGCCGACCATAAGGGTCATGGCTCGCGGGCCAGGTCTCGGTGAGGGCCCGGTACGGCAGCCACAGGTTCGTGACCGGGACGAAGAACGCAGCGACGGCGGCGGAAGGGGAGATGGCCATCTTGCCCGCTCCTATCGCCCGCGCGCCGCTCGCGGCCTGGTAGACCCAGATGAGGACGAACGGCGCGCAGAGGAGGAAAGTGAGCGCCTGCAGCTGGGCCAGCGCCTCGCGAGCGGCGACGAGACCGCTCACCTCCGCGGCGCTCACAGGTGACCCACCCCAGGCGCGCAGCAGCAGGGACAGCTCCCTCAAGCCGGTGCCGACGTTCACGATAGTGACGAACGTGAACAGGATCAGCAGCAGGACCGTTAGGTTCGCGACGAGCCCGAACCCGCGCGGGCGCGTGGTGACCAGTGACCGCATCGACAGACCCTCCTCGCGCCGGGGCCGCGTCCTGGGCACGGTCGCCGGCGAGGCAGGCGGATGATAGTCATGCGGGTCTCACGGGGATAGCACAACGGGCTAGGCTCCGCGCACCGGCAGCCCGGACCAGTCGATGGTCCGCGGCCTGCCCCACACGCGCAGGTGCAGTACCATCGCGGCGCGCAGTGCTTCCCACAGCACCGCGCGGTCGAACACGAGGCCGGCGGCCGCCCACAACCTTCGGAGCTCAGCGTCGAACGCGCCGGACAGAAGGGCCGCCGCCAGGTCGTGTCGCCCCTCCTCGGACTCGTTGAGCACGAGGTTCAGGGGGTCGTAGCCGATCGGCAGGACGGCGCAGCGTTCGAAGTCGATCAGCTCGAACGTGCCGTCGGCCGCCACCAGGAGGTTGTCGCCGTACACGTCGCCATGGCTAGGTACTCCAGGCGCGCGCAGGTCGATGGGCCCGCCAGGCCCTGCTGCGTCGCTCGGAACCAACCAACGTGCCGTCGCCCTCGCGACCTCCTCGGTTGGCGCCACGTCGTGGAAGGGAGGCTTGGGTCGGCGGGCCTCCGCCGCGACCAGGGGCGCGTAGCGCTCGAGCAGCCGCCGGAACGTCGACTCTCGTCGGTCCTCGTCCAGCCTCCCGAACGGCTCCCCGACCGCGAACCGCTCCAAGACGACGGCGCGTCCCGGCAGCACCCGTGACGCGCTCAGACCCAGGTGGCGTTCCAGCAGCGGCCGCAGCGTCACCTCGGCCTCCGGCACCCTTCCGTCGCGGTACACACGCAGCACGTGCCGACCGTCGCGGGAGAAGAGCACGGCGTTCCCGCGGTTCGTGCCCAGGGCGCAGACGCCGAGCAGGCCTGGCTCGATGGTCGGCGCGTGCCGGTGCCTCACGGCCGAGAGCACGGGCGGCGTGGAGGCGCCGGCGAGCGCTTTCAGCCGCCCCTTCACCTCGCCGCCTTGGCCAGGGTAGTGCCGGGGCTTCTTCGTGGCCACGACGGACCTGGGCCAGCGGCCGAGGAAGAGGTGGCGCACGTGGCCCTCGGGCTCGAGGAGGTACGGTCCGGGCGTCAAGTAGTCGGAGGTGAGGGCCAGGAGCTCCAGGGCCGACCGTTTGCGGTCGACGATGCCCTGGCGCCAGGCGATCGCGCGGTCCACCGCTCCCCATGCTGCCCGCGCCGGCCGCCGCCTCCGGTGCGGCGGTCATCGCGAGGTGCCGGCGCCCGGCGTTCACGGTGGAGGTCCGGCGGCCCGCAGGCGCGTCCGGGGCGGGCCGGACGACGCGATCGCGGGCCGTCCAGCCGCCCGGACGAGCGCCCCATGAACGAAGAGAAGCCCGTCCTAGACGGGCTTCCCATGGTCGGGGTGGCCGGATTTGAACCGACGACCACTTGACCCCCAGTCAAGTGCG
>CAZGXF010000049.1:0-17587 GCA_964529575.1 uncultured bacterium
ACCTCTCTAGCGGCCGCAAGCTGAGCCGGTCGAGCAGCCACCGCACCGCCCTGGCCCGCAGCCAGGCGACGGCGCTGCTGCGCCACGGGCGCATCAAGACCACGCTGGCCAAGGCCAAGAACCTCCAGCCGTACGTCGAGAAGCTGATCACCACGGCCCGCGGCGGCGACCTGCACGCTCGCAGGCTCATCGCCCGCGAGATCCACGACCGCGACGTCCAGCGCAAGCTGATGAACGAGATCGCCCCGTCGTACGCCCAGCGCCCCGGCGGCTACACCCGCGTCCTGAAGCTGACGACCCGCCGCGGCGACGGCGTACAGGAAGCGCTGATCGAGCTCGTCAAGGACTGACGGCGGACCAGGCGTCCGCACTTACACCGGGCCTCACGGCCCTATCTGGAGAACGAGGCGCGCCCTTCGCGGCGCGCCTCTTCCGTCACGTACGAAGCGATACGAGCGGGGATCCGACGTCGGGCCGCGCGGGCCTGGTCGTTCCGGGTCAGCGCAGCGACGCGGCGAAGCTGGCGCCCGGGCCCGCCCACGCCTCGCCGAGGAGGTCCGCCACCGTCGCGCCGACGTCGGCGAACGAGGCGCGGGTGCCCAGGTCGCGGCCGGGCACGCCCGGCGAGTAGGCGAGGAGCAGGCCGTGCTCGCGGGTGTGGTCGGTGCCGTACCAGGTGGGGTCGTTGCCGTGGTCGCTCACCAGCATCAGCACGTCGCCCGGCCTCACGGCCGCCAGCAGGGCCGGCAACCGCTCGTCGAACTCGCGCAGGGCGCTCGCGTACCCCTCCACGTCCCGCCGGTGGCCGTAGAGCGAGTCGAACTCCACGAGGTTCGTCATGATCAGCCCGTCCACGCCGGTGTCCATGAGGCGCAAGGTGGCCTCGACCCCCTCGCGGTTCGTGCCGGCCTTCACCTCGCGCGTGAAGCCGCGGTGGGCGTAGATGTCGGGGACCTTGCCCACCCCCACGACCTCGCGGCCGGCGGCCTTCAGCGCGTCCAGCACCGTCGCCGACTCGGGCGCGAGCGAGAAGTCGCGCCTGTCGGCGCCGCGGCGGACGAAGGCGCCGGGCACGCCCTCGAACGGCCTGGCGATCACGCGCGCCACGGCGTGCCGGTCCACGAGGATGCGCCGCGCCGCCTCGCACCAGGCGTAGAGGGTCTCGAGCGGCACCACGTCCACGTGGGCGGCGACCTGGAAGACGCTGTCGGCGCTGGTGTAGACGATGGGGAACCCGGTGCGCATGTGCTCCTCGCCCAGCTCGGCGATGATCTCGGTGCCCGAGGCGGGCCTGTTGCCGAGGTGGCCGCGCCCCGTGGCCGCGTCGAACGCCGCCATGACCTCGTCGGGGAAGCGCTCGTAGGTCTGGAACGGGTGCTGGAGGACCACGCCCATGAACTCCCAGTGCCCGGTGGTCGTGTCCTTGCCGGGCGAGAGCTCGCGCAGGCGGCCGTGGCTGGCCAGCGGCTCCGGCACGGCGGGCAGCGACCCTACGCCCTCGACCCTCCCCAGCCCCAGTGCCGTGAGGTTCGGCAGGGCGAGGTCGGCGGCCCGCACAACGTGGTCGAGCGTGTGGGCCCCGGCGTCGCCGCCGCGGGCCGGGTCGCCGAAGCCGTCGGCGTCGGGCAGCGCGCCGACCCCCACGGAGTCGAGGACGATCAGCGTCACGGTCATGACGCGAGCTTACGGCGCCGAGGCCGAGCGTGGGATGATTCGGCACGTGGACCTGGCCGAGCACGTCGCCCGCGAGCTGGCCGCCCTGGCGCCGCGGCCCGGCCCCGTGCTCGTGGCCGTGTCGGGCGGCGGTGACTCGGTGGCCCTGCTCATGGCGGCCATGGAGGCGGGCATAGACGTGGTGGTCGCCCATCTGGACCACGGCCTGAGGGGCGAGGGGTCCCGGGAGGACGCGCGCTTCGTGGCCGACCTGGCCGCCCGGCTCGGGGTCCCGCTCGTCGCCGCCGAAGCGGACGTCGCCGGCGTGGCGCGCGAGCGCGGCTGGAACGTCGAGGACGCCGCCAGACGCGTGCGCTACGGGTTCCTGCACCGCGCCGCCCGCGAGCACGGCTGCGGGGCGATCGCCGTCGCGCACACCCGCGACGACCAGGCCGAGACGTTCCTCCTCCAGGCGCTGCGCGGCAGCGCCCTGCCCGCCGGGATGCCGAAGCGCCGTGGTCTCGTCGTGAGGCCGCTCCTGGACGTGCCTCGGGCCGAGCTGCGCGCCTACCTGGAGAGCCGCGGCGCCCCGTGGCGCGAGGACCCCACGAACCTCGACACGACCCGCGCACGCGCCTGGCTGCGCGGAACGGTGATGCCGCTCCTCGAGGAGCGCTACCCCGGCGCCGCGGCACGGCTGGCCGCCACCGCCGGCGGGCTGCGTGACGTGCGCGCGGCCCTGGCCGCGCAGGCGGCGGCCCTGGTGGGCGAGGGGGACCTGGACGCCCGGTCGCTGGCCGCCGCGCCCGCGGCCGTGCAGCGCTTCGCGCTCGCCCGGCTCCTGAAGGGCGCCGGCGCCAAGGTCTCGCTCGCCTCGCTCGAGCGGGCTCGCGGGGCCGTGGCCGCGGCGGCCGCGGCAGCCGCGGCCGGACGGACGGCCCCGCCGTGGCGGGAGAGCGTCGGCCCCGGACGCAGCCTGGTGGTCGCGTACGGGCAGGTGAGGGTGGTCGATGACCGTCCCCGGCGCCGGCAGGAGCCCGCTGAGCTCGCCGACGCGGCGGCGCTGGTCGGGGCGATGCGGCGCGCGAGGGCTCGCGGCGCGCCGTCGGCCGAGGAAGCCGCCGCGTTGCTGGCGGCCCACGGCCCCCTCGCCCTCCGGCACCGCCTGCCCGGCGACCGCGTCAGGCTGCCGGGCGGCTCGAAGAGCCTCGCCGACCTGCTCGTCGACCGCCAGGTGCCGCGCGAGGAGCGGGACGCCCTCCTGGTGCTCGCCAAGGGCCGCGAGGTCGTCTGGGTGGAGGGGGTCCCGTTACGGACGGCGCCCGCCCCGGGCGACGCGCGCCTGATGCGCCTGGCCCTGGAGCGGGCGCGCGAGGCCGCCGAGGCGGGCGAGCTGCCCGTGGGCGCCGTGGTGGCCGCCGCCGACGGCACGGTCCTCGCCGCCGAGCGCAACCGCAGCGAGGCGAGCCAGGACCCCAGCGCGCACGCCGAGGTCCTCGCGCTCCGCGCGGCGGCCGCGGCGTCGAGCGACCGACGCCTGGAGGGCGCGACGCTGTACGTGACGCTGGAGCCCTGCCCGATGTGCTGGGGGGCGGTGCTGCAGACCCGCCTCGCCCGCGTGGTCTACGGGGCGACGAACCGGCGCGAGGGCGCGCTGGGAGGGGTCATGGACCTGCGGCACGGCCGCTGGAAGCGGCGCCCCCAGGTGGTGCCCGGCGTCTGCGCCCACGAGGCCGCCGAGCTCCTCAGCGGGTTCTTCGCCGCGCGGAGGGCCCGAGACCAAGAAAGCCCATGAGCATGGGCTAGAATCGCCCGGTGGAGATCCGGAACTTCTCGATCATCGCTCACGTCGACCACGGCAAGTCGACGCTTGCCGACCGGATCCTCGAGCTGACGCAGAGCGTGTCGCCGCGCGAGCGGCGCGACCAGATGCTCGACACCCTCGAGCTCGAGCGCGAGCGCGGGATCACGATCAAGGCCACGCCCACCCGGGTGTTCTACACGGCCGAGGACGGCAGGACGTACCTCTTCAACCTCATCGACACCCCGGGGCACGTGGACTTCAACTACGAGGTCTCCCGGGCCCTGCGCGCCTGCGAGGGCGTGCTGCTGGTCGTCGACGCCGCCCAGGGCGTGGAGGCGCAGACGATCCAGAACGCCTACCTGGCCATCGACAACGGCCTCGAGGTGCTTCCCGTCATCAACAAGATCGACCTGCCGGCCGCCGACGTCGAGCGCGCCAAGTCGGAGCTCGAGGAGGTCATCGGCATACCCGCCGACCACGCCGTGCCGGTGTCGGCGAAGACGGGCGAGAACGTCAAGGCCGTGCTGGAGGGCATCGTCAAGCACCTGCCGGGGCCGGAGGGCGACCCCGCGGGTCCGCTGCGGGCGCTCATCTTCGACGCCGTCTACGACGCCTACCAGGGCGTCATCGCCTTCATCAGGGTGTTCGACGGCGCCGTCAGGAAGGGCGACCGCGTCAAGGTGATGTCGACGGGCAAGGTCTTCGAGGTGGACAACGTGGGCGTGTTCATGCCGCAGCCCACGGTGAGCGAGGAGCTCACCGCCGGCCACGTGGGCTGGTTCACCGCCGGCATCAAGGACATCGCCGACACGCAGATCGGCGACACGGTCACCGGCGCCGACCGCCCCACCGACGCGCCCGTGCCGGGCTTCAAGCCGGCCACGCCGGTCGTGTTCAGCGGCCTGTACCCCACCGACACCGAGGACTACCCGCGCCTGCGCGAGGCCCTGGAGAAGCTGCGCCTGAACGACGCCGCCTTCAGCTTCGAGCCCGAGACGTCCGAGGCCCTGGGCTTCGGGTTCCGCTGCGGCTTCCTGGGCCTGCTGCACGCCGACATCGTCCAGGCGCGCCTGGAGCGCGAGTTCGACCTCGCCCTCATCGCCACGGCCCCCGCCGTCGTCTACCGCGTGCGCACGACCGACGGCAAGGAGGTCGAGGTGCAGAACCCGGCCGAGCTGCCCACGCCCGACCGCATCGACGAGATCGCGGAGCCGTGGGTCGCGCTGTCGGTCTTCCTGCCCGAGGAGTACGTGGGCGCGGCGATGGGTCTGCTGCAGGAGAAGCGCGGCGAGATGAAGGACATGGTCTACCACGGCCACCGCGTCGAGCTGCGCTACGACGTGCCGTTCGGCGAGATCCTCTACGACTTCCACGACCGCCTGAAGTCGCTCTCGCGCGGCTACGCCTCGATGGACTACCAGTTCACCGGCTACCGGCCGGGCGACCTGGTGAAGCTCGACGTGCTCGTGAACGAGGAGCGGGTGGACGCGCTGTCGGTGATCGTGCATCGCGACAAGGCCTACGAGGTGGGGCGCAAGGTCGTGGACCGCATGGCCGACGTCATCCCGCGGCAGATGTTCGCCATCCCCGTGCAGGCGGCCATCGGCGGCAAGATCGTCGCCCGCGCCACGGTGAAGGCCTTCCGCAAGGACGTGCTGGCCAAGTGCTACGGTGGCGACATCACGCGTAAGAAGAAGCTGCTCGAGAAGCAGAAGAAGGGCAAGGCCAGGATGAAGCAGCTGGGCACCGTGGAGGTACCTCAGGAGGCGTTCCTGGCCGTCCTGGGCGCCGAGGAGTAGGGCTTGGCGGCGCGGGGGCAGACCACGGTCGGTGCCGCGCGCCGTGCCGCGTCGTCGACCGTCGCCCCAACGGGCGCGCGGCGCGCCTTGAGCCTGCGTACCCAGCTCGCCCTCGTCATCGCGCTGCTGGCGCTGCTTCCCAGCCTGGTGATGGTCGTCGTGACGGTGTTCCCGGCCTACCGCCGGGCCGGCCCGCTGGCTACCGGGGAGGTCGTCACCGTCCTCGCCTGGCTGGCGGCGTTCGTGGGCATCGCCACCCTGACCGGCTACGTCGTGTCGGGTCAGCTCCTCGGCCCGCTGCTGCGCCTCAACCGCGACCTCGGGCTCCTGAAGCGCGCCAGCGGCCAGCTGGCCGGCGAGCGGCTGGCCGCGCGGCCGGAGGAGCCTCAGGAGGTGAGGGCGCTCGTCGACTCGTTCAACGAGCTGCTCGACGAGGTCGCGCGCGAGCAGGGCCGCCGGGCCGCCTTCTCGGCGGCGCTGATGCACGACCTCAAGACGCCGCTGGTGGCCGCCGCGAACCTGCTGAACGTCGTCAGGGACGCCGACGGGCTGGGCCGCGAGCAGCGCGTGGAGGTGCTGCATCGCACGGCGCTCGAGCTGCAGGCGCTCATCGAGCTCGTGCAGAAGATGGTCGACGCCCATCGCCTCGAGCGGCCGGAGGTCCCGCTGGCCCGCGAGGAGGTCGACCTGCGCGCGCTGGTGGAGCTGCTCGTCGACCGCCTGGTGCCGCTGGCCCAGGAGCGCGGCGTGAGCGTCGAGGTGTCGGGCGAGGCCCGAGCGAACGTGGACCGGCGCGAGGTCGAGCGCGCCCTCTACAACCTGGTGTCGAACGCCGTGAGGTACGCGGCCAGCACGATCCGCATCGAGGTGTTCCCGGGCCTGGTGCGCATCGCCGACGACGGCCCCGGCCTGGGCGCCCCGCTCGACGAGCTGGCGCAGCCCTTCAACGACCAAGGCGTGCACATCGCCGGCAAGCGCTACGCGGCCGGGGCCGGGGGCCTGGGGCTGTTCATCGCCAGGCGCGTGCTCGAGGCGCACGGTGGCCGGCTGGTGGCGGAGTCCTCCGGGCCGCGCGGCACGGCGCTGCTCGCCTACCTGGGGCCGTCGTGACGCCCCGTGACGGCGGCCCGGGGAAGGCGCCTTCGGGAGGTGAGGTATGACCGAGAGCGGCACCGCCCAGGGGCGCCGGGTCCGCGTGCTGGTTGTGGACGACCACCCGCTCTTCCGCATGGGCCTCTCGCTGGCCCTCACCGCCGAGGGGTTCGAGGTGGTCGGCGAGGCGGGCGACGGCGAGCAGGCCGTCCAGCTCGCACGCAGCGCCGGCGCCGAGCTCGTCGTCATGGACGTGCGCATGCCGGGAAGCGACGGCATCGAGGCCTGCGCGCGCCTCACTGCGAAGCCGGGCGGTCCGGTCGTGGTGATGCTCACGACCTACGACGAGCCCGGCGTCGTGAACGACGCGCGCAAGGCGGGCGCGAAGGCGTTCCTCTCGAAGGAGACGGCCCCCAAGGAGCTGGCGCGCATGCTGCGCCGGGTGGTGGAGGAGCCCGACCACGACTGGATGCCACAGGTGGCGCTACCAGAGCTCACGCCCCGCGAGGCCGAGGCCCTCTCGCTGCTGGGCCAGGGCTACAGCAACAAGGCGATCGCGAAGGCGATGGACGTGAGCCCGGAGACCGTGAAGGACCACCTGGAGCGCGTCTTCGCGAAGCTCGACGTCCGCGACCGGTTGACCGCGGTGAAGCGCGCGAACGAGCTCGGCCTGCTGCGGCGGCGGTAGACCGGGCCGGGCGAGCCCGGCCGCTGCCCGGCGGACCAGGGCTCTTGCCGCGCGCCCCTGGGCAGGTGCCGGTCCGCGGGCCCGCTGCTCCCCCTCGCCTCCCTAGCCTGGAGGCGTGAACCGCAGGCAGCTCGCCTTCACCCTGCTCGAGTCCCTCGTCGTGCTGGCAGTCCTGGGCGTGCTGGCCGGCATCGGCTTCGCGGCCGCGCGCCCGTCGCCGGAGGTGCGGGCCGCGCGCGCCGTGCGGGCGCTGCTCCTCCAGGCCAGGGCCGAGGCCGTGTGGGGCGGCGCGCCGGTGGCCGTCGTCGAGCTGCCTGGCGGCGCCGGCTTCGTCGCCCGCCGCTGGGACGCGGTCGTCCACGACTGCTCGGCCGGCGAGGCGCTCGCCAGCGTCAGGCTGCGCGACTTCCCCGGGGTGGCCGTCGCGGAGGGCCTCTGGTCGGGCGGCCTCTACTGGCTCCCCTCGGGGTCGGGGCGAGCCTGTTCGGGCGGCGGCGTCATCAGCGGCACCCTCCTCCTGAGGGGCCCGTTCGGCACCGCCACGGTGGTGGTGTCGAGCCTGGGGCGCGTGCGCGTCGAGGTGGCGCGGTGAGGCGCATGGCGACCGGTCTCGGCCTGGTGGAGGTGCTCGTGGCCCTCGGCGTCCTCGGCGTGGTGGTGGCGGCGCTCTTGGCCCTCCAGGCCTCGAGCCTGAGGGCGACGCGGGCCGCGCTCCTCACCAGCCACCTCGCGGCCGCTGCCGAGGCCGAGGCGCGGCTGCGGTCCGCCGTCTCGGCACCCGGCGAGGGGTGCCTGGTGGCGCCCCGCTGGCCGGCCGTCACCGCGTGCCACGTGGAGACGTCGTGCGCGGACGTCGCCTGCCGCGTGACGCTCCACACCGTCACCGTGCGGGCGGCCGACGGCCGCGAGCACGTGGTGGTGGGCGCCGGGCCGCTGGAGCCGGTGCTGGCCGGGGCAGCGGGACCGTCGGCGGAGGCGGCTCCGTGAGCGTTGCTGCCTGGGGTCCTACGGTCGTCGCGCCGTGGCGGGCGCGGCGCAGCGCCCGGCTCGCGCCTCGCCGCGGGCTCGTGCGCCCCGAGGGGCTCACCCTGGTCGAGGTCCTGGTCACGCTGGCCGTGGCGTCGCTGCTGCTCGCGGTCGTGAGCGCGGTGCTGGGCTCCGCCAGGGCGGCCGGCGCGGCCGAGGAGCGCGCCGTGGAGCCGTGGCGGGCTCTCGACCTCGCCGCCGAGCTGCTGGCGGAGGAGGTGGGCCTCGCCGGCCACGAGCCGTACGGGCTGCAGGACGGCGCCACCGAGCCTGCGGTGGTCGTGAGGCTCGTCGCCACGGGCCACGCGCTCGGCGTGGCGTTCGTCGACGACCGCCTGGCCGGCCCGGCGGTGGTGAGGAGCCTCCGCTTCGAGGCGGGCACCGACCCGCGGGGGGAGCACCAGCTCTACCGCGCCAGCGGCGGCGGCAGCCGCCAACCGCTGGTCGAGGGGGTCGCCGGCCTGGCGGTGGAGGCCGTCGTGGACGCCGCCGGCGCGTTGGCGCAGCCTGCGCCCGGCCGCGCCTTCCCGTCGGCGCGCGCCCTGGTGCTGCGCCTGAGCGCGCCGAGCGGGGAGGAGAGGGTCGCGGTCGTACCGCTCGGCGCCCGGCCCGACGTGATGGTGGAGCCATGAGCCTGTCGGCGGGCCCTGGCGGCCGCGCGGGCGGGTTCGTCCTCGTGGCCGTGCTGCTCCTGTTGACGGCGGTGGGGCTGATCGCCGTCGCCATGAGCCTCGAGGCCGGGCTGGCCACGCTCGGCGCCCGCGCCGCGGCGGGTGCGTCCGCGGCGCGGCCGGCGGCGCGAGCGGCGTTGGTCCTGGCGCTCGACGAGGCCGTCGCGGCGGCCGCAGCGGGCCTCGAGCCGCCGGAGACGTTCGGACCCTGGACGTTGGGCGCCGCCGGCGCAGGAGCCCGGTCGGCCTTCGTGAGCGCGGCCGAGGAGACCGTCTACGAGCTCACGGCCGTCGCCACCGTCGGGCGTGCACGCGCCGAGGCGACCGCCGTCGTGACGTTGACGCCCGAGCCACGCGTCCTGGAGTGGAGGGAGCCGTGACGGCCTTGACACCACCCGGGCGGCTTGGGAGCATGTGCCGTGCCCATCGGTACCGTGGAGCCTTCTTCCGCAGTGGAGGACACCGCCAGGCGCGAGGTGCGGGCGCTGCTGTGCGCGGCGCTCCTGGCGGCGGAGAGGCCCCTGTCGGCCAAGGAGCTCAAGGGCTTGCTGGGGGTGAGCGAGGAGGCCGTGACCCGCGAGGTCATGGCGCTCCACGAGCTGCTGCAGGAACAGGGCCTCGGCATCGAGGTCGAGCACGTGGCCGGCGGGTTCCGCCTCGTCGTGGCCCCGCGCCTGGTGCCGGCGCTCGCCACGCTGCTCTCGCCGCCGCCCCTGCCGCCCCTCAGCTCGGCGGCGCTGGAGACGCTCGCCCTCATCGCCTACCACCAGCCGATCACGCGCGGCGAGCTCGAGGCCGCGCGCGGCGCGTCCTGCTCCTCGACGCTCGAGACGCTGCAGGAGCGCGGCCTCGTCAAGGTGGTCGGCCAGAAGGACGTGGTCGGCAAGCCGCTGCTCTACGGCACCACCGAGAGGTTCCTCCTCGACTTCGGGCTCTCCTCGCTGGAGGACCTCCCGCCCGTGGGCGAGACCCCGACCGGTTTCCTCCGCGGCTGAGCGCGCCTAGCGCGTCTCCACCAGGTAGCGGAGCGCCAGCAGGTAGCCACGCACGCCCAGCCCCGCGATCACGCCCACGCACGCGCCGGCCGTCAGGGACCGGTGGCGGAACCCTTCGCGGGCGTGCACGTTCGATACGTGAACCTCCACCACGGGCAGGTCGATGGCGGCGATGGCGTCCCGCAGGGCCACGCTGGTGTGGCTGAAGCCGCCGGGGTTGACGATGACGCCGGTGGCGCCCTGCGCGGCGGCGCCGTGCAGCCAGTCGATGAGCTGGCCCTCGTGGTTGCTCTGGCGCAGCTCGACGCTCGTGCCGAGCTGCTCGGCCAGCGCCGCCAGCTCGCGGCCCACGTCGTCGAGGGTCGCGCTGCCGTAGACGTGCGGCTCGCGGCGTCCGAGGAGGTTCAGGTTGGGGCCGTTGAGAACGAGGATCATCGCATCAGCTCCTCGAGCGCGCGCCACGCGGTCCTCATCTCGGCCTCGGTGACGTCGGCCACGACGACCGGCCGCCCCGGGGCCTCCAGGAGCACGAAGCGGAGCCGGCCGGCGAGGACCTTCTTGTCGCGCGCCATGTAAGGGACCAGCGCCTCGAAGGGCAGGTCAGGCAGCGGGTCGGGCCGCAGGCGGTGGACGAGGCGGGCCAGACGCTCGACCACGTCCACGAGGCCGCGGGCGCGGCCCAGGGCCGCGGCGTAGACCAGGCCGTACAGGACGGCGTCGCCGTGGCTCAGCGCGAGGCCGGAGGCGGCCTCGAGGGCGTGCGCGAGGGTGTGCCCCAGGTTCAGGTGCGCCCTGACGCCGGCCTCGTGCGGGTCCTCAGTGACCACCCTGGCCTTCACCGCGGCGGCGCGCGCCACCACGTCCACGAGGGCACCAGGCGGCACCGCCCCCCCGGGTCCGCCCAGCCCGGCCGCCTCGGAGCCCTCGCCGGTAGCGGCCGTGACCAGCAGGCGCTCGGCCTCGTCCACCAGCCCCGGGTCGCCTATCAGCCCGGTCTTCACGGTCTCGGCGACGCCCTGTCGCAGCTCGCGCGGCGGGAGCGTGTACAGGGTGGCCACGTCGGCCAAGACGGCCCGCGGCTGCCAGAAGGCGCCCACGAGGTTCTTCCCCTCGGGGAGGTCCACGGCCGTCTTGCCGCCGATGGCGGCGTCGACCATCGCCAGGAGCGTGGTCGGGAGCTGGTAGAGGGCGACCCCGCGCAGGTACGTGGCCGCCGCGAAGCCGGCCAGGTCGCCGACCACGCCTCCGCCCAGTGCCAGCACCGCGGCGTCCCGCCCGAGCCCGCCGGCGGCGAGGGCGCGCACCACGGCCCCGTACGTAGCGAGGTCCTTGCTGCCTTCACCGGGGGCGACCGTCACCTCCACGACGCGCTTGCCGGCCGTCCGCAGCCGCTCGGCCAGGCCGCGCCCGTGCAGCGCCCACACCGTCTCGTCGCTCACCACGGCCACGGCGCTCTGCGGCACCCGCGACGCGACCTCGTGGAGCAGTCGGGCGCCGACGACCACGTCGTAGGGAGGGGAGAGCGCCACCCTCACCAGCCGCGGGTCGGCGGCGGCCGCGCTCGTAGCCTGCCCAGCCGTGGCCGCCGCCCCGCCGTCCGCGGGAGCGCGCTCGCTCACGCTTCGCCCCCCGCGCCGCGTTCGGCCCAGCCCTTCAGGCGCTCGACGATCTCCTCGACCACGTCGGCGGAGGCGCGGCCGTCGGTGGAGACCTTGAACGTCGCCACGTCGTCGTAGGCGGCCTGGCGCGCCGCCATGAGGGTGGCGATCCGCTCCAGCGGGTCGCCGACCTCGAGCATCGGCCGGCGGTGGCGCCTGGTGCGGCGGTAGACGGTCTCGGGGCTGGCGGTGAGCACCACCACGGGCCCGCGGGCCTTGAGCAGCGCCCGGTTCTCGGGCCGCACCACGGTGCCGCCGCCCGTGGAGACCACGACCTCGTCCAGCCTCACGCAACGCTTGACGACCTCGGTCTCGTAGTGGCGGAAGACCTCCTCGCCGTAGAGCTCGAAGATGTCGGTGATGCGCATGCAGCTCACGCGCTCGATCACGCGGTCGGTGTCGACGAAGGTCAGCTGCAGGCGGCGCGACAGCTCCCAGCCGATGCGGCTCTTGCCCGTCCCCATGAAGCCCGCCATGGCGAGCCAGGTCACGACCCGCTCCGGAGGCAGGTGTCGCCGGGGAGGGGAGTCGGTCATCAGTAGGCCGCTACGTAGTCGCGGTACGAGCCGACGCGCTCCCGCAGCTCGCGCACGGTGTCGCCCCCGAACTTCTCCAGCACGGCGTCGGCCAGCACGAGCGCGGCCATGGACAGCACGACGATGGACGCGGCCGGCACGGCCGTGACGTCGGAGCGCTCGCGGGCGGCGTCGGCGGCCCGGTGAGTCACGACGTCCACGGTGGGCAGCGGGCGCATGAGCGTGGCGATGGGCTTCATCGCCGCGCGGACGACGAGGTCCTCGCCGTTCGTCATGCCCCCTTCCAGGCCGCCGGCGCGGTTCGTCTCCCTGACGTACCGCCCGCCCTGCCGGTCCACGATGGCGTCGTGCACCTCGGACCCCGGCAGCGTGGCGGCGCGCCAGCCGTCGCCGATCTCGCAGGCCTTCATGGCGGGCACGCTCATCACGGCCTGCGCCAGACGTCCGTCGAGCTTGCGGTCCCACTGCACGTGCGACCCCAGGCCCACGGGGACGTTCCGGAAGCGGGCCTCCACGACGCCGCCCAGCGTGTCGCCGCTCTCCTTGGCCGCGTCTATGCGGGCCATGATCTCGTCCTCGGCGGCGCGGTCGAAGGTCCGGAGCGGGCTCTCGTCCAGCTCCGCCACGCGCGACCAGTCCATGCCGCCGTCGCAGGCGATGCCGCCCAGGCTGACCACGCGCGCGCACCCCTCGATGCCGGCCTCCTGCAGCAGGCGCAGCGCGACCGCCCCCGCCGCCACGCGGCTGGCCGTCTCGCGCGCCGAGGCGCGCTCGAGCACGTCGCGCAGGTCCTTGTGGCCGTACTTGACGCCGCCGGCGAGGTCGGCGTGGCCGGGCCGAGGCTCGGTGAGCGCGCGCTTGCGAGGCTCGTTGCCGGGCAGCGGGTCCATGACCTCGCGCCAGTTCGCGTTGTCGCGGTTCGCGATCGAGACCGCCAACGGCGCCCCGGTCGTGCGGCCGGCGCGCACGCCGGCCACCAGGGTGGCCGAGTCGGCCTCGATGACCATGCGCTGCCCGCGGCCGTAGCCGCCCTGGCGGCGCCGCAGCCACGGGTCGATGTGCTCGCTGGCCACGAGCTCCAGGCCGGCTGGGACGCCGTCGACGATCACGGTGAGGGAGGGGCCGTGAGACTCTCCGGCGGAGAGGAACCTCAGCATCCTGGCAGCGTAGCACGGCCCACAGTTGCGTCGGGGACGGGCATAGGCGGCCGCCCCGGGCTCGACCGCCGCCGCTGGGAAGCGTGAGGGGTAACGGACCTTGGGCCGACGCCGCGGCCCGCAACGGACCTTGCGCCGACGCCGCGGCCCGACACGACCGCAGGCGGACACCCCGGCGAGCGGTGCAAGCGAACCCCGCCCGGGCGGGCCGGGCGGGGCGCTGGACTGCTAGCGGTGCGCCGCCTGGGGCGGCGGGGGCTCACTCGATGACGTCGGCGGTGACGATCAGGAGCAGCTCGCCCGAGGTCTCCTCGGTGTCCGTGGTGCCGAAGAGCTCGCCGATCACGGGGATGGCCCCGAGGATCGGCAGGCGCTTCTTCTCGATGACGATCTCGTCCTGCATCAGGCCGCCCAGGAGGACGGTCTGGCCGGGCTCGAGCGTGATCGTGGTCGACACGCGCCGCGTGGAGGTGTGGAGCACGACGTCGGCGGTGGGCGGCGGCAGGAGGTCGGAGATCTCGGCGTTCACGCTGATGGTGATGCGCCCGTCGGCGCCGATGAGCGGCGTGAGCGTGATCTGCACGCCGTACTCGACCTCCTCGAGGACGGCCTCGCCGGCCGCGTTCGGGAGGAGGATGCGAGCGTTGCCGCCCGAGATGAGGGTGCCCGTCTGCTTGTCGAGGAGCGTGAGGTTCGCGTCGTCGACGCGGCGGGAGAGGCCCTGGGACTCGAGCGCGTCGAGCACCGCCATGATGTTGAAGCTCGAGACGGCCGAGGCCATGTCGAAGATGAACGACAGGCCGGTGTCCAGCAGGCTGGCCTGCATCTGGCCGAAGGCGCCGCTGAAGTCGAGGCCGAAGTCGTGCGCGAACGAGCGCGTGACCTCCTGGATGCGCACCTGGATGTTCACCTGGCGCTGCGGGAGGTCGAGCTGCGGGATCAGCTGCGCGAGGCGCGCCTGCACGCTGGCCGGCCCCGTGACGATGATGCTGTTCGTGCGCGGCTCGGCGACGACCGAGAAGTCCTCGAGGCGCGCGGCCTGGCCCTCTTCACCGCCGGCGACCAGCAAGCCGGTCTGCTGCAGGACCTCGGCGAGGCCGGCGGCGTCGGCGTTCGAGAGGAAGTACGTGCGCTGCTCGAGGGCCACCTGCTCCGGCGCCCTGTCGAACTGCTCCAGCATCAGCGTGACCTGGTCGTGCTGGGCGGCGGTGCCGTTCACGACGATGGTGTTGCCCGGAAGCGCCTCGACGCGGACGCCGGGGAGGACGCGGCCCAGCACCTCCACGACCTGCTGCGGGTTCGTGTTCACACGGTAGAAGCGCTGCTCGGTCGGCTCGGCGTCGGGGGCCGCGGCGGCCGTGTCGGTGCCGCGCAGGCGAGCGATCGAGGCCGGCGTGCCGACCACGACCAGGTCGTTGTCGAGCAGCACGTAGTCGAGGTCGTTGAGGGTGAGCACGAGCTCCCAGACCTGACGGAACGGCTTCGGGTCGCCGATGTCGTAGACGATGACCTCGTCGGGCACGTCTTCGGTCACGGCGGTGAGGCCGATGGACCGCGCCAGACCCTGGAGCATCGCGCGCAGCGACTCGCCCGAGGAGCCGGTCACGAACTCGACCGGCTGGTCGTAGCGCGGGTCGCTCGGCAACGGCGCCAAGGCGCTCTGCGCCAGGGCCGCCCCGAACAGGGCGAGGAAGGTGATGAGGGTAAGGGTTCGCTTCATGATCACCGCCTGAGGTCCAGCGAGAGGGTCTGGGTCCGGTCGCCCTGCGTGAACCGGGCCTCGTAGCCACGCAGGTCGGAGAGGATGATGTCGGTGTCCGGCAGGGGCTGGCCGAGCGTCAGCACGACCGGCGTGGAGTAGATCGAGGAACGGAACACGCCGACGCTGAGGGGACCCAGCACCGTGCCGGTGAAGCGCACGTCGTTGTCGCGCAGGTAACGGCTCAGGGGGTCGGCGCCGACGGCCAGCGGCAGCGTGTTCGCGGGCCGGGCGTCGGCCTGCACCGGCTGCGAGAGCGGCCGGCCGGGGCCGAGCGGGTCGGGGACGGTGGCGGCCGTCGCGGCGACCGCGGCGGCGTCGACCGGAGCGACCGGCACCGGGGTCTCGGAGCCAGGCTCGCGCAGGGCCGCCAGGTCGCCGATGTTCGGGGCCACCGGCGCGACCGCCGCGGGCTGGCTGCGGGCGTCGCGCAGGATCTGCGGCGCGGTGGGCAGCATGCCGGTGGGCAGCGCACGCGGCAGGTCGGAGCTGACCGAGGAGGCCGGTGCCACCGCGCGCGGCGCGGGCGCCCTGACGGGCTCGGGTGCCGCGGCCACCTGCGGCTGGGTGGTCCTGCCGGCCGGCGCCTCGGCCACGACCTCGACGATCGGCGTGGACGCCGGCGGCTGCTCCTGGGCGACCTCCTGCACCGGCGCCGCGGCGGGCGGCGCCTGCACCACGACGGGGGAGAACGGGTTGATGGTGGCGCGCTGCGTGGCCTGCGGCCGCGAGGCGCTCGCGCCGGACGCGGGGTCGTCGGCCGGACCGCCGCTGGGCGGGGCCAGGACGAGGAAGGGGAGCTCCTCGACCACGAGGTCGCGCGTGACGACCTGGGTTCCCTCCGCGACGACGACGGGCGGGGTCAGCGGTGTGGCGCCTTGCTGCGCCGCACCGGCCGCAGGGGCGGGTGCCTCCCCGCCCTCGGCCGCCTCGGGGGCTGCGACCGGCTCGCCCTCGGCCGCCGCGTCGGCGGGCTGGCCGACCAGCGGGGCCGCGCCCTCACCCACCGTGATGGGGCCGGGCGTCGGGGCGGTCGCGACCGTGGGGGTGGTCGAGAGCCCGTTCTGGTTGAAGAAGTTGACCCATACGAAGGCCGCCGCCGCGACGAGGAGGGCGGCTATGAGGAAGCGGGCCGTCCTGGAAAGTCGCATCTATTCCAGCTCCCCTGGGTCGTTGCCCGTGTAGACGTAGACGGTGAAGTCGTACGTGGCGTTCAGCAGCGGGTCGACCGACTCGTTGCCGTCGATCGCCAGCGCGACGCTGCCGATCTTCGTGAAGCGCTGCAGGCCCTCCAGGCTGGAGAGGAACGACATCGTGTCGACGTAGGTGCCCTGCGTCTGCACGCTGAAGCCGATGGGCCGCACGTCCTGGATCTGCTCGCTCGCCGAGCCTTGGCTCAGGCTCTGCACGACCACGTCGGCGTCGGACGCCGAGGTCCTCAGCTGGTCGATGAGCCCGGAGATGTCGCTCTCGCGCGGCAGCTCGGAGAGGAACACCCTGCGGTCCTCCTCGAGCTGGGCGACGGCGAGCCTCAGGTCGGGGAGGTTGCGCCTGGCGTCCTCGCCCCGCCTGATCTCGATGTCGAGCCGGGAGATGTCGCTCTCGAGCTGCGTGATGCGGTCCTGCGTGGGCCGGTACATGTAGAGGTACCAGAGCGCACCGGCCACGAGCGAGAGGACGATCGCGATGATGGCGATGTCGCGCTGACGCAGCTTGCTGAAGCTGAAGTTGCCGAGCCTCACCGGTCACCCTCCGCCAACGCACCCACCGTGAGCGAGTAGTCGTACAGGTCGGTGTCGGACTGCCGCTGCGCGCTCTGGAACGCCACGCCGTAGTCGCGGGAGTTCTCGAGGGCGCGTATGAACCGGGCCAACACCTCGGTGGAGACCACGGTGCCGTTGATGTTCATCTCGGCGACGATGGGACGCCCCTCGAAGCGGTTCGGCTCCGCGCGCGGCGGCACCACGGCCCGCATGTTGAGCTGCCTGAAGTCGATGTTCGGCCTGCCCGAGGAGCCCTGGACGGGCAGCGTCTCGAGCAGCCCCGCGATCTCGCCGGTCCACATGATGCGGTTCTCGCGCACCGAGCGGGCCACGGCGATGAGCTCGTTGAGCTGCTGCTGGCGGGCCAGGAGGTCGCGCTGCTCGCGCAGGAACGGTTGGAGCAGGGCGAGCTGGTCCTCGCGGGCCAGCTTCTCGCGCTGCAGGTTCGCCTCGGTGGTGCTGGCGAAGTACTGCAGCAGCGCCGCCACGCCCAGCACGAGGAGCGGGAAGACGACGATGAGCAGTCGCCAGTAGCCCGGCTCGCGGACGCGTCGGAGGTTCTTCGGAAGGAGGTTGATGTTAATCAACGCCGGCCACCCCCCGCAGGGCCAGGCCGAGCGGCACCGCGAACTCCGACGCGACCTTCTTCAGGTACTGCGTGTCGAAGCGGTTCTCGTCGACGTTGATCGTCAGCCACGGGTCGCCGAGCTCGACGCGGAAGCCGAGCGCGTCACCGATGGCCTCGGGCAGGCCGCGCAGCTTCGCGCCGCCGCCGGTGACGAGCATGCGGCTGATGTTCGCGTCGCCGCTCTGCACGCGGAAGAACTCGAGGGAGCGCCTGATCTCGGTCGTCAGCTCCACCAGCACCGGCCGCAAGGCCTCGTAGACGCGGCCGGGGGAGAACTGCTCGCGCTTGGCGTCGAAGTTGAGGAGGTCCTCCTCGTCCTCGGTGGGGATCGTCGCGGTGCCGTACTCGATCTTGACCT
>CAZGXF010000050.1:0-17386 GCA_964529575.1 uncultured bacterium
GGCTGCCGACCGTCTACCTCGTCGACTCGGCCGGGGTGTACCTGCCCATGCAGGACGAGATCTTCCCCGACCAGGACGACTTCGGACGCGTCTTCTACCTGAACGCCCGCATGAGCGCGCTGGGCGTGCCGCAGCTCGCGGCGATCATGGGCAACTGCGTGGCCGGCGGAGCCTACCTGCCGGTGATGTGCGACAAGCTCGTGATGACCGACGGCTCCGGCCTCTACCTGGCCGGGCCGGCGTTGGTGAAGGCGGCCATCGGGCAGGACGTCGACTCCGAGGAGCTGGGAGGCGCGGCGATGCACGCCGAGGTCTCGGGAACGGTGGACTACCGCGAGCCCGACGACGAGGCGGCGCTGCGTCGCCTGCGCAGCCTGGCGGCCGGCTACGCCCGGCCTCACCCGGCGCCGTGGGCGGCGAGCCGGACCGAGCCCCAACCGCCGGAGGCCGACCCCGGCGGCCTCGAGGAGCTGCTACCGGCCGAGGGCGGCACGCGCCCTTACGAGGTGCGGGAGGTGATCGCGCGCCTGCTCGACGCCGGGCCGTTCGACGAGTACAAGGCCGACTACGGCGAGACCATCGTGTGCGGCACCGGCCGCCTGGGCGGCTTCCCGGTGGGCGTGGTGGCGAACCAGAAGCGCGTGATCCGGAAGCAAGGACGCATCGAGATCGGCGGGGTGATCTACGGTGACGCGGCCGACAAGGCCGCCCGCTTCGTGCTGAACTGCAACCAGGCCGGCGTGCCGATCGTCTTCCTGCACGACGTCAACGGCTTCATGGTGGGCCGCGACAGCGAGCGGGAGGGCATCATCCGCCGCGGCGCGAAGCTGGTGAACGCGGTGTCGAACAGCGTCGTGCCGCGCTTGAGCGTGATCCTCGGCGGCTCTTACGGGGCCGGGCACTACGCCATGAGCGGCAAGGCGTTCGCGCCGCGCTTCATCTTCGCCCTGCCCAGCGCGCGCTACGCGGTCATGGGCGGGCAGCAGGCGGCCAGCACCCTGCTGGACCTCCAGGCCGCCCAGCTCAGGCGCCAAGGCCGTGACGTCGACGGGGAGGTGCTCGAGGAGCTGAGGCGCGAGGTGGCCGCCCGCTACGACGACGCGCTCGACGTCCGCTACGCCGCCGCCCGGCTGTGGGTCGACGAGGTCGTCGCGCCGCGCGAGCTGCGCGACGTGCTGGTGCGGGCCCTCGAGGCCTGTGCCCACGCGCCCGTGGCCGACGCCTACCCCCTAGGGGTGTTCCAGGTCTGATGAGCCTCGTCTTCGGCAGCCCCGTCTTCCTGTGGCTCCTGGCCGCCCTGCCGGTGGTGGTGCTGCTCCACTTCCTGCGCGCGCGGAGGCTGCGCCACGAGGTCTCGGCGCTGTTCCTGTGGGAACGCGCCTCGCAGGCGGCCTCGCGGCGGCGCCGCGTCAGGCCGTCGTGGCTGCTCCTCTTGCAGCTGCTCTTCACCGCCCTGGCGGCGCTGGCGCTGGCGCGTCCCGCCCTGGTGGCGCGCGAGGCGCCCGACCGCGTGGTCGTCGTGGACGCCTCGGCCTCGATGGCGGCCACGTCCGGCCAGGGAGACGCCACGCGCCTCGACCTCGCCCGTGACCTGGCGCGCCAGCTCTCCCAGGGCGCGGGCCGCCTCGCCCTGGTGCGCGCCGGCGTGGGCGCCACGCTCCTCGCCCCCCTGGAGGCGAGCGCCGCCGAGCGCGAGGCGGCGCTCGAGTCGCTGGTAGCCGGCGACGCCGGCGCCGACCTGGGCGACGCGCTCGACCTGGCGGCCGCGCTGCTGCCCGGCGCCGAGGTGCACGTGGTCACCGACCAGCAGCTCTCGCTCGGAGCGGCCGTCGTGCACGTGGTGGGCGAGGAGGTCGAGAACGTCGGCATCAGCGCCTTCACCGTGGGCGTGGGACAGGTGTTCGTAGCCGTCGTCGCCAGCGGCCCCCGGCCCGTGGAGACGCGCGTGGTGCTGGAGCGCGACGGCGAGGAGCTCGCCGCTGCCGACGTCCTCGTGCCGGTGGGCGGCGTGGGCACCGTCACGTTCCCGCTCCCCGACCTCTCCGGCGTCATCGCCGCGCGCCTGGCGGGCCCGCCCGACGCCCTCCCGCTCGACGACGTCGCCTACGCGGGCAGCCGGCCGGTCGCCGTCGTCACCGACGACACGCACGGGGCCGCGACGCGCGCCCTGCAGGCCGTGCCCACGGCCGAGGTCACCTACAGCCGTGGCGCCGGCTTCCTGGCGGCGGACCTGCGGGTCCTCACCGCCGGCCAGGCGCCCGCGGTCGAGGGCCCCTACGTGTCGTTCGCGGCGCCCGCCCCGGAGCCCGCTTACGCCGTGGTGCGCGACTTCGACCGCGCCCACCCGTTGCTC
The DNA here is from genome assembly GCA_964529575.1 of uncultured bacterium. GTDB lineage: Bacteria > Deinococcota > Deinococci > Deinococcales > Trueperaceae > DASRWD01. Next base: position 2,354 of record CAZGXF010000050.1, read on the forward strand.
CGCTTCGCCGACCTCTCCGAGGTGGTCGTGGGCCTCGACCCGACGCGCGAGCCGTGGCCGGTGGAGGAGGAGGGCTGGCGCGTGCTCGCCCGCACCGCCGACCTGACGCCGGTGGTCAGGGTCAGGGAAGAGGGCCCGCTGGCGCTGGAGCTCGCGTTCCACCCGAGCCAGTCGGACCTCACGCTCAGGCCCGCCTTCCCGGCGCTGTTCGCCAACGTCGTGGCCGCGCTCGGCACCACCGAGGCCGTGCGCCTGGGCGAGGGGGGCGAGGCCGGCGGCCCGTGGCTCGAGCCCGGCGTCTACGAGACGGGTGAGGGCAGGGTGGTCCTGGCCTCGCTGCTGTCCGCCGGCGAGTCGCGGCTGCCCCGCGAGGGCGTCGTGACGGCGTCGGCGGCGGCCGGCGACGCCCGGGGCGAGACCGACGAGGCCGGGGCCGACGAGCCCGCTCCGACGCCCCGGCCCGAGGCGGCGCGTGGGCGCGCCGGGGCGGTGGCCCCGGCCGGCGGGGCACCCACGCCGCTCGCGGTCGTGCTGTCGGCGCTGGCCCTCGTCGCGCTCCTGGCCGAGTGGGTGCTGCGCCGCACGCGCTTCGCGGCGAGCTGACGGGCGGGCCGCGCCCGCGGGCCCTCCGGGGCCGCGCTCGTAGCCGGCCCCGGCGTCTCCTGGGCAACGACCGGTCGGAAGGGGCCTCCCGCCACGCGGCCGTCGGGCGCGCCCTGGTTAGACTGCCCGCGTGACCCGCGCCGACCTCGGCCTGCCCCTGGTGACCGCCCTGGTGCTCGGCATGGGCCTGATCACCCTCAGCAGCGCGGCGAACAGCGGCCAGTTCGAGCGCCAGCTGGCGTTCCTCGGCGGCGGCGTGCTCCTGTGCGCGGCGGTGCTGTGGATCGGCAAGTCGCGCATCGTCCGCTTCGCGCCCCACCTCTACGTGCTCAGCCTGGGCCTGCTCGTCCTGGTCCACCTCATCGGCCGCGAGGTGAACGGAGCGAAGTCGTGGCTCTACCTGGGGCCGCTGCCGGGCTTCCAGCCCAGCGAGCTGGCGAAGATCGCCCTCATCCTCGCGCTGGCCTCGGCGCTGCACGAGCGGCCCATCCGAGGGCTCCTCGACTACCTGCGCATCGGCGTCCTCCTGGGCCCGCCGGTGGCGCTGGTGCTCTTCGAGCCGGACCTCGGGTCGGCGCTGGTGATCGCGATGACCGGGGCCGGCATGGTGCTGGTGCGCGGCGTGCCGTGGCGGCAGCTCGTCGTGATCGTCGTGGCCGTCGTCGTGGCCACGCCCACGGTGGTGCTGCCCAACCTGGCCGACCACCAGCGTGCCCGCCTGCTGTCGTTCCTCGACCCCGAGGCCGACCCGCAGGGCAGCGGTTACCAGATCATCCAGGCGACGATCGCCGTGGGGTCCGGCGGCCTGTTCGGCAAGGGCTACAAGCAGGGCACCCAGGGCCAGCTCGGGTTCATCCCCGAGCGGCACAACGACTTCATCTTCCCGGTGCTGGCCGAGGAGGGCGGCTTCGTGGCCTCGGTGGCCCTGCTGCTCCTCTACGGCCTCCTGTTCTGGCGACTGGTGTCCATGGCGGCCGAGTGCCCGTTCGAGCGCGACCAGCTGATCATCGTGGGGGTCACCGTGCTGATCGGCTTCCAGGTGCTGGTGAACATCGGGGTCGCGCTGGGCCTGGCGCCCGTCACCGGCATCACCCTGCCGCTCGTCTCCTACGGCGGCACCAGCCTGCTCTCCACGCTGCTGGCGCTCTCCGTCGCCTTCACCGTGCACCGCGACCGCTACTCCGAGTGGTGAGCGCGGCGGCGGAACGGCGAGGGAGCCGCTTCGCACCTCGCACCGACCACGGCTACGCCCGCCGGTCGGGCCCTCTGGTAACGTCGTGGTCATGAGCGACACCGGGCAGCCAGCCCCTGCACCTGCCGCCGACCCCGCCACGCCCGAGGGTAAGGCGGCCATGCGCGAGCAGGTCCTCGAAGCCCTCAAGGTCGTACGCGACCCGGAGATCCCCGTGAACGTCGTGGACCTCGGCCTCGTGTACGAGGTGCAGGTCGACGACGCCGGCAACGTCGGCATCGAGATGACCTTGACGAGCATGGGCTGCCCCGTGCAGGACCTCATCCAGGCCGACGCCGAGCTCGCCGTGATGAAGGTCGACGGCGTGAACTCGGTGACGGTCGACTTCGTCTGGTCGCCGCCGTGGAGCCCTCAGAAGATGACCGAGGACGGCAAGCGCCAGATGCGCATGTTCGGGTTCAACGTCTGACCCCTGCCTAGCCCCCGCGCGGCCCCCGCCGCCGACCCGATATCTTGCTACGCATGTTCTTCCAGAGGCGGCAGCGCACCGACACGCGGGCCGAGGGCTGGCGCGCGCTGGCCGCCGAGCTCGAGCTGGCGCCGTGGGACGACCTGGCCGGCCGTCTCCACGACCAACTGGGCCTCGGTCCGGGAGAGGTGGCGCCGGTCTACGCGCTGTCGCGCCCGGGCCAGCCGCGCCTGGTGCTATTCGACCAGTCCCGCGAGAGGGTGGGGCCCACCGGTCGTGTGACGGGCCTGCGCAGCTGCGTGCTGGTGCGCGCCGAGGCGGAGGTCGCCCTCGTGTCGATGCGCGTGACCGAGCGCCTGGGCAAGGCGATGGAGCTCATCGAGGCCGGGCGCACGGGCAGCGAGCGCGTCGAGACCGGCGTGGACCCGGGGTTCGACGGTCGCCTGGCCGTGTACGCGCGCGACGTCGACGGCGCCAGGGCGCTGCTGACGAGGCCGGTGCGCGAGCTCCTGATGCGTCTGCTGTGCGTGCCCAGGCGGGCCGAGGACGAGCTGCCCGCCCGCGGTCGCGTGGCGCCGGTGGTGGTCATCGGCGGCCGGAACGCGCTCCTCACGCTGGAGGAGCCGGAGCCCGTGGGCTTCGACCGTCTCGCCGCCGCCGCCGTCGACATGCTCGGCCTCTACGCCGCGCTGACCGCCGCTAGTCCCGATGGTACGGGTGCCCGGACCTGAGGGCCTCGACCCTGTAGAGCTGCTCCAAGAGGACGACGCGCGCCAGGTCGTGCGGCAGCGTGAGGCGTGAGAGCGCCAGCGACCCGTGCGCCGCCGCGCGCAGTTCCGGCCCGTGGCCGTCCGGGCCGCCTATGAACAGCGTGACGCGGCTGGTCCCGGCGCGCTCCAGCTCGGCGACGCGCCCCGCCAGCTGCGCCGTGGAGAGCTGCTCGCCCCGCTCGTCCAGGAGCAGCAGGTGGCCGTCCGCGTGCCTGAGGGAGTCGACGGCGTGGCGCGACCGCGCGCCCTCGGGCCCGAGGGCCGAGCGGTCCTTGACCTCGAAGACCTCCAGCTGGGCGAGGCCCCTGAGCAGCCGGGCGTAGCGCTCGGCCGCGGCCGCCAGCGGACCGCGCTTCAGGGCCCCGACGGCGACCAGGCGGTAGCGCACTAGGGCGCTTCGCCAGCGACGGCGCTCGGCTCCTCGGTGGGGGGCAGGTCGGCCTCGCTCAGGCCCAGCTTCGCCAGGAACTCGGCGCGGCGCGTCGTGCGCATGCCGGACCGGGCGACGGCCTCGGCCAGCGCGCGGCGGTCGAGCGACTCGAGGATCGCGGCGACCTCGGTGCGCGAGAAGGACCGGCCGTGGAGGACGTGCTCCTCGAACGCCTGGTAGGCGAGCGGGCAAACGGCCTTCACCATCGTGGCCACGGCGTCGCCGTAGGCGCGGATCTCGTACTGCGCGTGCCAGTCCAGGCGCAGGCGCAGGAAGTGGAAGAGGTTGTTGAGGTCGATCTGCCAGTACATCTCGGTGTAGAGCGACAGCGGCAGGTTGATGCGGGCGAGCTCGCGGGCGACGTCGTGCTCCAGCAGGCCCTCGTACTCCTCGTAGGCGCGCGCCTGACCTCCCGCCAGCACGTCGAGCACGCGCTCCTGCAGCTCGGGCGGCACCTCGCGGGCGTCGCCGCCCTGCTTGTTCGCCTTGCTCTGGAACCGTACCTCGTGCCGCCTGGGCACGTAGAACTCGTCCTTCATCACGCTGTAGCGGCCGCTGATCTCGTTGAGCCTGGCGGTGCGATGCCGTATCCACTGCCGGGCGACGAAGATCGGCATCTTCACGTGGAACGTGAAGATCACCTGTTCGAAGGGGCTGGTGTGCTGGTGCCGCAGCAGGTAGTCGATGAGGGCGGCGTCCTCGCGGACCGTCTTCGTCCCCTGCCCGTACGACACGCGGGCGGCCTGGACGATCCTGTCGTCCCCGCCCAGGTAGTCGACCAGGCGCACGAAGCCGTGGTCCAGGACGGCGATCGGCTTGTCGAGGAGCTCCTCGGCGGCGGGCACGACGACTCTCGCCATGGGGGGACTCTAGCAGCCGCGACGGCCACCCGGCTGGGGCGTCCTCCACCTCGCGCCGGGCGGTCGACCGGGGCGGTGCCCCCTCCCGGCTGGGTCCACTGACCCCTTCCACCCGCACCAGGACATGAGAATGAGAATCACATGAGTATCACGCTTCACACGAGGACTTTGGTCCCTTGGGGATGCGGATTCTTCGCTCTCATCGGACCTTCACGGCGTTGACAGGGGTAGGACCATGTGGTCTACTCTGGTTCGGACCTCTCTCGGGTCCTGGGCCGCAGCGGAAGGAGGTGCTACCACTTGAACCGGCCTCGGAACGTGAGGGTCTCCGATGACACTTCGAACCGATAGCAAGGGCGCGGCGAGGAAACACGGAAACTCCCGGGCCCCCTTGACGTGAGAAGAGCATCGGCATCATGCAAAGTCATCAGTTCAAGGGGTAAACCACATGAAGAAGCTCGCAGTAACGCTCCTGGCAGCCGTGCTGGCGAGCGGCGCTTTCGCCCAGTCGTCGTTCCCGGACATCCCGGCGAACCACTGGGCCGGCGACGCCGTCGACCGCATCGCTGACCTAGGCATCGTCATCGGCTTCCCCGACGGGACGTTCCGCGGTAACGAGGCCTTCACCCGTTACCAGGCCGCCCTCGTGGTCAGCCGCCTCCTCGACGTCCTGGAAGAGAACATGGACGCCGCCATGGCGCTCACGCAGGCCGACATCGAGTCGCTGCGCAACGCCGTGCAGGAGCTCGCCTCCGACGTGGCCGCCCAGGGCGTGCGCCTCTCCTCGGCCGAGTCCGCCATCGCGGGTCTCTCCGACGAGGTCGCCGCCAACACGGCCCGTCTCGACGAGCTCGAAGCGCGTCTGGGCGAAGCCGGCGACGTCGACCCGGCGGTCCTCCGCGACCTCCAGAACCAGATCGCCTCGCAGCGCGTGGCGATCGACACCGCGCAGGCCCAGGCCGACGCCGCTGCCGCGCGCGCCGACGAGGCCTACAGCCTCGCCAACCAGGCCAACAGCCTGTCCCGCCAGAACGCCGAGGAGATCGCCGCGCTGAACCGCATGGCGCAGCTCCTCAGCGGCCGCATCGACGACCTCGAAGCGGCTCTGCGCGACGCGGGTGCTCCGGTCGTGTCCGGCGACAGCGCCGCCCTGGCCGATGCCATCGAGCGTAACCGCAGCGACATCGCCAACCTGCGCGAGTTCGTCATCCTCCTCAACCGCAACCAGGTCGCCCTGCGTGACCGCGTCGCGGCCCTGGAGGCGAGCGACGCCGAGCAGAGCGCCGCGATCGCGGCCCTCGAGGACCGCGTCACGGCCCTCGAGGAGAACCCGCTCGGCATCACCGGCAGCATCACGGTCGAGTACTTCGTCGGCCGCGTGCTCGGTGACCCGTTCGACATCGACCGCGTCTACGGCCTGAACAACGAACGCGACATGGGTCGCTCGGTGTTCTCGTCCGGCGCCGCGGAACTCGACGGCGACCCCAGCTCCTCGTCCAACTACCGCACGGAAGTCGGCGAGGTCGCGCAGGACCGTCACGACATCGAGCAGACGACCGGCGACGCCAGCGCCACGCTGAACCTCAGCTTCGGCGCCGGCTCCACGTTCAACGGCGTCGGTAGCCCGAACGCCCTGAACAACTTCTCGGCCGTCCTCGTCATCGACATCGACGCCATCAACGGCGGCACCGCCAACCAGCAGATCGTCTTCGAGATCGACAAGTTCACGACGACGTTCTCGCCCATCGGCGCTGCCCCGCTGACCTTCCAGTTCGGCACCGATGTCGACGTGTCCTTCACCCCGTACGTGGTCGGCACGTCCGAAGCGGACACCGACTACCCCGGCTTCGTCGCCACGCTGGCCGACGTCGACTTCCTGAGCTTCATCGACCCGACGGTCACGGCCTTCTACACGGCCCCGACCAACCCGGCTCTCGATGACGGCACCTACCGCCGCGGCGTCCGCGCCACCATCTCGCCCTTCGAGGGCGTGACCCTGGGCGGCTCGTTCGCTCAGCAGGCGCAGTTCGCCGACGACAAGGACGACGTCCTCGCCGACAACGACCAGATCACGGTCTGGGGCATCGACGGCCAGGTCTCGCTCAGCGTCTTCGACCTCGCCTTCGAATGGGCCAACGGCACCGGCGGTCCGATCAGCGACGAGAGCGTGCTCTACGCGACGCTCGACGTCGACGTGGCTGGCGCGGGCATCCCGATCCTGTCGTCGCTCGGCGCCAACTACCGCAGCATCGCGCCCGACTGGCGCAACAACGGTTACCACCTGGGCGCGGCCTCCAGCGCTGCTCCCTTCGGTGTCGACCAGACCGGCTTCGGCGTGAACGCTGGCCTGTCGCTGTTCATCCTCGACCTCGAGGCGTTCTTCGACAGCTACAGCGTCGCTGCCGGTGACCAGGTCACCGCCTTCGGCGTCGACGCCTCGGCGGACCTCTTCGCTGGCTTCAGCCTCGGTGGCTTCTTCCACCAGGCCTCGGTGAACGGCACGGTCGTCGACCGCGTCGACTCGCCGTACGACGCCAACGAAGCGCTGGTCACGGCCAACTCGGTCGAGCGCGACAACAACAACTACCAGACCGGCTTCGGCGTGTCGCTCGTCCACGACGGCGATGCCGCCAACGCCCTGGTCAAGGGCCTGAACCTCGAGGCGAGCTACTCGCAGCTCGACGCTGACTTCAGCCGCTCCCTCCTCGAGGTCTCCGCCGACATGGATCTCACGGTCTCGATCGTGACGATCACTCCGTACGTCAGCTACACGATGGACAACGACTCCGACGTGGGCAGCGACGACTACACGGAGCTGAAGGTCGGCGCCGGCATCTCGACCGAGCCGCTCAACGTCTACCTGCAGCCCAGCCTGATCGGCGCGGTCAACTACCGCACGACGGACTACAACGACGCTGCGGACTTCACGGCCACGGAACTGCAGTGGAGCGTGGGCCTGGTCCTGAACCAGTTCATCCTCGACCACAGCACCCTGACCGCGAAGTACGGCTCCTGGACCGGCACGAACGTCAACGGCGCCACGAACACCCGCGGCGCTGGCGACTTCGCGACGGACATCAGCGGCCCCGACCAGGACGGCACGGGTACCCAGAGCACCTCGGGCTACGAGGTCATCTGGAACTACTACGACCTCGAGTTCGCCTACGGCGTGTACGAGAACGACAACAACGGTGTTCTCTCGTCCGCCCAGGCCTTCTCGATCGCCTACACGGTCGACCTCGACTAACGAGGCTGCGGCCTAGCGCCGCAGGCAGCCGGAGACCCCGCCCGAGAGGGCGGGGTCTCCTTTTGGCGTCACGTGGGGCCGGCGCCGTTCGGGCCGCGCGCGCCGGCGGCGGCGGTCAGCCGGCGACGGTCAGGCCGCCGGGCTCGAGCTCGACGTCGAAGCGGCGCTCCCGGCCGGCCGACTCGCCGTCGGCGTGGCCGTAGCGCGGCGCCGACCAGGCGACGCTGAGGCTGCGTCCCCGGTGCAGGTAGACCTGGGGGTGCGTCAGATGCGTGCCCTTCATGACGCGTGGCAACACGGCCAGCGTACCGGCCAGGTCCAGGTCGCCGGCGATGACCACGTCCAGGAGGCCGTCGTCCACCTGGGCCTCCGGCGAGTACAGGTAGCTGCCGCCCGTGCGGGGCCCGTTCTGGGCCGCCACGAGGAGCGAGCGGCCGGCGTAGACGCGCTCGCCGTCGAGCGTCACCTCGACACCCACCGGCCGGACGCGGTGCAGGCTGATCAGCACCGCGAAGAGGTAGGCGGCCGCCCCCTTGAGGAAGCGCGGCGCCAGCGTCAGGCGGTGGGCCACCTCGGCGTCGAAGCCGGTGCCGAAGGCGTTCGCGCAGGGCGCCCCGTTCACGAAGGCGAGGTCCACGCGGCGCCGCGTGCCGGCGGCCAGGCGCGCCACCGCCCCGGTCACGTCGCCCCTCGACAGGCCCAGGGCGAAGGCGAAGTCGTCGCCGGAGCCCACTGGCACCACGCCCAGGGCGCGGCTCGTGACGCGCCGGCCCCCCTCGGCGCGGAGGAGGCCGGCCACGACCTCGTGGACGGTGCCGTCACCGCCTACCGCGACGACGGTGGCGCCGGGCGGCGACGACGCGGCGAGCTCGGTCGCGTGCCCGGGACCGGTGGTGACGTGGAGGGAGTGCCCGACGCCGGCCTGGTCGAGGCGGCGCACGAGGTCGTCGAGCGAGGCGCGGGCCTTGCCGCGCCCCGCCACGGGGTTGAACACCACGTGGTGCACGGCGGATTCTACCGCCGCTCGGGCCCGGGGCCGCGCCTGGGCCGGCGTCAGTGTCGCCGGCCGCTACACTGGCGCCATGCTCAAGACTGCGGACCTGTTCGACCTCGCGCGCGTCCCCGACGAGCTCAGGCGCCTGCTCGACGAGGAGCTGCCGTGGAACGTACTGGCGCGGCTCGACGAGTTCGGTGCCTCGCTCGCCACGAACGCCGGCGACGTCCACCCGACGGCGGTCGTCGAGGGCCCGCTGTTCCTGGGGCGGGGCGCTAGGGTCGGGCCGCACGCCTACCTGACGGGGCCCGTGTACCTGGCCGACGGCGCCGAGGTGGGTCACGCCGCGCGGATCCGGGGGCCCGTCGTGCTGGGTCCCGGCGCCGCGGTGGGGCACGCCAGCGAGGTCAAGCGTTCGCTGCTCTTGGGCGGCGCCAAGGCGCCCCACTTCAACTACGTGGGCGACAGCGTCGTGGGGCACGACGTGAACCTCGGGGCCGGCGTGAAGGTCGCGAACTTCAAGGCGTTCGGGGGCGAGGTCGTCTCCGGCGGGGTCCGCACCGGGTTGCGCAAGTTCGGGGCGGCCATAGGCGACGGCGCCTCCGTGGGCTGCAACGCGGTCCTCGCGCCGGGCACGGTCGTAGGCCGGCGCACGGTCATCTACCACGGCGCCACGGTGCGCGGGCACGTGCCCGCCGACACGGTGGTCAAGCTCCGCCAGCACCACGAGACCGCACCGTTCGAGGGCTGACGGCCGCCGATGATCCCGCTGCGGGACGCGAACCCGGCGCACGCGCGGCCCTACCTGACCTGGGTCATCGCGGCCGCGAACGTGGCCGTCTTCCTCTACATGGCGAGCCTGGGGAACATGTTCGCCCTCACCGGCTTCGTCTACGAGTACGGCTTCGTGCCCGCGCTGTTCCGCGCGTCGCCGGGCGACGAGCTGCTGAGCCTCTTCACCAGCCTCTTCCTGCACGGGGGCTGGGCGCACCTGCTCTCGAACATGGTGTTCCTCGTCGTGTTCGGCGACAACGTCGAGGACCGCTTCGGACGCCTGAGCTACGTGGTCTTCTACCTGCTGGGGGGCGCCTTCGCGACGCTGACGCACGCGCTGTTCGCCGGCCAGTCGAACGTGCCTCTGGTGGGCGCCTCGGGGGCGATCAGCGCGGTGCTCGGGGCCTACATCGCCCTCTTCCCGCGGCAGCAGGTGCTGACGTTCGTGCCGCCCCTGTTCCTGCCTTGGCTGCTCCTGTCGCTCGTGGCGCGCGTGCCGCGCTTCTTCATGTTCTGGCTCCCGGCCTGGGTCTTCATCGGCTACTGGGCGTTCATCCAGCTCCTCGAGGCCGGCGCCTCGCTGCGCGTGCCCGTCGGCGAGGGCGGGGTGGCGTGGTGGGCGCACGTGGGCGGCTTCGTCTTCGGCCTGGTCTGGACGCGCCTGACGCGCCGGCGCCGGCGCTGAGGAAGAGCACGGCTACGCGACGTTGGAGGGCGCGTGCGCGCGAGGAGCGGCGCCGGCACCCGCGGCGACCGGCCGCGGCCACCGTGCCCAGGCAGCACGGCACGAAGCGGCCGGTCCCGCGAGGGACCGGCCGGCGCGAACGTCGTGCTCAGAGGCCCTCAGCCCTGGGCGGGCTCGATCAGGCCGTAGTCGCCGTCCTGGCGGCGGTAGATCACGCTGATGAGGCCGGTGTCCACGTTGTGGAACACGAAGAAGGTGTGGCCGAGCGCCTCCATCTGCAGTGCCGCGTCCTCGGGGGCCATGGGCCTCATCACGTGCCGCTTGACCCTGACGATGCGGGGACCGTCGTCGAACAGCTCGTCCGCGTCGTCCCCGTCGCTCTCGACGACCGGCTCGGCGTCCGGCGGGGGAGGCGCGGCCTCCTGGCGCCGGGCCAGCAGGCGGCCCTTGAAGCGCTTGAGCTGCCTGTCGAGCTTGTCGACGACCAGGTCGATGGCCGCGTAGGTGTCCTGCGCCCGCTCCTCGGCCCTGATGATCCCGTTGGGGAGGTTCACCTGCACCTCGACCGTCGCCGGGTTCGCAGCGTCCTCCCTGTTGTCGTAGGACATGACGATGCTGGCGTCGACGATCTGGTCGGAGACGCGATCGAGCTTGGCCAGCTTCTCCTCGGCGTAGCTGCGCATGGCGTCGGTGACCTCGAGGTTGCGGCCGACAAGCTTGTAGATGTTCATGGCGCTCCCTTCGGTCGCTCCCGAGGGCGCCTCTGCCCTCGGGAGACGAGTCTACCACCGGTCTAGGGGCGTCCCCAGGGTCCGATCTCCCTTCTCGTGGCCCTGTCGGCTGTGCTAGACGGCGTTCCTGCGGGTGGTGGTACAGTCTTCGAGGTGGCCCAGAGAGAGCGCAGCAGGACCCTGAACGGCGGGTCGTCGACGGCCGACGACGGCCGCGCGGCGCTGCGGAGCCACGCGCCGGTCGAGCGCCACGGGCGCAACGGCAAGGCCTCGGCGGAGCGCGACCTGAGGCGCTGCGCCGCGGGGGAGGGCATCGAGGTCCTCCAGGAGAAGTGGGTCCTGCACATCGTCCACGCGCTGCTCGACGGCCCCAAGGGGTTCAACGAGCTCGGCCGCATCGTGGGCGGCTGCAACCCCACCACCCTCACCCAGCGCCTGTCCAAGCTCGAGGAGCTCGGGGTGCTGCACAAGGAGCCCGGCCAGGCGGGCGGGCGCTGCAGCTACTCGCTCACCGAGGCCGGCCTGGGCCTCGAGAGGGTCATCGCCGCCATACGCAGCTGGGCCTCGGCCCACCTGCGTAACGGCTCGAGCGTGAGGGAAGGCTCGTCCCTCAGGGACGCCTGAACGAACCCGAGGACGGCCTGGTAGGTGAGCGGGGCGTCACCGCCGCCGGCCGAACAGCCCGCGCTTGCTCGCGCGCCTGGCCTCGTCGAGCTCCGCCCTGGCCCGTTCCAGCTGGTCCTGCACGGCCAGCAGGCGCTGCTTCAGCTGGGCGTTCTCGGCGCGCAGGCGCTCCAGCTCGGCGGTCTCGTCGGGGGCGCGCTGCGCCGCGCGGCCCGGCTTGCCCGCCGCCTGCCCGTCCTGGCCGGGCGTCGTCGCCGCGGCCGACTGGCGGGCGTCGAGCTCCCGCAACGACTCCTCGATGACGGCCGTGTCGTGCTTCGCGCGCGCCGGGGCGCGCACCTGCTTCATCTCGGCCGCGAGGATCAGGCGCGTGGCGCGCTCGCGCAGCGCCTTGTCGCCCAGGGGCTTGGGCACGAGCAGGTCGACGCCCGCGTCCTCCGCGGCGTCGCGCACCTCCTCGGGCACGCCGAACCCCTCGCCAGGGTCCACCGTCACGATCACGGGCACGTGCTGGAGGCGCGCCACCAGCTTCAGGCGCTTGCACACCTCGGTCCCGGGCATGCCGGGGAGCTCGTAGGCCAGCACCACCAGCGACGGGGTGTTCGTCCGGAGGAACTCGAGGGCTTGCTTGGCGGACTCGACCGCGGCGATCGTGCTCTCGGCGTCGGAGAGCAGGAGGTCGAGGAGCTGCCGCTGCCCGGGGTCTGCGTCGGCGATGAGGTACTGCCGGGAGCCCATCGCGACCGAGGGTAGCAGACCGGCCACGCGCGCCGTCTTAGAGCGTCACGCCGCGCGCCGGCCGCGACCGCGCTGTGCGGTCAGGCTCCCTTGACCGGCAGGTTGGCGATGAGCACCATGCGCTCGCCCTGCTGCTCGACGCGCACGTCGTAGTCGGCGTCGCCCGCGGGGAAGTGCTTCTTGATCACCGCGAGGAGCTCGCGCTTCAGCTCCTCCATGCTGCCCGGCGAGAGCTTCGCCCGGTCGTACGACAGGACCAGCTTGAGGCGCTCCTTGAGCTCGTCCTTCGACTTGCGCCTCTTGAAGATGCCGAACATCAGGCACCCCCGAACAGGCGCCTGAGGCCCGCCAGGAAGCCGCCCTGCGGCTCGAAGCTGGGGTACGGCACGTCCTCGCCCTTGAGGCGCCTGGCGATGTCGCGGAAGGCGCTGCCGGCGGCGAGCTTGCCGCCGTCCTCCAGGGAGGCGGGGTTGCCGATGTTCGTGGAGACGATGATCTTCTCGTCCTCGGGCACGATGCCGATGAGCTTCACGCCGAGGATCTCGAGCACGTCCTCGACCTCGAGCATGTCGCCGCGCTTGACCATCTCGGGCCTGAGCCTGTTGATGATCAGCCGCACCTCGGGGATCTCGCGGGCCTCGAGCAGGCCGATGATGCGGTCGGCGTCGCGCACGCTCGAGACCTCGGGGTTCACGACCACCAGGGCGCCGTCCGCGGCGCTGGCGGCGGTCTGGAAGCCCGACTCTATGCCGGCCGGGCTGTCGATGAGGACGCGGTCGAAGCCCTCCTCCTCGAGCAGCGTGCGCACCGTCTCCTGCATCCGCGACTCGGAAAGGGCGCTCTTGTCGCGGGTCTGCGAGGCCGCCAGCAGGTAGAGGCTCTCCACGCGCTTGTCGCGGATCAGCGCCTGCTTCAGCTTGCAGCGGCCCTCGAACACGTCGATGAGGTCGTAGACGACCCGCCCCTCGAGCCCCATGACGACGTCGAGGTTGCGCAGGCCGACGTCGGTGTCGATGACGCAGACCTTCTCGCCGAGCCGCGCCAGTGCGGCCCCGACGTTGGCGGTGGTGGTCGTCTTGCCGACGCCGCCCTTGCCGGACGTCACCACGATGGCTTTGGCGTTCACTCTGAAGTCCCTCCTCCAGGAACCGGCGCCGTGCCCTCGGCGCCGCCCTCGGCCTCCCAAGGGACAGGGTTCGCGGGACTATACCATCCAGGAGGGGCCGAACCGGGAGCCGTCCTGGAGCCGCTCAAGCCCTCGCCAGGCTGGCGTACTTCAGCAGCAGCCTCTTGGCTCCGGCCGACTCGAACACCACCGTGATCTCGGTGCGCGCGCCCTCGCCGGAGAGGCCCACCACGGTGCCGGTGCCGAACTTCGGGTGCTTCACCCGTTCGCCCCCGCGGAACGTCGGCAGACCGTCGTCGCCCGCCGGCTTGGCCGCGGTCTGAGGCAGCACCGGGGGCCGCCAGACGTCGCGCCCGTACTTCGAGGCGGACCGGCCGCTCGCGAGCTCCTGGCCGAACACGTCGGTCTCCACGACGTGCTCGCGGGGGATGTCCTCGAGGAAGCGGCTGGGGCGCGTCGGCTCGGTGCGCCCGAACGTCAGGCGCGACTCGGCGTGCACCAGGTAGAGCTCCTCCTGCGCGCGCGTGATGCCCACGTAGAGGAGACGCCGCTCCTCCTCGAGCTCCTGCAGGCTGCCCGTGGCGCTGCGGTGGGGGATCAGGTTCTCCTCGAGGCCGATGAGGAACACGATCGGGAACTCGAGGCCCTTGGCGTTGTGCAGGGTCATGAGCGTGACGGCGTCGTCGTCAACCTCGCCGTTCACGGCCTTCACGGCCCTGTCGTCGACGCTGGCGAGCAGGGCCGCCTCGTCGAGGAAGTCGGCGATGCTGCCCTGGTGCTCCTCCTGCCACTCGGTGACGGCCGAGACGAGCTCGTCGAGGTTCTCCAGCCGGGCCTCGGCCTCGTGCGTGCCCTCGCGGCGCAGCGCTGCGGCGTAGCCCGTCTGGTCGACCACGGCGGCGAGGAACTGGGCGGCGGGCAGCTCGTCGGCCTGGCGGGACAGGTCGTCCATCAGCTCGACGAACTCGGCCGCGCGCTTCACCGCCGGCGTGCCCGGCACGACCTCGTCGGCGCGGCGCAGGGCCTCCGAGAACGGCGTGCCCTTGCGTTCGGCCCAGGCCGCCAGGCGCTGCTCGGTGGTGCCGCCGATGCCGCGCTTGGGCCGGCCCAGCACGCGCCGCCACGAGACGTCGTCGGCGGGGTTCAGGGCCGCGCGGGCGTAGGAGAGGACGTCCTTCACCTCGCGCCGGTCGTAGAAGCCCACGCCGCCCACGATGCGGGCTGGGATGCCGGCGCGCCGCAACGCCTCCTCGATGACTCGCGACTGCGAGTTCGTGCGGTAGAGGACCGCGAAGGCGGCGTAGGCCAGGTCCAGCTCGGCCTTGCGCCGCTCGATGGTGCGGGCGACGAACTCGGCCTCGGCGCGGTGGTCGGCGGCGCGGTACAGCTTCACCTTCTCGCCGCCCTGCTTCACGGGCCTGAGCTCCTTCTCGATGCGCCCCTGGTTCTGCCTTATCACGGCGTTGGCGACGGCCAGGACGCTGCCCACCGACCGGTAGTTCAGCTCCAGGCGGTAGACCTTCGCCTCGGGGTGGTCGCGGCGGAAGTCGAGGATGTTGCGCACGTCGGCGCCGCGGAAGGCGTAGATGCTCTGGTCGGGGTCGCCTACGACCATGAGGTTGCCGTAGGTGTCGGCGAGCTGCTGCGTGAGCCGGTACTGCGCGGCGTTCGTGTCCTGGTACTCGTCGACGTGGATGAACACCGCGCGCTGCTGCACGCGCTGCAGCACGTCGGGGTGCTCGTCGAAGAGCTGGACGGTGCGGCCGAGGATGTCGTTGAAGTCGACGGCG
>CAZGXF010000051.1:0-17362 GCA_964529575.1 uncultured bacterium
TCGCCGCCGACGATGCGGGCACGAAGGTCACGGATCTCCAGCGTCTTGTCGTTCACAGCTGCACCTCGCCAGGGGGTCTTCGTCGTCCACGGCCGCGATGGGCCGTAAGTAGGACTCGTTCCGATTTGAGTATAGCCCGTGGTGAATCCTGAGTGTTCCGCTCAGGAAGCCTGGACGTGGGCAGCTTAGCGCGTCAGGGTGTCAGTCGCGGTTCCGCCGCAGCCAGCCGAAGAGACCGCCGCGGCGCTGCTTCCGCCGCTCGTTCCGGCCGCGCTCCTGGCGGCTCTCCGGCTCGGGCGGCTCGGCCTCGCGCCGCTGCCGGCTGGCCCTACCGGTCACCGGCTGCTGGTCCTGGGTGTCGCGCGTCTCTACCGGGATGCCCACCACGCCCGACCACGCCTGCACGAACTCGCGGGCCGTGGCGAAGCGCTTCTCCGGGTCGCGCGCCATGGCCTTCGCGACGATGCGCTTGATGCGCGGGTCGAGGTCGGGGCGGTACGACATGAGGTCCTTGGGCACCCCGGTGTGGTGCGCCACCATCAGGGCCTCGTAGCTGTCGGCGACGAACGGCCGCTGGCCGGCGACGACCTCGTAGGACAGCACGCCCAGCGAGTAGATGTCGGAACGCACCCCCGCGGGCTTGCCCTCGAACACCTCGGGGGCCATGTAGAACGCCGTGCCGACGCGCTCCTCGCTCTCCTCGCCCATGAAGATGCCGGTGCCGAAGTCGCCGAGCTTCGCCCTGCCCTCGCCGGTGAGGAAGACGTTGGCCGGCTTGACGTCGCGGTGCAGCACCGAGCGGTCGTGCGTGTGCGCCAGGCCCTGAGCGACGTCGAGCACCAGCCGGTAGGCCTGCTCCAGCGGGAGCTTGCCCTTCTCGAGGAGCAGCAGGTCGAGCGTGCCGCCCGCGCAGTACTCGAGCGCGAGGAAGGCCCCCTCGCCCGTGGGGTAGCCGTCGTACGCGGCCACGATCATCGGGTGCGCGAGCTTGACGGTGATCGAGACCTCGTTCTCGAACATCCGCCTCAGGACCGGCTCACGGTGGAGCTCGGCGCGCGGCAGCTTGAGGGCCACGTCCCCGAACACGCGGTGCCTGGCCAGGTAGACGTGGGATGTCTGGCCGGAACCGAGCTTGTGCTGGATGGTGTAACCCGCCGGCACGGATGCCGGAGCCTCAGAACCTGATCGCAATGGCCCTCCCGCCATCCGCCGACGCCGCCCCATCCCTGACGGCTCCCGGCGGTGCACCCGCTTGGACGCTGCGGCTAGTGTATTACGCCCCCACCGCTCTCACCGACGGTTCTCCCACGCTCGCGCCCGGCCCGGCGCCGAAGGCGGACGGGCCTGAGCGTGCGCGCGGGTCAGGGGCGGACCTCGGTGCTCTCGCCCGGCTCGAGCAGCAGGCACTCGGCGCCGGTGCTCGCCCTCACGGCCTCGGCGAAGCCCGAGGCGTCCTGCAGCAGCACGGGGAACGTCTTGTAGTGGATGGGCACCACGACCTTGGGGGCGACCGCCTTGACGGCGTCCACCGCGTCCTCCGGCCCCATGGTGTAGTTGTCGCCTATCGGCAGCAGCGCGAGGTCGATGCCCAGCGCGCCGATCCGGGCCATGTCGGAGAAGTAGGCCGTGTCGCCCGCGTGGTAGACGCGCACGCCGTCGGCCTCGATGACCACGCCCATGGGCATGCCGGCGTAGGTGCCGTCGGGCAGCGAGTTCGAGTGCAGGGCCGGCGTGTAGCGCACGACGCACTGGGGGAAGGCGAACTTGCCGCCCACGTTCATGCCGTGGGACTTCAGGCCGAGGCCGGCGGCGTGACCCGCCAGCTCGGCGCTGCCCACCACGGTGGCGCCGGTGCGCTTGGCGATGGCCTCGGTGTCGCCCCAGTGGTCGCCGTGGGCGTGGGTCAGCACGATGAGGTCGGCCGACACCTCGTCGGCGCGGGCGCCCGCCCGGGGGTTGCCCGTCAGGAACGGGTCGATGAGCACGCTGCCGCCCGACGTCTGCACGTGAACGGCCGAGTGGCCCAGGTAGGTGACCTTCACGGGACCCGCCTCAACGCAGCGCGACCAAGGCGAGGTAGTACACCACGGTGCCGATCACGGGCAGCGCCGCCACCCCGGCGGCCTCCTTGTAGCGCCTCAGGCCCCAGTAGAGGACCGCGGCCACGAGGAAGCAGGCCGCCATGACGAACGGGTAGGCGTTGTACAGGTGCAGCCACAGGCCCTCGAGGCCGAGCTCGTTGACGAGCCCGCCGTTGCGCGTGTGCAGCAGCACACGGCCCATGGTCCAGAAGAAGAAGACCGCGCCGCTGCCGAGGACGCCGAAGATGAGCCCGAAGAGGCCGAGGACGCGCTCGTTGTCGACGGTCTCCGCGGCTGGGTCGCGCTTGATGCTGGCGGTGTACATACGGCCCTCCGCTCCGTGGGGAAGCGCCGGGGGAGCCGGCGCCCCAGGCCTGGCCTGGCGTACCGGACAAGATACCAGTGGTCCGGGCCGCTCTGTTAGACTGTCACGTTGCCTCGGTAGCGTCCGGCGGACCCGGCGCGACGGTGGCGCGCGGGCGCCGCTGGCCCTGCCTCGGTCGCCGTAGACCATCTTCCGTCCTGCTCGACCCGGTCCCTAGGGGCCGCTAGGAGGAGCGTTGCAAGACCTCACCGTTCGCGGGGCGCGCGAGCACAACCTCAAAGACGTCACCATCACGCTCCCTCGCAACAAGTTCATCGTGTTCACGGGCGTCTCGGGCTCGGGCAAGTCCACCCTCGCCTTCGACACCATCTACGCCGAGGGCCAGAGGCGCTACGTCGAGAGCCTCTCGGCCTACGCCCGCCAGTTCCTCGGCATCATGGACAAGCCCGACGTCGACGCGATCGAGGGCCTGTCCCCCGCGATCTCGATCGACCAGAAGACCACGAGCCACAACCCGCGCTCGACGGTCGGCACGGTCACCGAGATCCACGACTACCTGCGGCTGCTCTTCGCGCGCGTCGGCACGCCCCACTGCCCGGTGTGCGGCCGCGAGATCAGCCGCCAGTCCGCCTCCGAGATCGTGGAGCGCCTCGTCAAGCGCTTCGAGGGCGAGCGCGCCTACGTGCTGGCGCCCGTCGTGAGGGGCCGCAAGGGCGAGTACCGCAAGCTCTTCGCCGACCTCAAGAAGGAGGGCTACACGCGCGTCAGGGTCGACGGCGAGGTCCAGACGATCGACCAGGCCCTGGAGGCCGACCTCGGGCGCTTCGAGAAGCACGACATCGAGGTCGTGATCGACCGCGTGAAGGTCTCCGAGGAGGACAGGTCGCGCCTGGCCGAGTCGGTCGAGCTGGCGCTGGGCAAGGGCGAGGGCCTGCTGCGGGTCCTCTTCCCCGACACCGGCGTCGACGAGCTCTTCAGCGAGAAGTTCGCCTGCCCCGAGCACGGCACGTTCCTCGAGGAGCTGGAGCCGCGCACGTTCTCGTTCAACTCGCCGTACGGCGCCTGCACGAACTGCTCGGGCCTCGGCTTCCTGCAGCAGTTCGACCCCGACCTCATCGTCCCCGACGACACGCTGTCGGTGTCGAAGGGCGCGATAGCTCCCTGGACCGGCGCCCGCTCCGAGGGCGGCAAGGTCTTCTACTGGGACCGCCTGCGGGCGCTCGCCGACCACATGGGCTTCGACCTGCAGGCCCCGTGGAAGGAGCTGCCCGAGGAGGCGCGCCGCGCCGTCCTGTACGGCACCGACAAGCCGATCGAGGTCGTCTACACGCGCGGCGGGCGCGAGACGATGCGCTTCAAGGCCGACTTCGAGGGCGTGATCCCGAACCTCGAGCGGCGCCTGAAGGAGGCCAACAGCGACTTCGCCCGCGAGCGCCTGGAGGAGTTCATGTCGCTCGTGCCCTGCCCCGCCTGCCGGGGCAGCCGCTACAAGCCCGAGGTGCTGGCCGTGACGGTCGCCGACCGCAACATCGCCGAGCTGTCGGCCCTGACCGTGCTCGAGGGCCGGGCCTTCTTCTCGGGCCTGCAGCTAGGGGGCGCGGCCGGCCAGGTCGCCCAGCCGATCCTCCGCGAGATCACCTCGCGCCTGGGCTTCCTCGAGGACGTGGGCCTGGACTACCTCTCCCTGGACCGCAGCGCCAACACGCTCTCCGGCGGCGAGGCGCAGCGCATCCGCCTGGCCACGCAGGTCGGCAGCGGGCTCACGGGAGTGCTTTACGTGCTCGACGAGCCGTCCATCGGCCTGCACCCGCGCGACAACGAACGCCTGCTGCGCACGCTCCTCTCGCTGCGCGACCTGGGCAACACGCTCATCGTCGTCGAGCACGACGAGGTGACGATGCGCGCCGCCGACTACATCGTCGACCTGGGTCCCGGCGCCGGCGTCCACGGCGGCCGGGTCGTGGCGCAGGGCGCGCCCGACGAGCTGATGCGCGACCAGTCTTCGCTGACCGCGGCCTACCTGCGCGGCGACAAGAAGATCGCCGTGCCGGAGACCCGCCGCGAGGGCAACGGCAAGCGGCTGGTGATCGAGGGCGCCAGGGAGCACAACCTCAAGGACATCGACGTGGCCATCCCGCTCGGCACCCTCACCTGCGTGACGGGCGCCTCCGGCTCGGGCAAGTCCACGCTCGTGCACTCGATCCTCAGGGCCGCGCTCGCCAAGGCGCTGCACCGCGCCAAGTCGACGCCGGGAGCCCACCGGCGCATCACCGGCATCGAGCACGTCGACAAGGTCATCGAGATCGACCAGAGCCCGATCGGCCGCACGCCGCGCTCGAACCCCGCCACCTACACCGGCATCTTCACCGAGATCCGCGACCTGTTCACGCGCGCGCCCGAGGCCCGCAAACGTGGCTACAAGGCCGGCCGCTTCTCCTTCAACGTCAAGGGCGGCCGCTGCGAGGCGTGCAAGGGCGACGGCACCGTCAAGGTCGAGATGTACTTCCTGCCCGACATCTACGTGCCCTGCGAGGTGTGCAAGGGCGCCAGGTACAACCGCGAGACCCTCGAGGTGAAGATCCGCGGCAAGTCCATCGCCGACGTGCTCAACATGACCGTCGACGAGGGCCTCGAGTTCTTCGAGAACATCCCGGCCATCGCGCGCAAGCTCAAGCTGATGAAGGACGTCGGCCTCGGCTACATCCGCATCGGCCAGCCTTCGCCCACCCTGTCGGGCGGGGAGGCGCAGCGCGTGAAGCTCGCCGCCGAGCTGGGCAGGCGCAGCACCGGCCAGACGGTCTACATCCTCGACGAGCCCACCACCGGCCTCCACTTCGAGGACACGCGCAAGCTCCTCGACGTCCTGCACCGCCTGGTCGACGGCGGCAACACGCTGGTCGTCATCGAGCACAACATCGACGTCATCAAGACCGCCGACTGGATCATCGACCTCGGACCGGACGGCGGCGCGCGCGGCGGCACCATCGTCGCCGAGGGGACGCCCGAGGACGTGGCCGCGAACGAGGCCAGCTCCACGGGCCGGTTCCTGCTGCAGGTGCCGGAGGTCAGGGCCCGCGTGGAGTCGGCGGGCAGGCGGCGGAAGAACGGCCGCGCCGCTCGCGTCGCGTAGGTACGATGACGGCATGCTAGCCCGCGCTCACCAGGGGTACCGGTCGTGATCAGGACGGCGCCCATGCCGCAGCGCCTGTTCATCGGGCTGTTCCTGTTCCTGGCCGCCGTGGTGGTGGCGGTGGCGCCGCTGCCCGTCGCGTTCCGCAGCGCCGGCATCGCGCTCTGCGCCTACCTGGCGTTCGCGGGCGCCGGGATGCCCGCCGCCTACCTGACGGCCCTCATCGCCCCGCCGCTGGGGCTGGTGCAGGGGGCCGGCGACTGGCTGGTGATGCTGCCCATCGTGCTCGCCGGCAACCTCCTGGCGATGCTCGGCCTCGAGTACTCGTGGCGGCTGCCCGCGCTGGCCGTCTCGCCGCTGCTGCTGGCGGCGCCGGCGTTCATCGCCTGGCAGCTCTCGGGCATGGAGCTGTTCGAGGTGGCCCTGCCCTGGGCGGCCAGCGCGAGCTCGTGGGTGCTGCTGCACCTGCTCGTCGGCGTGGCCGGCGTGCTGGTGGCGCTGCTCGTCGACCGGCGCAGGGCGACGGCACGCTGAGGCCGTGAGCCGACCCGGCGCGTGGCCCGAGGGGAGGCTGCGCGCCGCCTGGGCGTTCCTGCGACGGGTCTACGCCCGCTACGAGGAGTCGCGGCTGCAGATGCTGGCCGCCTCCCTCGCCTACTACGGCGCCTTCTCCCTGGGCCCACTGCTGCTGCTGCTCGCCGGCTGGGTGGCCCTGGTCCTCAGGCGCCGGCCGGAGCTGCTGGCGCAGTACCGCGCCGCCCTGGTGAGCCTGCTCACCGAGGCGCTGCCGCTGCAGGTGGACGCCGAGGCGCTCGTGGCCAGCAGCTTCGACATCGTCGTGGGCGACCTGGGGCGCGGCGCCCTGGTGGGCTCGGCGCTGTCGGTTGTGGTGCTCGTCTGGGCCAGCTCGAACTTCTTCATGTCGCTCCAGCACGCGCTCGAGGTCGTCTTCGAGGTCGACGAGCGCCGCGGCTTCTGGCGCAAGCGCCTGGTGTCGTTCCTGCTCGTCGCCTGCGTGGCCCTGGTGGTGGCGGTGGAGATCGTGGGCGGCGTGGCCCTGGGGGCGGTGCGCGAGCTCGCCGGGAGGGTGGGCGCCTGGTTGGGCGTGGCGCCGGCCGCTGGCTCGTTCCCCGACCTCGGGGTGCTGCGGCTGGTGACCACGACGGCCGGGCTGACGCTGGCGTTCCGCTACCTGCCGCGCCGCGGCAGCACGTGGCCGGGGGCGCTGGCCGGCGGGGTCGTGGCGGCGGTGGGCATCCAGGTGGTGCGCTCGGTGCTGCTGCTCACCTTCAGTCCCGAGCGTTTCAACGTCGTGTACGGCGTCATCACCGGCCTGCTGGCCGTGCTGCTGTGGCTCTACCTGGCCCTGCTCATCGTCCTCGTCGGCGCCGCCGTGGCGGCCGAGGTCACGGCCACGACACGGCGCCGCCCCGGCGTGGGCGGCCCCGTCGCCGAGCCGGGCTGAGCCGTTACCATGGCGTCAGTGACGTTGCTGGAGCGCATCTTCTCACCCCGTTACTTCCAGCGGCTCGCCATCGTCGTGTTCGGGGCCTACGCCCGGCTCTTCCGCGGCCTGAGGGTCACGGGCGGCGAGCTCGTGCCACGGGAGGGGCCGCTCGTCGTGGCCTGCAACCACTTCAGCTCCTGGGACCCGCCCGTCGTGGGCGTGGCCATCCCCCGCCCGCTCGACTTCATGGCCAAGGTCGAGCTGTTCTCGACGCCCCTCTCCGCCGCCTTCATGCGCGGGCTGGGCGCGTTCCCCGTCGACCGCAGCCGCAGCGACGTGGGTGCCATCAAGGAGGCGTTGAGGCGCCTGCGCCGGGGGCGCGCCGTGGGCGTCTTCATCCACGGCACGCGCAACGCGGGCGACGCCGAGGCGCTCGACGGGGCCGCCTACCTCGCCCTGGCCAGCGGGGCGCCCCTGACCCCGGCGGCCATCTGGCTCGAGGGCAGGAGGTTCCGCGTGGCGTTCGGCGAGCCGATCGCTCCGGCCGGCAAGGGCAGGGACGCGGCCCGGGCCCTGACGGCCGAGACCGAGCGTCGCATCGCCGCCCTCCTTCCGAAGAACGGCCAGAACCCCGTCTGAGACTGCGATTCTTCACTTGCGGGGGACTTTTGCCTCTGCTAGAGTGCCCGTAGCTGATCTTCGAAAACGAGGAGGATGCCGATGGCGAAGGCCAAGACCGTCTCGAAGGCCGACCTTGTGAGCAAGGTAGCCGAGTCCAAGGGCCTCAGGAAGAAGGACGTCAAGGACATCATGGACGCCGTCCTCGAGCAGATCAGCGCGTCGCTGGACAAGGGCGCCAAGGTCCAGCTCACGGGCTTCGGCACGTTCGAGGTCAGGGAGCGCAAGTCCCGCACCGGCGTCCGCCCCGGCACGACCGAGAAGATCAAGATCCCGGCCAGCAAGTACCCGGCCTTCAAGCCCGGCAAGGGCCTCAAGGACCGCGTCCGCCGCTGACCTGTACCACCGTGACCGCAGGTGGCCCGCTCCCCGTGAGCGGGCCGCTTCATTGGGGCGGCGCGCCGGTCACCCCCACGGTGCCGGGCGGACGGGCACGGGCGCACCCCTCCGCTAGACTCGGGGCGTGGCCCTCCTGGACCAGATCGGCCCCGTGATGGTGGGACCTTCCAGCTCCCATACGGCCGGCGCCTGCCGCATCGCCCTGCTGGCGCGGCACTGCCTGCTGACCAGGCCGCGCCGGGCGCGCTTCGTGCTGCACGGCTCGTTCGCGAAGACCGCGCGCGGGCACGGCACCGAGCTGGCGCTCGTCGCGGGCCTCTGCGGCGCGTTCCCCGACGACCCGCGCATCCGCGACGCCTTCGACGTGGCGCGCGCGGAGGGCCTGCAGTTCGAGTTCGCCGCGGCCGACCTGGGAGACGTCCACCCGAACACCGTGCTCATCGAGGCCGAGGCGGAGGGCGAGAGCCTGTCGCTCTTGGGCTCCAGCCTGGGCGGCGGCCTGGTGCAGGTGAACCGGGTCAACGGCTTCGACGCCAGGTTCACCGGCTCGTACTACACGCTGCTCGTGCTGCACAAGGACCAGCCGGGCGTCATCGCGCGCGTCGCCGGCGTGGTGGCCGACGACGGCGGCAACATCGGCACCATCTTCTCCGCCAGGGAGCGCCGTGGCGGGCAGGCCCTGATGTCGGTCGAGATCGACAAACGGCTCGAGCAGTACGCGCTCGACTACCTGAGCAGCCTGCCGTACGTGACCTGGCTGCGCGCCCTGCCCGAGGTCATGCAGGGCCCGCTGGCAGCGGAGGCGGCCTCGTGACCCTGAAGGACATCGCTGAAGCTGCAGGCCTCGCCTCCGAGTTCGTGCTGCGCGAGGAGGTGGGCGACGACGTCGCCGCCGCCGAGCGGGTGAAGGCCACGATGCTCTCGCGCGTGGGCGAGATGCGCGACGCCATCGGACGCGGCCTGGCCTCGCGCGAGCCCAGCCGCACCGGCATGGTGGGCTGGAACGCGAACCAGCTCCACGAGGCCCCCGACGTCCTGGGCTCCCCCCTGCTGAAGCGCGTGCAGGCCTACGCGATGGCCGTGAACGAGGAGAACGCTCGCATGGGCCGCATCGTCGCCGCCCCCACCGCGGGGAGCGCCGGCACGGTCCCGGGCGCGCTGCTGGGCGTGGCCGACCACCTCGGGCGCCGCGACGAGGAACTGGTGATGCCGCTGGTCCTCGCGGCCGGCGTGGCCGAGGTCATCGGCAAGCAGATGTTCATCGCCGGCTCCACCGGCGGCTGCCAGGCCGAGATCGGCTCCAGCGCCGCCATGGCCGCCGCGGCCGTCACCGAGCTGCTGGGCGGCTCGGCCCGCGCCTGCGTGCACGCCGCGGCCATGGCCCTCATGAACACCATCGGCCTGGTCTGCGACCCCGTGGGCGGCTACGTGGAGGTGCCGTGCGTGTCGCGCAACGCGTTCTACGCCGTGCACGCCGTGGCCTCGGCGCAGCTGGCGCTGGCCGGCATCGAGTCGGTCATCCCGCCCGACGAGGTCGTCATGGCCATGGCCTCGGTCGGGCGCTTGCTGCCTCCCGAGCTGCGCGAGACCGGCGAGGGCGGCATCGCCGACACGCCCACCGGGCGCCGCATCGCGCTGGAGATGGCGCGCTAGACGCCCTTCCCGGCGCTCCCTCCGTCGCGCCCGGCGCCGCGCGGCACCGGGCCGCGCCGTCCCTTGTCCCCCAACGTCGCCCGGTGACGCCCCGAGGCCTCACGAGCTTGTACTATCTTTCACGAGGGACATCCGTCCCGCCGCCTGCGGTCCACGGCGCCACCCGCCAGGCGGGGTGAGGAGCGCTCATGCCGGCACAGGGCAGGCCAAGGGTGATCATCGTGGGTGCGGGGTTCGCGGGGCTGTACGCCGCCAAGGCCCTCAAGCACGCCCCGGTCGACGTCCTGCTGATCGACGCGCACAACTACCACACCTTCCAGCCGCTCCTGTACCAGGTGGCGACGGCCGCGCTCGACGCCGGCGACATCGCCCACCAGGTGAGGAACGTCTTCAAGCGCCAGCCGAACGTGCGCTTCCGCATGGGCCTGGTGACCGGCGTGGACGAGGACGCCAAGGAGGTCGTGCTGGAGGGGGGCGAGCGCCTCGGGTACGACTACCTGATCCTCGCCAACGGCGCCGTCTACAACGACTTCGGCACGCCCGGGGTGCGCGAGCACGCCTTCGTGCTCAAGGACCTCGACAAGGCCGTGAAGCTGCGCGGGCACATCCTCTCGCGCTTCGAGAGGGCCGCCGTGGACCCGCGGCTCATCGACGCCGGCGCCCTGACGTTCGTGATCGTCGGCGCCGGGCCCACCGGCGTGGAGATGGCCGGCGCGCTCGTGGAGCTGTTCCAGCGCGTGCTGCCACCCGAGTACCCGGAGCTCGACCTGCGCGTGGCGCGCGTCGTGCTCATCGAGATGGGGCCGGAGGTGCTGCCGCCGTTCGGGCAGGCGAGCCGCCGCTACGCCGAGCGGGTGCTGCGGCAGCGCGGCGTGGACGTCCGGCTGCGCTCCGCGGTCGTGAACGTCACCGAGGACGGCGTGACGCTCAAGTCGGGCGAGTTCATCCCCTGCCAGACGGTGATCTGGGCGGCGGGAGTGCGGGGCCACCCGCTGGGCGAGGACCTAGGTATGGCCCTCGAACGCGGCTTCCGCGTCCCCGTGGAGCCCGACCTGAGCCTCCCCGGCCGCCCCGAGGTGTTCGTGGTCGGCGACCTGGCCGGCGCCAAGGACGCCGCGGACAGGCTGTTGCCCCAGGTCGCCCAGGTGGCGATCCAGGCCGGCAAGCACGCCGCGCGCTCGATCGTGAAGCGCATCCAAGGCCGGCAGACCGAGCCGTTCGTCTACCGCGACCTGGGCAACATGGCCATCATCGGTCGCAGCGCCGGCATCGCGGAGCTGTCGCGCCTCTTCCTGGGGCTGCGGCTGCGCGGCTTCGTGGGCTGGCTCGGGTGGCTGTTCCTCCACCTCGTCTACCTGCCGGGCTTCCGCAACCGCCTCTCGGCGGTGGTGAGCTGGGCCTACAACTTCATCACCTACGACCGCCACGCGCGCCTGATCCTGCGCATGGGCCCGGGCCGCGGCTTCTCGGCGCCGCGCGGCGAGGCCGCCCCGGACGCGGCGCCGCGGGAGGCGGGGGACGCGGAGCCGTCCGCCGCGCCGCCGGAGGCGTCCCCCGGTGACGAGGGGCCCGCGGAACCTGTAGAACAGGGCGTGACCGTCGAGAGACCTGAGCGGGTACCGGTGGTGGCCGGGCGTGACGCCTGAGCTGCAGGCCTACCTGCGCACGGCCATCAGGGCCGCGCGCGAGGCGGCCGCCATACAGCTGGCCGAGCGGGGCAGCGACCTGGGCGTGGGGACGAAGTCGTCGGACATCGACATCGTCACGCGCGTCGACACGCTGTGCGAGGAGCGCATCAGGCGGGTCATCGCCGAGGAGCACCCCGACCACGTGGTCATCGGCGAGGAGCTGGGCCACGAGGCGAGCGGGCGCATGCGCTGGATCGTCGACCCCCTGGACGGCACGGTCAACTACGCGCACGGCTTCCCCTTCTACTGCGTCTCGATCGCGCTCGAGGCCGACGGCGAGGTCGTGGTGGGCGTCGTCTACGACCCCGAGCGCGACGAGCTGTTCACCGCCACGAAGGGCGGCGGCGCCTGGCTGAACGGCCGCCCGCTGCAGGTGACCGCCACCGCCGAGCTGCGGCAGGCGCTGCTGGCCACCGGCTTCGCGTACGTGGAGGACCGCATCGAGCTGAACCTCGGGGTGTTCGCCCGCGTGCTGCCGCGCGTCCGGTCGGTGCGGCGCCCGGGCTCGGCGGCCCTGGACATCTGCTACGTGGCCAGCGGGCGGCTCGACGGCTTCTGGGAGCTGGGCCTGAACCCCTGGGACGTCGCCGCCGGCCTGCTGGTCGTGCGCGAGGCCGGCGGCACGGTCACCGGCGAGGACGGCGGCCCGTACCGCCTGGGCGACCGCGTGCTGGTGGCCACCAACGGCCACCTCCACGGCAAGCTCCTCGACCTGCTCCAGCTCCCGTCGGTGCTGGCGCGCATCTGAGCGCGGCGCCGCGGCGGCTCAGAAGTCCTGGACGCGGAGCGTGAGGCGCTCGAGCAGGTCGCGACGCAGCGTCACGCCCAGGCCCGGCCCGGAGGTCGGCAGCGACTGCACGCCGTCCACGGCGTCGAGGCGTTCCTCGACGATGTCGTCGTCGCCCCAGTAGCGGGTGGCGCTGGCGGTGTCGCCCGGCAACGTGAAGTTCGGCAGCGTGCTCATGTGCAGGTTCAGGGCGCGGCCGATGCCCAGCTCGAGCATGCCACCGCACCAGACCGGCGCGCCGAACGCCATGGCCACGTCGTGCACGCGGCGCGCCTCGAGCAGGCCGCGGACGCGCCCCACCTTGACGTTGATCACCCGGCCGGCGCCGAGCGCGAGGCCCTTCCTGGCGTCGGCTGCCGAGTGCACCGATTCGTCGAGGCAGATGGGCGTGGCGAGCTGGGCCTGCAGCTCGGCGTGGTCCACGAGGTCGTCGTGCGCCAGGGGCTGCTCGATGTAGTCGAGCCCGAGCTCGTCGAGCTCCTGGAAGACGCGCGCGTCCGTGAGCGAGTAGGCGCTGTTGGCGTCCACCGTGAGCGCCATGTCGGGCAGCGCCTCGCGCACGGCGCGGAGCGGCTGCACGTCCCAGTCCGGCTTGATCTTGAACTTCAGGCGCCGGTAGCCCTGCTCGGCGTGCCGCCGCGCCACCTCGACCGTCTCCTCCACGGTGGGCTGTATGCCCAGGGAGGCCCCGACCTCGATCCGCGTCCTCGACCCGCCCAGGAGCTGCCACAGCGGTAGGCCCGCCGCCTTCGCCTGCAGGTCCCAGAACGCGCACTCCAAGGCGGCGACGGCCATGTTGTGGCCGCGCACGCGCCTGACCGCGGCCAGGAGCTGCTCGGGCGTGGCGAACTCCTTCCCCACCACCTGCGGCAGCACGTACTCCGAGAGCGCCACCCAGGCGGTCGCGCTCGTCTCGTAGCTGTAACCGGGGACGTTGCCGGCGGTGACCTCGCCGTAGCCCTCCAGCCCCTCCGAGCGCACCACCAGCACGACCTTGGTGAGGTCCCTCTCGACCCCGAAGCTCGTCTCGAACCTGAACCTGAGGTCAGCCCTGACCTCGCGCAGCTCGACGCTCTCGATCTTCATCTACCGCCTCCGGGCACCGAGCATAACCACGGGGCGGTCCGCGGCCGCCCGGACGGGCACGGGCTCGGCGTACCGGGCGGCGAGCGTCGGTCGGCGCGCCACGTCACGTGCCCGCTCCATCGGCAGGCGCCTGGCCTAGAACTCCTCGGGGAACTCGAGACGGGGGCGGGGGCGTTCCTCCGCCGGCTCCTCGGCGCGCGGCTCGCCCACCACGACGGCGTCCGCCGGTCGCGACTCGCCCGGGTCGGGCGGCAGCGCGTCCTCGTGGTGCAGCGGCGCCGACCTCTCCTCGCCGGCGTCGCGGCGGCTGGGCGGCAGCGGCACGGCGAACGGCCCCGTGGGCTCCTCCACGCGTTCCGCGGCCTCGCGGCGGGCCCTGGCCGCCTCCGCGCGGGCGCGCTCGGCCTCCCGGCGCCGCTCGGCGAACGCCCCCCACGCCTCGCCCAGCCGGCGCCGCACGCCGCGGGCGGCGTCGTCCAGGCGCGCCTTGGCGGCGCTGCGACGAGCGGCCGCGCGCTGCATGCGCGTGACCTGCTCCGAGGCCGTGCCGCGCGAGGCATCGACGCGTTGGCGCGTGGCCCTCACCCGGTAGCGCAGGTTCCAGGGCTCCCACTCCAGCGGCACCGTGACGCGCAGGTTCTGCGGCCTGGCCTTCGTGGCGAAGACGAACACCTGCAGCGTGCCGCGCTCGCCCGGCAGGTCGCTCACGTCGGCCACGACGTCGACGGCGCCGTTCGGCGGCACGACCGCCGAGGCGTCGGCGACCACGGGCAGGCGTCCTCCCCCGGTGGTCAGGGCGACCTCGAGGAGCTGGACGGGGTACGGGTTCAGGTTGTTGAAGGTCACGCGGAGCTGCATCCCGGCCCCCGCGGGCGCCACCAGGTGGGCGGGCCGGCGTGGGCCGCCGTCGGCGGCGGCCGCGGGGTCGTGCTCGCCCAGCAGGGCGACGACGCCGTTGGTGAGGAGGAACTGCGGTCTGGTGGCACGCCGGCGCCCGCGCCAGCGCCAGGCGATCAGCAGGACGAGGACCAGCAGGACGGCGGCCGCCGCCAGGTAGGCGTCGCGGCCCCACGTCACCGGGTCCCAGCTCACGCGCGACGCCGCCTCGACGACGACCTCGTAGAAGCGCCGCAGCGCCTGCACAGACTGGTCCCAGACCTCGGCCATGCCGCCTCGTTCGTCGCCGCCTGGTCGACGGCGACATGCCAGCTTACCGGTGCGGCCCTTAGAGTGACATGGTGGCTCTCCTAACGACCCTAGACGGGTCTCTCACGCTGGAGAGCGACCGGTACGGCGAGACGTACCGCTCGCGGCACGGAGCGCTCACCGAGGCGCGCCACGTCTTCCTCGGCGCGTCGGGCGTCGCCTCCCTCTTGCGCGAGCGCGGGCACGCGAACGTGCTGGAGGTGGGCTTCGGCACCGGCCTCAACTTCCTGGTGACGGCGGCCGCCGCCGTCGCTGCCGGGGCGAGCCTCGGTTACGCGGCGGTCGAGCGCGAACCGCTGCCCGCGGACGTGCTGCGCGGACTGCGCTACGAGGAGCTGCTGGCGCCGAGCCCCTTGCCGGCCGAGCTGGCGGCCTGGGTCGAGGGGCTCGGGCTGCCCCTCGCGAGGGGCACGTACCGGTTCGCCTCCGGGCGCGTGCGCCTCGAGCTCACGGTGGGCGAGGCGCGCGAGGCCGTCGCCGGCCTGGCCGGCGGCTTCGACGCCGTCTACCTCGACCCGTTCAGCCCCCGCGCGAACCCCGACGCCTGGGAGGAGGGCTTCCTCGCGCGCCTGGTGGGGGCGCTGGGGCCAGGCGGCCGGCTGGTGAGCTACAGCGTCAGCGGCGAGGTGCGCAGGCGCCTGGCCGCCGCCGGCGCGCTGGTGCGGAAGGAGCCGGGGCCGCCCGGCGGCAAGCGCGAGTCGCTGGTCGCGGAGAGGCCGTCCTGAGCGCGAGCGTTCGCGACGTCGCCATCGTGGGGGGCGGCGTCGCCGGGCTCACCCTGGCGTACGAGCTGGTCCGACGCGGCGCCAGCGTGGTGCTCGTGGACGCGGGCGCGTCGACCGGCGCCTCCGCGGGCGAGCCCGCCGTACGGGCGGCCGCGTCGCTGGTGCCCGCGGCGCTCCTGAACCCGCACCGCGGCCGCACGGCGCGCGCGCGTCCCGGCGACATGGCGGGACTGGAGGCGTTCTGGCGCCTGGCCAGGCGGCTGGAGGAGGAGGGCCTGGACCCGGGCGCGCGCGGCGGCGGCGTGCTCCGCGTGGCGGGGAGCGCGCGCCAGGCGAAGCTGTGGCGCCGGCTCGCGGACGGCAGGAGCGCCCGCGGGGCCGAGGCGGGCGAGGGCCGCGGGGCAGAGCCTCTCCACGACGAGGGCGCCGACGACCTCCCGCTCTGGCTGGGCCTGGACGAGGTCCCGCGTGGCCTCCACGCGCCCTACGGCGCCTTGTTCGTGCCGCGGGGCGGGTGGGTGGAGCCGGCCCGCCTGCTGGCCGCGCTCGCGGCCGCCGCCGCGCGGCGCGGGGCCGCGTTCGTGCGCGGCGTCCCTGCCAGGGGCGTCGAGGCCCGCGCTGACGGCGCGGCCGTGCTCACCACGGCCGGCGAGGTCCTGGCGCGCCGCGTCGTGCTCTGCCCCGGCGCCGCCCCCGCGCCGCCGGGCTGCCGGCTGCCGAGCCTCAGGCGGGACGGCGGTGTGGCCGCCGTGTTGCGCCCGGCGGCGGGCGACGCGCGCGCGCTCGCCGCGTTGCCGCCCCTGGCCGGCGCGGTGAACGTGGCGTTCGTAGGCGGGCCCGTCGTCGTGTCGGGCGGTGCGCTGCCGCCAGTGCGGCCGACGGACGAGGAGCTCCGCGCCGCGGCCCTGGGCCTGCGCGACGCCGCGGCCTGGTCGGTGCCCGCCCTCGCTCACGCGGAGCTGGCGGACGTCTGGTTCGGGGTGCGGGCGCGGCGACCGTCGGGCCGGCCCGTGGTGAGGCGGCTCTCCCCCGTCGTCACGCTCTACGGGGCTCTGGCAGGGCGGGGCTTCCTGTGCGCGGCCGACCTGTCGGCGCGCCTGGCGGAGCGGCTGCTGGGAGACTGAGAGCCCGGCCGGTCGGCCGGGGGCGACAGGCTCAGCCGGCGACCGGCTCGTGCACGCCGAAGAGGTCGTCGGCGAGGGCGAACAGCATCTGCCGCGTGAACCGGCGCTTGCCCTCGGCGAGGCCGTCCCCGTCCGGCGCCAGGGTCAGCTTGCGGTAGACGTGGCTGTCGTAGGGGTGGAGGACGACCTCCTTGAACACGGCGTGCCGCGGGCTGGCGTTCACCATGAGCACGGGCAGGCCCGTGGAGGGGTCGGAGAGGCTCGCCACCATGATCGTGGTGGGCAGGTCGTAGGGCCGATGCATCCGGTAGATGTAGTCCGGGAAGTCGGACTCCTTCGTGAACGCGACCCCCTCGCGGCTGGACGCGTACTCGCGCATCCACTCGAGCAGCTCGGCCCAGGCGCGGTAGAAGGCGGCCTGCCTCTCTTCCATGAGGCGAGTCTAGCGCAGCGCGCCGCGCCCGCTTGCCGTCGGGGCCCCGTGGCCGTAGAAACGCCCGGAACCGGCCGCCGGGTCGACGTGCGGCGCCCTCACGTCACAGCCCGTACCGCGACCTGAGCAGCACGGCCAGCGGCTCGATGCCGCCCACGGCCGGCACGCCCAGCTCCTTGGCGTCGCGGTCCGAGCCCACCAGCACGGCCTGCAGGCCGTAGTCGAGCGCGCCGCGCACGTCGGCGACCGGGTCGTCGCCCACCATCAGCGTCTCCGCGGGCAGCGTCTCCAAGCCGGTGCAGGCCAGGCCGAAGACGCGCGGCGAGGGCTTGCGCGCGGCCACGTCCCTGTCGCCGGAGACGATCACGACGCGGAAGCGCCCCTCGAAGCCGAGCGCGCCCAGGGCGGCGCGCTGCATGTCCACCGGTCCGTTGGTGATGAGCCCCAGCCTGACGCCGGCGGCGTCGAGGCGCTCGAGCAGCTTCGCGGCGCCGGGGGCCGGCCGCACCTCGGAGGCGTAGCGGGCGGTGATGGCCGCGGCCAGGTCCCTCAGGTCCGGCGGCGGCCGCTGCTCGAGGCGCTCGAGCGTGCGCTCCATGACGGTGGCCAGGTCGAGCGGGCCGTCGCGCCTCAGCTCCTGCTGGACGATGGCGGCGAACC
>CAZGXF010000052.1:0-16843 GCA_964529575.1 uncultured bacterium
GAGCACTACCTTGCCAAGGTAGATGTCGCGAGTTCGAATCTCGTCTCCCGCTCCAACCGATCGGCCCCGACCACATGGTCGGGGCCGTCTTCTTGTGGCGGGGGCGACCTGGCGACGGCGCCTCGTCGGGGCGGGTCGCCGGCGACGTCCCGGCCAGAACGGCCGACCCGCCCTCACGCCCTTCGCGACGAGGCCCCCGCCACGACCATCACCAGGCCGGCGACCACCGCGACGCCGGCGGCGATGTCGGGGATGGGCACCGAGCGCTCCTGGCGCGCTTCCACCTCCACAGGGCCGACGTCGAGTACCGTCCGCTCCTCGGTGAAGGTGATCCGGGGGACCACGAACCCGACGATGCCGAGGATGATGAGTATGACGCCTATCGTCGTGAGGCTCCGCATCTACCGACCTCCTGTAGCGACCCTCGCGGCGCGGGCTTCGCGTCGCCGGTCGCGCCCGCCGTGGCGGGCTGCGCTGTCGCGTGCGTGCAGGGTAGGGCCGGCTCTCATGTCGTGAGTGAGGAGGGGGTGTGCGTGCGCTCAGGGTGCACGGCGCCGCTCCCGAGGCCTTAGATTGTGTGCCGGGGCCCGTTGGCGTGCAGCCGACGGACCTACTCTCAGGTGCTCGACGAAAGCTCCGGGGCGCGCCGAACGTCTGGGGTGCGGCGCGGCCTACGGGTGCGCGCCGGGGACGGACGGGCCCAGGGACGGGAGGGCGGCCATGAACTGTCCAGTCTGCGGGCACGTGAACGCGGTGGGATCGCGCTTCTGCTCGAACTGCGGCACGCGCCTCCAAGAGCTTCCGGTCGGGGAGGGCGAGCGCAAGCTCGTGAGCGTGCTGTTCGCCGACGTCGCCGGCTCGACAGAGATGACGCAACTCCTCGGCGCCGAGGGCTGGGCCGAGGTGATGAACGGCGCCTTCTCGGTGATGAACGAGGCCGTCGCCGCCTACGGCGGCACCGTCGGCCGGCTGATGGGCGACGGCATCCTCGCCTTCTTCGGCGTGCCCAGCGCGCACGAGGACGACTCCGAGCGCGCCGTGCTGGCGGCGCTGCGGATCCGTGACGCCGCCGCCGAGTACGGGGAGGGCGTCCTGGGCCGCTTGGGCGGCCAGGCGGGGACCGCCCGCTCCTTCGCGGTCAGGGTGGGCGTGAGCACCGGCCAGTCCGTGCTCACCACCGTCGGCGACGACGTCAGGGCCGAGTTCACCGCGATGGGCGAGACAGCCAACCTGGCGGCCAGGCTGCAGGCCATGGCCGAGCCCGGCACCGTGCTCATCGCCCAGGACACCTACGACCTGGTGAAACACGCGTTCGAGACCGTGCCCTTGGGGGCGCGCGCCGTCAAGGGCCTGGCCGAGCCCGTCAAGGTCTACGAGGTGCTCGACCCCATCCCCGGCGGCGCCAAGCGCCGCGGCATCGAGGGGCTGGTGGCGCCTCTGGTGGGCCGGGAGCGGGAGCTGCGCGAGCTGAGGGACCGTGTGGCGCGTCTGGGGCGCGGCGAGGGCGGCTTCATCACCATCGTGGGCGAGGCCGGCCTGGGCAAGTCGCGCCTCGTGGCCGAGGCCCGGGCCCGCGCCCACCGCGACGTCGGCCACGCGGGCGGCGAGCTCAACTGGCTCGAGGGGCGCGCCCTGTCGTACGCGCAGGCGGTGCCGTACTTCCCGCTCCGCGGCGCCATCATCGCCGCCCTGGGCGCCTCGCAGTCGGACCCGCCGGCGGTGGTGCGCGAGCGCCTGGCGGTGGTGGCCGGCGCCGAGGGCTGGGACGGGCGCAGGCACGAGCCGTACCTGCAACTCCTCATGGCGGTCGAGGACCAGGCGGCGACCTCGGTGACGGCGGGCCTCGACGGCGGCGTGCTCGAGCGGCGCATGAGCGAGGCCGTGGCCGCCCTGCTGAGGCGGCTCGCCTCGCGCCCGACGGTGCTGGTCTTCGAGGACCTCCACTGGGCGGACCACGCCACCATCGAGATGCTGGGCGAGCTGGCCGGGCTGGCCCGCGAGCTGCCCCTGCTGTTCGTGGCGGCGATGCGCCCCGACAGGGGCGCGCCCAGCCGCTCGCTCCCCGACGCGGTGACGGAGGCGCTGGGCGACCGGCACGTGCGCCTCGACCTGGCCCCGCTCGACGGCGAGCGCTCGCGCGACCTCCTCGTGCAGCTGCTGGGCGGCGGCGAGCTGCCGCGCCCCCTCGAACGCGTCCTGGAGCGCTCCGACGGCAACCCGTTCTACCTGGAGGAGGTGCTCAGGTCGCTGATCGACTCGGGGCACCTGGTGAAGCGGGACGAGCGCTGGGTCGTCACCGGCGACCTCGAGGGCGTCGACATCCCCGAGACCCTCACCGGCGTCCTGAGCGCGCGCATCGACAGGCTGCCCGCCCAGACGCGCCGCGTGGCGCAGACGGCGGCCGTCATCGGGCGCAGCTTCGAGCGGCGCGTGCTGGGCACGGTCCTGATGCAGGACTCGGTGCCGTGGAAGGTGGGCGACGTGACCCCGCACCTGGAGACCCTCACCTACGAGGAGCTGGTGCGGGAGCTGCAGCCCGAGGAGGAGTACGCCTTCAAGCACGTCCTGACGCAGGAGGCCGCCTACGACCGGCTCCTCACCAGGCGCCGCATGGAACTGCACCGCCTGGTCGCGAAGGTGCTGGAGCGGCTCTACGAGGGCCGCCTCGACGAGATCGCCGCGGCGCTGGCCAGCCACTACGAGCGCGCCGAGGAGTGGCTGGCGTTCGCCGAGCACGCCGGCCGGGCCGCCGACCGCGCGCGCAGACTGAACGCCCTCGACCAGGCTGCCGACCTGAACCGGCGCGCCCTCGCCGGCCTGGAGCGCGTGCCCGAAGGGTCGCGCGGCGACGCCTGGCGGCGGGCGCTGGCGACCACCCTCATGGCGCTCACCGACGCCGAGCTGCAGCTCCGTCGGCACGAGGACCCCGACCAGCGCTGGGGCATGGCGGAGCGCTCCGGCAGGGCGGTGGAGGTCGCCAGGGGCCTGGGCGAGGAGCGGATGCTCGTGAGGGCCCTCGTGCTGCACGCGAACGTGTTCATCCTCTCGGGCCACCCCACCAAGGGCTTCGAGGTGCTCAACGAGGCGCAGGGCCTGGCCGAGCGCCTCGGCGACGACCACCTCTTCCTCCTGCCCTTCTGGGCCTCGACCGACATCCTGGTGGGGGACGACCCCGCCACGGCCGCCGAGCGGCTCGCCGAGGTCGCCGCGCTGGCCAGGTCGGTGAACGACAAGGCGGTCATGTCGCACGCCCTCGCCTCGCAGGCCGTGGCGCTGGCGCGGCTGGGGCGCTTCGACGAGGCGCTGCAGGTGATGCCGCAGGCGCTGGAGGCGGCGTACGCCTCCGGCTCGACGATCAAGGTGGCCGACGTGGCGATGCTCTGCGGCAGCGCCCTGATGGAGATGGGCGAGCTGGAGGCGGGCATGCGGTGGATCGTCTACGGGCGCGACAAGGCGCTCGGCATCGACGGCCGCGAGTGCGCGGCGAACGGCCTGTGGCTCTCCGGCATGGGGCAGATGACGCGGAGGCAGCTGGAGCAGGCGCTCGAGGACTTCGACAGGGCCCTCGTGGTGGGCGCGGGCACGGCGTGGGAACCGCACCTCTACGGCGTGGAGGCGTCGAAGGCCGCGTGCCGCTTCCAGGTGGGCGAGGTGTCGGCCGTCTCCGACCTGCACACGCAGATCGAGCGCGCCGAGTCCATGAGGGACGCCTACGGTCGGTGGACCGCCGCCCAGCTCCTCGCCGACGCCCTCTACGGCCTGAAGCGTTACGAGGAGGCGCTGCCGCACCTCGAGGGCGCGCTCGCCTGGTTCCGCGGGCGCGGCATGAGGCCGTACGTGGTGCGCGCTCTGCGCGACCTGGCGCGGGTGAAGCGGGCGCTGGGCCGCGACGCCGAGGCGGCGGAGCACGAGGCCGAGGCGGACAGCGTCGAGGTCCAGCTGCCCGCGGGCCCGTTCGACCTCAGGGCGCTGGGGGAGCCGGGCAGGCTGCCGGAGGTAGCGGCACGATGACGTCCCCTCGCCCCGCCGTGAAGCCGCTGATCGTGGCGGTCGACGACGACCCCGCGGTGCTGGCGGCCGTCTCCCGCGACCTGCGGCGCCACTACGGCGAGAGCTACCGGGTCGTGCGGGCGGACTCCGGCGCCCGGGCTCTGGAGCTGGTGCAGGAGGCCAAGCTCCGCGGCGACGACGTGGCGCTGTTCCTCGCCGACCAGCGCATGCCGCGCATGAGCGGGCTCGAGTTCCTGGAGCAGGCGCGCGAGCTCTACCCCGACGCCCGGCGCGTGCTGCTCACGGCCTACGCCGACACCGAGGCGTCGATCAGGGCCATCAACGAGACCCAGCTCCACTACTACCTGATGAAGCCGTGGGACCCGCCCGAGGAGCGCCTCTACCCGGTCCTGGACGACCTGCTGGACGACTGGCGCGCGCAGTGGCAGCCGGCTTTCACCGGCGTCACCGTCGTGGGCCACGCCTACGCGCCGTCCACCCACGCGCTGAAGGACTTCCTGACGCGGAACCTCGTGCCCTACCGCTGGCTGGACGTGGAGCTCTCGCCCGAGGCCGAGCCGCTCCTGAAGGCCGCCGCCGCGGGGCCCGCCGACCTGCCCGTCGTCGTGCTCCCCGACGGCGCGGCGCTACTGGCGCCGGAGCTGGCCGAGGTGGCCGCCCGGGTGGGCCTCAAGCAGCGGCCCGCGTTGAAGAGCTACGACCTGGTGATCGTGGGCGCGGGCCCGGCCGGCCTGGCGGCGGCCGTCTACGGCGCCTCCGAGGGGCTCGCGACCCTCCTCGTCGAGGCCGAGGCGCCGGGCGGGCAGGCGGGCCTGTCGTCGGCCATCGAGAACTACCTCGGCTTCCCGTCGGGGCTCTCGGGCGGCGACCTGACCAGGCGCGCCGTGACGCAGGCCAGGCGGTTCGGCGCCGAGATCCTCAACCCCGTGCGCGCCGTGGCCTTGCGCCGCGAGGACCCGTACCGCATCGTGACGCTCTCCGACGGCAGCGAGGTGGCGGCCAGGGCGGTGCTCATCGCCACCGGCGTCGCGTACCGCCGCCTGGACGCGCCCGGCGCCGACGAGCTCGCCGGCGCGGGCGTCTACTACGGGGCCGCCGTCACCGAGGCGATGTCGGTGAAGGACCGCAGAGCGTTCGTGGTGGGCGCGGGCAACTCCGCCGGGCAGGCGGCGATGTACCTCTCCCGCTTCGCCTCCGAGGTCGTGGTCCTCGTGCGCGGCAGCGGCCTGGCCGCGAGCATGTCCAGCTACCTGATCGCGCAGCTGGAGGCGAACGAGCGCGTGAAGGTGCGGTGCCGCACCGTGGTGGCTGGGCTCCACGGGCAGGGCCGGCTCGAGCGCGTCACCCTGCGCGACCTGGATTCCGGCCAGGAGACCGACGAGGAGGCTGCTGCCGTGTTCGTGTTCATCGGGGCCTCGCCCCACACCGAGTGGCTGCCGGAGGAGGTGGCGCGCGACCCGCAGGGCTACGTGCTCGCCGGCGAGGACCTGCCGGCGGCGGGCCAGGGCAAGCGCGAGCGCGCCTGGTTGGAGACGAGCGTGCCCGGCGTGTTCGTCGCCGGCGACGTCAGGTCGCGGTCGGTGAAGCGCATCGCGTCGGCCGTGGGCGAGGGGGCGATGGCCGTGCAGGCGGTCCATCGCTACCTCGCGGGGGCGTGATGGCCGGGCACGACGACGCCTCCGCCGGCCCCCTTGACGGGCACGACGACGCCTCCGCCGGCCCCCTTGACGGGCGCGGCGAGCGACCTGGGGCGAGCGGGCTGAGGGCCGAGCGGGACAGCGTCATGGGCGACGACGCGGCGACGCGCATCGCCTACCTGCGGCGCGTCCAGCTCTTCGCGGCTCTCGACGACGCGCACCTGGCCGACCTGCTGGCCAGGGCCGACGAGGTCAAGGTG
Organism: uncultured bacterium; assembly: GCA_964529575.1. Lineage (GTDB taxonomy): Bacteria > Deinococcota > Deinococci > Deinococcales > Trueperaceae > DASRWD01. Next base: position 5,909 of record CAZGXF010000052.1, read on the forward strand.
CCCGCGGGCCAGGTCCTCTTCCGCGAGGGCGACGTGGGCGACCACCTCTACGTCGTGCTCTCCGGCGAGCTGGTGATCTCGAAGCGCGTGCGCGAGGTCGACGACGTGATCGCCTACCGCGGCCCGGGCGAGGTGGTGGGCGAGATGGCGCTGGTGAACGGCCGCCCGCGCACCGCGACCGTCAGGGCGGCGCGCGACTCGCGCCTGCTGCGCCTGGGGCAGCGGGCGTTCAGGGACCTGCTCGGCCGCTCGCCGGAGGCCGCCGCGGCCATCGTGAGCTGCATGGCCACGCGCATCGAGGAGGACCAGGCGAACCGCGCGCGCGAGGAGCGGCTCGTGGCGCTGGGGACGATGGCGGCGGGCCTGGCGCACGAGCTGAACAACCCGGCGTCGGCCCTGGTGCGCACCACCGGGTCGCTCGCCGACGCGCACGAGGCGCGCGACATGGCGGCGGTGGAGCTGTTCGCGCGCGACCTGTCCTCCGTCGAGCAGGAGGCCGTGCTGCGGCTGGGGATGCTGGCGAAGGAGCGGGCCGAGGGCTCGCCGCACGGGCCCGGGCACCTGCCCGACCCCGACGAGGAGGACGAGCTGGCCGACCACCTGGAGGCCCTGGGCCTAGAACGGCCTTGGGACGCGGCGCCGGCCCTGCTGCAGGCAGGCTGGACGCTCCCGGCCCTGGAGGAGGTCCTCGCCCCGTTCGCGGCGGAGAACAGGGCGGCGGCGGCGCGCTGGTTGGCGGCCGACGCCGTGGCGCGCGGGCTGCTGGCCGAGATCAGGCTGGCCGCCAACGCCATCGTCGAGCAGGTGCGGGCGGTGAAGGTGTCGAGCCACATGGACAGGGCCCAGTTCGACGAGGTGGACGTGCACGAGGGCCTCGAGAGCGCCCTGGTGATGGTCAAGCGCAAGATCGGCCCCGGCGTGACGGTGAGGCGCGACTACGACCACGACCTGCCGCGCATCGAGGCCTACCCCGGCGAGCTGAACCAGGTGTGGACGAACCTCATCGACAACGCGCTGGACGCGATGGGGGGCGAGGGCACCCTGACGCTCAGGACGCGGGCCGGGGAGGGCCAGGTGACCGTCGAGATCGGCGACACCGGGCCCGGCATCCCGGCCGACGTGATGCCGCGCCTGTTCCAGCCGTACTTCACCACCAAGGGCGTCGGCGAGGGCACGGGCCTGGGCCTGCCGCTGGCGCGCAAGACCGTCGAGCAGCGGCACGGCGGGCGCATCACCGTGAGGTCCGAGCCGGGCGCTACCGTGTTCAGGGTCACGCTGCCCACCGTGCACCGCCGGCCCGAGCCGGGGACCGCCACGGAGGGCGCCTAGGGAGGTACATGGATCGCGTCCGGAGGCTCCTGTCCATCTTCCTCGCCACCTTCACCATGGCCGCCGCCTTCGGACCGGCCGAGGCGCAGGCGGCGGACTGCGGGGGCCTGCGGCGCCCCATCGTGTTCGGCGACCTCGACTGGGAGAGCGCCCAGGTGGCCAACTGGATCGCCAGGCTGGTCCTCGAGGCCGGCTTCGGCTGCGCCACCGACGCGATCCCCGGCACGGTCGTACCCATCTACCAGGGCGCCGTGCGCGGCGACGTGGACGTGATCATGGAGGTCTGGACCGACAACGTCCCCGACCTCTGGACGGAGGCCGTGGCGGCGGGCGTCGTGGAGGAGGTGGGCGTCGCCTTCGACGACGCCGTGCAGGGGTGGTTCGTGCCCCGCTACCTCGTGGAGGGCGACCCGGAGCGGGGCATAGAGGCGGCGGCGCCGGGCCTCCGTAGCGTCTTCGACCTGGACGAGCACAAGGCGCTCTTCCGCGACCCGGAGCGGCCCGCCATGGGGCGCTTCTACAACTGCGTGATCGGCTGGCAGTGCGAGCTGGTGAACACCGTCAAGCTGCACGCCTACGGGCTCGACGACGACTTCACGAACTTCCGCTCGGGCACGGGCGTGGCGCTGGCCGCCGCGCTGGAGGGCGCGTACCGGCGCGGCGAGCCGTGGGTGGGCTACTACTGGGGGCCCACCTGGGTGCTGGGCGAGCTCGACCTCTTCCTGCTGGAGGAGCCGCCGTACGACCCCGACTGCTGGGCGGCGTTCACCGCCCTCGTGGACGCGCCCGAGCGCGCCACGAGCGCCTGCGCCTACCCGACCTCGCGGGCCGTCGTGGCCCTGGGGTCGCGCTTCAAGGACGAGGCGCCCGAGGGGGTGAGGGGCTTCCTCGCCGCCTACCACGGCGACAGCGGCATGCTCTCGCGCGCCCTGGCCTTCATGCACGCCGGCGACGCGGAGCCCGAGGACGCGGCCAGGCGCTTCCTCGCCACCGAGCGCGAGGTGTGGAGCGCCTGGCTCGACCCGGAGACGGCCGAGCGGGTCGCGGCGGCGTTCGGCGCCCGCTGAGCCGTGGCCGCCCCGGGGCCCTCGTTCCCCAGCGGCTGGCGCGTGCCGCTGCGGGAGTGGACGAACGCCTTCGTAAACAGGCTCGTCGACGACTACTCCGCGGCGTTCGCCGGCGTCTCGGACGCGCTCCTGTACCTGCTGGGCGGCCTCGAGCGCGCGCTGCTGGCCGTGCCCTGGTGGCTCGTCACCGTGGCGCTCGCGGCGCTCGTCTGGAACGCCACGCGGCGGCCGCTCGCCGGCGCGTTCGTGGTCGTGGGCCTCGTCCTCGTGGGGTCGTTCGGTCTGTGGCCCGAGACCGTCACGACCCTGGCGCTGATGGCCCTGGCCACGGCGCTGTGCGTGCTGGTGGGCGTGCCCCTGGGCGTGCTGATGAGCCGCAGCGCCCGCTTCAAGGCCGTGCTGCGGCCGGTGCTCGACCTCATGCAGACGCTGCCCAGCTTCGTCTACCTGGTGCCGGTGGTGATGTTCTTCGGCCTCGGCAACGTCTCGGCGCTGTTCGCCACGTTCGTCTACGCCGTGCCGCCGGTGATCCGCCTCACCGACCTCGGCCTGCGCTCGGTGGACAGGTCGCTGATCGAGGCGGCCGAGACCGCCGGCGCGAGCGAGCTGCAGGTGCTGCGCTACGTCAGGCTGCCGCTGGCGCTGCCCACGCTGGCCGCCGGCGTGAACCAGACGATCATGCTGGCGCTCTCGATGGTGGTGCTGACCTCGATGATCGGAGCGCGCGGCCTGGGTCAGGTGGTGCTGCGCGGCCTGCAGCGCGGCGACGTCGGTCTGGGCCTCGAAGCGGGGCTGGCGATCGTGCTGCTGGCGGTGGTCATGGACCGCGTGACGGCGGGCTACGCCCGTCGCTGGGACGACGGCGCGGCGGAGCGGGGCTAGAGGGTGCCCGCCCCACGTTCCCACACGGGCGACGGCGGGCGGGGCCGCGCTCTACACTGCTCGACACCGCCAGCCTAGGAGGACAGGCCGTGTCGACCCTCAACCGCCTGCTCAAGGTCCCCGAGAGCGAGATCACGCCCGAGGAGCTCTACCTGAGCCGCAGGACGTTCATGCGCGCCGCCGCGGCCGTGGCCGTGGGCACGGTGGCGACCGCCGCGCTCGGACAGGGGGCGGGCGACGCGGTGGACGAGCTCCTGGGCCTCGGCGACACCGACGAGACGCCGACCGACTACGAGGCGATAACGACCTACAACAACTTCTACGAGTTCGGCTACGACAAGGCGGACCCCTCGCGCCTCAGCGGCGACTTCGTCACCGAGCCGTGGTCGATCGCCGTCGAGGGGCTGGCGGAGAACACGGGTACGTTCTCCCTCGAGGAGATCGTGGGCCAGTTCGAGGTCGAGCGGCGCGTCTACAGGCTGCGCTGCGTCGAGGCGTGGTCCATGGTGATCCCCTGGAACGGCTTCATGCTGCGCGACCTCGTCACCCTGCTGGTGCCCAAGCCGGAGGCGCGGTTCGTGAGGTTCGAGGCGGTCTACCGGCCCGAGCAGATGCCCGGCCAGCGGCGCAACCTGCTGCCGTTCCCGTACGTGGAGGGGCTGAGGCTGGACGAGGCCATGAACCCGCTCACCTTCATGGCCACCGGCATCTACGACAAGCCGCTGAAGAACGCCAACGGGGCGCCCATCCGCTTGGTCGTGCCGTGGAAGTACGGCTTCAAGAGCATCAAGTCGGTGGTGAAGATCGGGTTCACGGCGGAGCAGCCGCAGAACACCTGGAACGTGGTGGCGCCGCACGAGTACGGCTTCTACGCGAACGTCAACCCGAACGTCGACCACCCGCGCTGGAGCCAGCGCACCGAGAGGCGCATCGGCGAGTTCCGCCGCCGCGACACGCTCATGTTCAACGGCTACGGCGAGCTGGTCGAGGACCTGTACGCCGGCATGGACCTGGTGCGCGACTTCTGATGCCCGCCGGCGCCGCCGCCCAGCGGGCCGGCGGGCGGGAGAGGGCCAAGCGGTGGCGTCGCGTCAGCCACCTGGCGTTGTGGGGGCTCTCGCTGGCGCCGGCGGTCGTGACGCTGGTCCACACGTTCACCGACCGGCTGGGCGTGAACCCCATCGAGACCCTCACGAACAGGACCGGCTGGTGGGCGATCCTCCACCTCGTCCTCACCTTGGCGGTGACGCCGGTCCGTCGCCTCACCGGCTGGCATTGGCTGGTGCGGTACCGGCGCCAGCTCGGGCTGGGCGCCTTCGTGTACGCCTCGCTGCACCTGGGCGTCTACGCCTTCCTGGACCTCGGCCTCGACCTCTCCCACCTCGTCGAGGACGTGCTCGAGCGCCCGTTCATGACGATAGGCTTCGCCGCCTGGCTGATCCTCCTGGTGCTGGCCGTCACCTCCACGAACGGGTGGATCAGGCGCCTGGGGAGGCGGTGGACGACGCTGCACCGGCTCGTCTACGTGGCCGCCGGGCTGGTATCGCTGCACTTCGTGTGGGGGAAGAAGACGCTCCAGGCCGAGCCGCTGGTGTTCGCCGGCGTGTTCGCCCTGCTGCTCGGCGCTCGGGCGTTGTTCTCGTGGCGGCGGCGACGCGCGCAGAAGGGTCAGGGTGCGGGGCGCCGCGAGGCCGCGCCCCTGGCGTAGCCCACCGAGCGCGCGTCGCCGGTACGGACCGTGGCGACCCGCCTCGTGTCGTAACCTCGCCGGCATGACAGGCGAGGGTCAGGAGGTCACGCTGTCCGGCGCCCCGGACGGCCAGGGCCTGGTGGTGGGCGAGGTCCCCGCAGCGGGCGCGCTGCTGGCGTTCTCGCAGGCCGCCGCGCGCGACGGCAGGCAGCTGGTGGTGGGCGCCATCGTCACCGACGGGGGCGGACGCGTGTTCGTGCAGCGCCGCTCGCCGAGCCGCGAGCTGTTCCCCGGCGCCTGGGACATGGTGGGCGGCCACGCCGAGCCGGGGGAGGACGCGCTGACCGCCCTGCGCCGCGAGCTGCACGAGGAGACCGGCTGGGAGCTGGCGACCCTGGGTCCCGTGGTCGAGCTGATCGACTGGGAGGCGAACGGGGTCGCCCGCCGCGAGGTGGACGTCGTCGTGACCGTCACCGGCGACCTGGCGGGGCCGGTGCTCGAGGCCGACAAGCACGACGACTGGCGCTGGGTGGGCCGCGGCGACACCGCGGTCCTCGACGAGGGCCGCGCCCCGCAGGACGTGTGGCTGCGCGGCGTGATCGAGCGCGCGCTCGACCTGCTGGAGCGGACCGGGTTCGGCAGCTGAGGGCTCCGCCGGCCGCGGGAGCGCCGCTTGTTGCCCCGGGGGCGGCCGTGACCGGTGCCCTCCACCCCGTCGCAGGGCGGCCGAGGGGCGTCTAGGGCGCCGCGTCGGCGGACGTGGCGCCGGCGGCCAGGTCCGGGTAGAGCGTGCGGTAGACGGCCAGGTTCTCGTAGACGCGCTGCAGGTACTCGCGCGTCTCGCTCCTGTCGATCTCGCGGTAGAACTCGTCCTTGTCGCCAGCGACGTAGTCGGCGGTGAAGACGCGGCGCACGTAGCCCTGGCCCCCGTTGTACGAGGCGATGACGAGCTCGACGTCGCCGTCCCAGTAGTTCATCAGCCACCCCAGGTAGGTGGCGCCGTACTCGATGTTCGCGCGCACGTCGAACGGGTCGCGCGGCGTCTCCTTGCGCATCTCGGCGATCCAGTCCCACGTGGTCGGGACCACCTGCATCAGGCCCTGCGCGTTCGCGACGGACACCGCCACCTCGCTGTACGCCGACTCCTGGCGCATCACGGCCCAGACCAGCGCCGGCTCCACGCCCGCCTGCCGCGCCGCCGCCAGCACCGTCTCGGGCCAGGCGGGCGGGTAGGCCAGGCGCCAGGCCCTGATGTCCTGCACCCCCGCCGCCAGCAGCTCGCGGCCGGCCCGCGAGCTCTGCCGGTACTCGTCCAGGCTCTGCAGCGCCTCGGCGATGTCCAGGACCGCGGCCGCGTCGCCCGCCGCCTCGGCCGAGCGCAGGGCGAACAGCAGCTCGCCCACCGCGGCCTCGCGGTCGTTCACGGCGGCCAACGCGAACGCCAGGTCCAGCGCCTCGGCCGCGGCGCTCGGCGCGGCGGCCAGCGCCATCTCGCCGCCCTCCTGGACGGCGGCCAGCACGTCGGCGGTGGCCGGGTCCGGCACCGAGGGCGGGTCGCCCAGCACCAGCGCGAAGAACGAGCCGTGCGGCATGAGGTCGCGGGCGCGGGCGCGTGCCGCGGCGTCGCCCAGGCGCTCGGCGAGCACGTAGGCGCGGTAGGCGGCGTCGTCGGCGTAGACGCTCGAGCCCTCGGCCAGGCGCAGGTAGAGGGGCAGAGCCTCGGCGTAGCGGTCGCGGGCCTCGAGGATGCCGGTGGCGAGCCAGATCGCGTCGGCACGGCCGCTGGCGGCGAACAGCTCGACGGCGCGCGTCACCTCGCCGGCGCGGTTCGCCAGCAGGCCCAGGCCGTAGAGGCCCTCCGAGCCCAGCGCCTCGAACGCCGCGCGGGCCTCGGCATCGCGGCCCAGGTAGTAGAGGCACCACGCCTCACCGGAGCGGGCGGTCGCGTCGCCCGGCACCTCGGCGAGCCAGCGGCGGTAGGCGTCCAGAGCCTCCTGGTAGCGGCCCAGGGCGCGCAGGGACGGCGCCTCGATGGACGGCGCCGCCAGGCCGGACAGCGCCTCGAGCGCCCTGGTGTGCATGCCGGCGCCTTGGAAAGCGGCGGCCAGGCGGTAGCGGTCGGGCGCGGTGCGCTCGGCGCCCTCGATGGCGCGGCCCATGGGCAGGGCGGCTCTGTACGCGGCGAACGCCGCGTCCCTGTCTCCGGCCTGCTCCCACAGCTCGCCCAGCTCCAGGCGCAGCGCGCGTTCCTCGGCGCGCCGCAAGGGGTCCTGGACGCGCAGCTCCAGCGCCCGGGCCAGCGCCCTGGCGCGCACGAGGGCGGGGGCGGTGTCGGCGCGGGCCAGCTCCATGGCCGCGAGGTAGGAGCTGTAGGCGTCCGAGGCGAAGGCTAGCTCCTCCAGCCTGGTGAGGTCCCGCTGGGAGGCGGCCTCGCGCAGCGCCAGGTAGGGCGCCAGGCGGGGGTCCTCGAGCGGGTTCAGGGCCACGGCGACGATCCGCGGGTCTTCGGGGGTGTCGCCCCGCTGGCCGTGGAGCGCGGCGGCCGCCGCGAGCAGGCAGGTGACGAGGGTGAGCAGGGCCGCGGCGCGGAACGTCATGGAGGCGAGTCTAAATCGGTCGGCGGGGGCGCTGGTGAGCGAAAAGGCCCATCCAGCCGCGCTGTCCTGCCCGGCGCGCCCCGTGTCTCCGCTCGTCGCATGGCTAGGTGCCCGCCGCGACGGGGTGGAGTATCATCTGCCTCACAGTTGGGGTACCACACGGCTTGTCCCTCCCGGGGCAAGCCGCTTCCTAACGGGGCCGAGAAGAACTCCGGAGGTCAGATATGGCGATGAGAGTGCGCGTCACTCAAGAGGGATACGAGCGCCTGCAGGCGCTGCTGGAACAGGAGCGGGAGCGTCTCGAGGAGGCCACCCGCATCCTGCAGGAGCTGACCGGCTCGTCCGACGACTACGACGACTCCGGCCTGGAGGACGCCAAGACCGAGAAGGCCCGCATCGAGCAGCGCATCGACGACCTCGAGGACCAGCTCGGCCGGGCGGTGATCATCGAGGACCAGGCCTCCGACGTCGTGGACCTGGGCTCCGTCGTGAAGCTCGCCGAGGCGGGCAAGAGGCAGGAGGAGTTCTCCGTCCAGCTCGTCTCGCCCGTGGAGGCCGGCGTGCTCGACGGCGACATCCCCAAGGTCTCCGACGAGTCGCCCCTCGGCAAGGCTCTGAAGGGCCGCGGCGTGGGCGACGAGTTCGAGGTGGTCATCGGCGATCGGGTCGCGCGCTACGTGGTCAAGGAGATCGCGTGAGCGTCACCGCGCCAGGCGGCTAAGCTGGCGCGGCATGGATAACCCCACCGACCAACGCGACCAGCGCCTGCGCAACCTGCAGGCGCTGGTCGAGCGCGGCATCGAGCCGTACGCGTACTCGTTCGAGCGCACGCACACCGCCGCGCAGCTCAAGGAGCGGCATCCGGACCTACGACCCGGCGACCGCGTCGAGGGCGAGGACGTCACCGTCGCGGGTCGCGTGATGCTCCTGCGCATGCTGGGCAAGCTGACGTTCGCCACGCTGCAGGACCAGAGCGGCCGCGTCCAGGTCTCCTTCGAGAGGTCGCGGCTCGACGACTACAACGCCCTGAAGAAGCTCGACCTAGGCGACTGGCTCGAGGTCACCGGCCAGGTCTACGCCACGAAGACCGGCGAGCTGACCGTGGACGCCGCCTCGTACCGCCTGCTCGCGAAGGCCCTGAGGCCCCTGCCCAGCAAGCACCACGGGCTCCAGGACAAGGAGCTGCGCTACCGGCAGCGCTACCTGGACACGATCATGAACCCGGAGGCGCGCCGGGCCTTCGAGCTCCGCGCCGGGGCGATCGCCTACATCCGGCGCTACCTCGACGAGAGGGGCTTCATCGAGGTCGAGACGCCGGTGCTGCAGGCCCAGCCGGGCGGCGCCGAGGCGCGGCCGTTCGTCACGCACCACAACGCGCTGGACCACGACTTCTACCTGCGCATCTCGCTGGAGCTCTACCTCAAGCGGCTGATCGTGGGCGGGTTCGAGGCCGTGTACGAGATCGGCAGGAACTTCCGCAACGAGGGGATCAGCTTCAAGCACAACCCCGAGTACACGATGCTGGAGCTCTACTGGGCCGGCCGCGACTACCTCGACGTCCTGGCGCTCGTGGAGGACCTCTACTCGAACCTGGTGCGCGACCTGACCGGCAGCACGAGGCTCGTCTACCAGGGCAAGGAGCTCGACTTCACGCCGCCGTGGCCGCGCGTCGACTACACCGGCGAGCTGGCCGCCCGCGCCGGCCTCGACTTCGACGTCCTGGACGAGGAGCGCCTGCGCGCCTGGGCGCGCGAGCGCTTCCCCGAGCCGGGCGCTGGCGGCGAGCCGCCGCTGGCCGAGCGGCCGTTCGGGCAGGTCCTGGCGAAGCTCTACGACGTCTACGTCGAGCCGAACCTCGTGGGGCCGGTCTTCGTGATGGACCACCCCGAGGTGATCAGCCCGCTGGCCAAGCGTCACCGCTCGCGCCCCGGCCTGGTGGAGCGCTTCGAGCCCGTCGCCGTGGGCATGGAGCTGGGCAACGCGTTCAGCGAGCTGAACGACCCCCTCGACCAGCGCCGGCGCTTCGAGCTGCAGGAGCAGCTCAGGGCCGCGGGCGACGAGGAGGCGCAGCGCCTGGACGAGGACTTCCTGACGGCGCTGGAGTACGGCATGCCGCCCACCGGCGGCCTCGGGCTCGGGATCGACAGGCTGGCGATGCTGCTGGCCGACGTGCCCAGCATCAGGGACGTGATCCTGTTCCCGCTGCTGCGCCCGCAGTCGTGACGCCGACCGTCCCCGACTGGGTCAAGGACGCCGTCTTCTACCAGGTCTTCCCGGACCGCTTCGCGCGCTCCGACAGGGTCCCCAAGCCGTCGAACCTCGAGCCGTGGGGCTCGCCGCCCACGGTGCACGGCTACAAGGGCGGCGACCTGCTGGGCGTCGTCGAGCGCCTGGACCACCTGGAGGCCCTGGGCGTCAACGCGCTGTACCTGAACCCGGTCTTCGCCTCGGCCTCGAACCACCGCTACCACACGCACGACTACCACAAGGTGGACCCGCTCCTCGGGGGCGACGCGGCGCTGGCCGAGCTCATCGCGGCCGCCCACGAGCGCGGCATGCGCGTGGTCCTCGACGGCGTGTTCAACCACGCCAGCCGCGGCTTCCTGCAGTTCAACGACGTGCTGGAGAACGGCGAGAAGAGCCCGTACGTGGACTGGTTCCACGTGAAGCGTCACCCACTGAACGCCTACGGCGGCGGCGAGATCGGCTACGAGGCGTGGTGGGGCTTGCCCGCCCTGCCCAAGCTGAACACCGCGAACCCCATGGTCAGGGAGTTCCTCTTCGACGTCGGCGAGCGCTGGTTGCGCTTCGGCGCCGACGGCTGGCGGCTCGACGTGCCCTCGGAGATCGACGACGACGAGTTCTGGCGCGAGTTCAGGCGCCGCTGCGTGGCCGTGAGGCCCGACGCCTACATCGTCGGCGAGATCTGGGAGCTGGCCGAGCGCTGGCTGCAGGGCGACATGTTCCACGGCGTCATGAACTACCCGTTCGCCCGGGCCGTCTTCGGCCTCGTGGGCCGCAGCGTCGACCGCGCCGAGGCCGCCAAGAGCGGACTGGGGCGCATCGAGCCCCTGGCGCCGGAGGCCTTCGCCGCGCGCATGGACGAGCTCCTCAAGGTCTACGCGGGCGAGACGGCGTTCGGCCAGCTCAACCTGCTGGGCTCGCACGACACCCCGCGCCTGGCCACCGTGCTGCGCGGCGACGAGGTCGCGATCCGCCAGGCGCTGCTGCTGCTGTTCGCGTCGCCGGGCGCGCCGTGCCTGTACTACGGCGACGAGATCGGCCTGCGCGGGGGCCACGACCCGTACAACCGCGGCGCCATGCCCTGGGACGACCGCGCCGCCTGGGACGAGGAGCTGCTGGCGTTCGT
>CAZGXF010000053.1:0-16550 GCA_964529575.1 uncultured bacterium
CGGCGTCGCCCTCGCCCGGCGGGCGCGGCAGCGGGGCGCGTGGTGCGAACCTGGCGCCCGCGGTGCGGCCCTTGAAGACGCCGATCAGCAGCAGCGCGAGGACCGCCGCGCACACCGCCGCGGCGATCCAGAACATCACCCACCACAGGTCGGCGATCAGCGCCGCGCCCGGCCCCTCCGGTCGCACGACCGACGCCAGCTCGGTGAGCGTCGTCGGTCGTGGGGGCTCCGGTGGCATGCGGACCTCCCGGGGTCACGCGGCTCGAGGAGGCGGCGCTGCGCGGCGCCGCGGTGGGCTGGTGCACCAAGGATGGGTACGGGCGATTAGCGTTCGATGTGGCGTACGTGGCGGGCGCTCCCCCTCCGGCGGCCCCCGACCGGGCCTCGGGGGCCCCTACGCGACCCCCCTGGCAGGGGCTCGAACGGACGGGGCGAGCCCCGCGACGCGCCGCCGCGGGCGCGTGGGCGTGCTAACTTCGCGGGCGGTAGCACCCCGCCATGCCAACGGACGCCGGCAGCGCCAGCCCAGGGATCACCATGGCCATCGGCCTGGTGACGCTCCTCGCCGTGGCGTTCGGCCGCCTGCCGGGGGTGAGCCTCAGCCGCGCCGTGCTGGCGCTCGCGGGCGCGGTGGCGATGGTCCTCACCGGCGCCGTCACGCTGGAGCGCGCTCTGGAGCACGTGAACGGCGAGGTGCTCGTCCTGCTGTTCGGCCTCATGGCCGTGAACGCTGCCCTCGCCGAGGCGGGGGCGTTCCGCCTCGTGACAGCTCTGGTGACCCGCGGCGCCTTGGGCCCGCGCCGCCTGCTCGCCCTGCTGGTCTTCTGCGCGGGCGCGCTGTCGGCGTTGTTCCTGAACGACACCGTGGCGATCATGCTGACGCCCCTGGTCGTGCGGGCGGCGCGGCGCCTGGGCCTGCCGCCGGTGCCCTACCTCCTCGCACTGGCGCTGGCCGTGAACGCGGGCAGCGTGGCCACGGTGACGGGCAACCCCCAGAACGTGCTCGTGGCGGTGGCCGCCGACATCGACTACGTGCGCTTCGCGGCGCGCCTGGCGCCCGTGGCGTTGGCTTCCCTCGCGGTCGTGTTCCTCGTCGTGCTCCTCCTGCACTGGCGCGACCTGGCCGCCGCCCCGCCGCCGGCAGGCCGTCAGGTCGACGAGCTCCCGGCCGTGAGGACCGGTGCGCTCCTGCTCTCCGGCGCGGCCGCCGCCGGCCTGCTCGTCGCCTTCGCGCTCGGCGCCAACGTGGCGCTAGCAGCCGTGACGGCCGGTGCCGCGGCGCTCCTCGCCTCCGGCCGGCGTTCGGTGCCGCTCTTGCGCAAGGTCGACTACGGGCTCATCGTGCTCTTCGCCGCCCTGTTCGCGGTCGTGGGCGCGATGGCCGACACCGGCCTCCCCCAGCGGTGGCTGCTCGCCTGGCTGCCCACCGAGGGCGGGCCCCTCCCCGTGGTGGGCGTGACGGCCCTGGTGGCGACGGCTCTCTCGACTGTGGTGAGCAACGTGCCGGCCGTGCTGATGCTGCTGCCGGCCACGGGTTTCGGCGCCGTGGCGACGGGGGCAGCGTGGGCGGGCACCGACGCCTTGGCCCTCACGCTGGCGATGGCCAGCACGCTGGCCGGCAACCTGACGCTGGTGGCGTCGGTGGCCAACCTGATCGTCGCCGAGGGCGGCAGGCGCCTCGGGGTGGAGCTCGGCTTCTGGACGTACCTGCGAGCGGGCGTGCCCGTCACCCTGCTGTCGCTGGCGCTGGGCGTGACCTGGTTGGCCCTGGGCGGCGGCTGACGGCCCTCTGCCGAAGGCGAGGCGCCGGGGACCGCGGCGGGCGCCCGGCGCTCCCGGCGTCAGACGGGGTGCGCGGCCCCCTCCCCCACCACCGTCGTCCAGCGGCGCACCTCCCAGCGCTTCACCAGACCGTTCTTCACGTAGGGGTCGGCCTCGGCGAAGCGCTCCGCCACGGCGGGCGAGTCGCCCTGGAACAGCAGCACCGCCATGTCGGCAGGCTCTGCCAGCGCTCCGGCCAACACCAGCTCGCCGCGCGCCACGGCCTCCTTCGCCAGCCCCAGGTGCTCGGCGCGGAACATGGGGCGGCGTTCCAGGTAGTCGTCGGTCAGGTAGTAGAACAGCAGGAAGTGCATGGTGCCCTCCACCCGCCGCGACTCTAGCGCGAGGCGGAGGGGGCGGGCACCCCGGTGTCGTACTCGTCGTGCCGCCGCCACCACACGTACGGGTCGCCCTGCGGCCAGCCGAGCGGCGAGTCCTCCCAGCGCTCCTGCCTGCCGTAGGGGGTGAGGTCGAGCAGGCTGAACGTCGTGCCCAGCGCCTCGGTCCCGCGGTCCCCGGTCTGGTACGTGAGGTACACCGCGTCGCCGTCTCGCAGGAAGACCGACAGCCTGTGGTGCTCGCTGTCGCCGACGGTGGCCTGGAAGTCCCAGTTGAAGGTGGTGTCGTGCGACGAGTACCAGGGGACGTCCCAGCCCATGCGGCGCTTGTAAGCGTCGAGCTTGGGCAGCGGAGCGCGCGAGACGAGCGCGAACGCTACGTCGCGAGCGGCCAGGTGGCGCAGGTCGGCCACGCCGTCCACGAACCACGAGCAGCCGTCGCACCCCTCGTCCCAGTCGGGGTGGAACATGAAGTGGTAGACGATCAGCTGGCTCCGGCCGCGGAAGAGGTCGACCAGCTTGACCTCGCCCTCCGGGCCGCGCAGCACGTACTCGCGCTCTACGGCCACCATGGGCAGCCGGCGGCGCTTCGCCGCCAGGGCGTCACCGCGGCGCATGTGCTCCTTCTCCTCGACGAGCAGCTCGGCTCGCGCCTCCCGCCACTCCTCCAGCGACACGATCGGCGGCAACGGACGGGCATCCACGGCGGTATCGCTCACGTGCTCTCCTCCTGCGCCCCTCGGGTGGGGTAAGTGTATATACACGCACCTGCGCGGTCAACCTGCACGGCCTTCATGCCCACCCGATGCACGACGGGTCGCCCACAGCGCCGGTCGCCGGACCGGAGCGTCGGCCCAAGCGGCCGGCCGGTCGCGGCCCCTGCCCACCCACGAAGGGAAGATGAAGGGGTCGGGGCCGGCGCCGCGCGATACTTGGCGGCATGAGAAGAGTCGCCGTACCGCTGTTCGTCATGGCGGCCGCGCTGGCCGCCGCCGCCTTCGCCCAGCCGCTGCCCACGGTCGCCTACGTGGACAGCCAGTACCTGCTCACGCTCCACCCCACCTACCAGCGTCTGGTCGAGACGCGCGAGCAGGCCAGGACCGAGATCAGCCAGGTGGCCGCCACCGTACAGGAGCTGCAGGCTCGGCAGCAGGCGGGCCAGGCGCTGACACCCGAGGAGCAGGAGCGGCTCCAGGTGAGCATCCAGACCCTGCAGGCGCTGCAGGCGCGCTACGACCAGGACCTCCAGGCGCTGGCCGAGCCGGCGATCGCCGCCGTCAACGCGGCCATCGCCCAGGTCGCCGCCCAGTTGGGCGTCGGCATCGTGCTGGACGCGAACGTGGCGCGCGACAGCGGCCTGGTGGTGTGGGCGGCGCCCGGGAACGACATCACGCCGCAGGTCGAGGAGGTCCTACGAGCCGGCCTCTGACCGTGGGCCGACCCGTCTGAGGGTCATGGCGTTCAAGGCGACCACCACGGTCGACAGGCTCATCAGCAGGGCCCCGACGGCCGGCGAGAGGACCACGCCGACCCCGGAGAGCACCCCGGCCGCCAGCGGGATCGCCACGGCGTTGTAGCCGGTGGCCCAAGCGAGGTTCTGGCGCATCTTGCCGTAGGCCGCCCGGGAGAGTCGGAGGGCCGTGACCACGTCCATAGGGTCGTCCTCCACCAGCACGACGTCCGCGCTCTCCATCGCCACGTTCGTCCCGGCGCCGATGGCCACGCCTAGGTCGGCGGCCAGGAGCGCCGGGGCGTCGTTGATGCCGTCGCCCACGAACGCCACCGGCCCCTCCGACCGCAACCGCCGCACCAGCGCCGCCTTCTCGCCCGGCAGCACGCGGGCGTGGAACCGCTCGATGCCGAGCTGGGCGGCGACGCTGCGCGCCACGGCCTCCGAGTCGCCCGTGATCATCACCACCTGCACGCCGGCGTCCCGCAGCGCGGTCACCGCTGGCCGCGAGCCCGCCCTGACCCTGTCCGCCAGGCCGAGGACGGCCACGACGCGGCGCTCGTCCATCAGGACCACCGCGCTCTCGCCGCGCGCCTCGACCTCCTCGACGGCTCCCAGCAGCGCCGCCGGCAGCTCGCGACCCAGCTCGCCCGCCCACTCGGGGCGGCCGACCGCGTAGCGCCTACCGTCCACGGTGCCGCTCACGCCCTGTCCGGCCACGACCTCGAAGCCCTCCACGGCGGCGCCGGCCACGCCTCTCTCCGCGGCCGCCGCCACGACGGCCGCGGCCAGCGGGTGCTCGCTGCGAGACTCCAGGGCGGCGGCGACGCGCAGCGCGACCTCCTCGTCCACGCCTTCGGACCGCACCTCACGGACGCCGAAGGCGCCCTCGGTGAGCGTGCCGGTCTTGTCGAAGGCCACGACCGCGACGTCGCGGGCCCGTTCGAACGCCTCGCGGTGGCGCACCAGGATGCCGTGGCGCGCGCTCGAAGCCGTGGCGTTCACGACCACCAGGGGGACCGCCAGCCCCAGCGCGTGCGGGCAGGCGATGACCAGCACCGAGACCGTGCGGGTCACCGCGGCCTGCAGGCCGCCGGCGACCACCCAGACCAGGAACGTGACCGCCCCAGCCGCCAGCGCGACGTAGAAGAGCAGCTCCGCCGCCCTGTCGGCCAGGACCTGGAAGCGCCCTCGGGAGTACCGCGCCTCCTCCACGAGCCGCCTCACCTGGCTGAGGGTCGTCTCGTCACCGACGCGCGTGACCGTCACGGTCAGCGCGCCCTCGCCGTTGACGCTGGCGGCGGCGACCTCGTCTCCGGGGGCCTTGCGCACCGGTCGCGACTCGCCCGTGAGGAACGACTCGTCCACGCTGCTCGCGCCCTCGACGACCTCCCCGTCGGCCGGGACCTGCTCACCGGGCCGCACCAGCACACGGTCGCCGCGACGCAGCTCCGCGACCGTCACGTCCTCGGTGGCCCCCGCACCGGTCAGCCTGTGGGCGACCGCCGGCAGCAGCCGCGAGAGCTCCTCGAGGGCCCGTGAGGCGCCCTGCACGCTCGCCGACTCCAGCCAGTGGCCGAGCAGCATGACCGTCACCAAGGTGGCGAGCTCCCAGAAGAACGGCGTCCCCGGCGCGCCCGACGCCACCGCCATGCTGTAGAGGTAGGCCACCGAGACCGAGAGGCTGACGAGCGTCATCATCCCCGGCCGCCGCGCCGCCAACTCGTGGCGCGCCCCCAGCAGGAAGACCCCGCCGCCGTAGACGAACAGGACCGTGCCGAGCACGGGGTTCGCCCAGTCGCTGTCGGGGAACGATACCGCCCGGTAGCCCAGCCAGGCTTGGACGTGCTCGCTCAGGTAGAGCACGGGCAGCGTCAGGACCAGGCTCACCCAGAAGCGACGCCTGAACGTCTCGGGGTCGTGGCCGGGGTGGTCGTCATGGCCCCCGCGGTCGTGCCCGGCGTGGTCGTGGGCGGCGTGGTCGTCCGCGACGTGGTCGCGGGTGGCGTGGTCGTCGGCGGCGTGGTGGTGCCCGTCCGCGCTCTCCAGCCCCTCTCCGTCCCGGTTCACCCCTTCTGCTCGCTCCACCGCCTCACGCTCCCTACCCCACCGGGGGTGGGGTAATGCCATGCTACCCCGGCCGCGCCGCGCCGGCAACGTCCGGCGCCGCAGAGGACTAAGGTCCCTTGAGAGAGGGCGCCCCCGCTGGATGTGCTGGCCTACATGGAGACCCGACCGCCCCACCGCCGCGTGGTGCTCTACGCGGTCGCCGGCTTGGCGGTGGTCGAGGTGCCGCTCGTCCACCTGCTCGTCGCGCAGCTCTCCACCGTGGCCGCGTGGGTGGTGACCGGCCTGTCGGTGGTGTCGTTCGCCTGGCTGCTGGCGGCCGCGTCGCGGGGCCTCGAGGGAGCGCCTGGCGAGGATGGCCCGCGGCCCGAGCCCTGAGCCGCGCCTGAGGCGACCGTCTCCGAGCGCGCGAGCGCTCCACTGAGCGCCCCGCCTGGGCGGAGGACCGCGCCTTCCCGCCTGAGTCAACCGCGCCACCTCGCCGGCGCCCCTCGCGCCCTACCATCCGGACACCTAATCGGGGCACGGTCGTGGAGGCGGGCGGCCGATCTGATGAACGGCAGCGGGACAGCGAAACGGCGGAACGAAGCCGGCGTCGGCCGGTCGCGGTCGGAGCGTGCGCACCGGCCGGCCGCGGCTCGCCCTGGGCCAGGAGCACCGGGGCGGCGCCGTCCCGCTCACAGCGCGCGTGGCCTCGCGGGACGGGCCAGCGACCTCGGTTCCCGTCTGCCGCTCCTCGCGGCCCTGGTGCTGACTCTCTCCAGCCCCTCCACCGCCCACGCCCGCACGGACGGCGACGGCCGGTGCCTGGCACTGCCCCAGCCGGTCGCCGCGCCACCCCTACAGGACGTCGCCGACACCGACTGCGGCGACGTCCTCGCCGCGGCCGTCGCGCGCCCGCGGCGCACGGAGGGCCTCTCGGCGGTCCTGTTCACGGCCCAGGTGTGGCCCGAGGCCAGCTTCGAGTCGGCCCTGAACGCCGACACCGACGCCGCACCGGGCCGCTACGCCCTCACGGTCGGCCACGTCCGCCTGACGGCCCGCCCTACCCCGGACGCCGACCGCGTCAGCGCCACGGTGGAGGTCACGAACCTCTCGGCGTGCCTCCTGCTCCTGGGCGTCAGGTTCCTTGACGACGGCGAGTACGTGTCGGACCCCTGGCTGGTGCGGGTCCGCTCGCGGCGCCCGAGCCAGGAGGGCCTACCGGTCCTCGTCGAGCTGCCGGACGTCCGCCTCCTCACGCCCGTCGCCCAGCGCACGTCCGCGAACGCGTTCTCCGCCGAGCTCACCGCCCGTTTCGTCGACTGCGGCCGCCGCGCCAGGCGCCCCGCCTGAGGCCGCCGCTGTAGCCTGCGGCCATGCCCAGCACCGACCCGGTGGAGCCGCGCCGCTTCACCGACGAGCGCTTCGTCGGCCTGCGGCCCGACGACGTCGACCTGGCCGGAGCGGTCCTGGTGGGCTGCGAGCTGGTCGACTGCGACCTCACCGAGGCGTCGCTCGCGGGTAGCCAGCTCGCCGAGTGCCGCTTCGAGCGCTGCGAGCTGGCCATGGTCGACCTCACCGACGCCGTCCTGCAGTCGGTGGAGCTCGACACCTGCCGCCTCACCGGCGTGAGGTTCGGCTCCCTGCGGCGCTACCCGATCCTCCCGGAAGCGAAGCTGAAGGACTGCGACCTGTCGTTCGCGAGCTTCAGGCAGCTCGACCTGACCGCGTGGAGCTTCGACGGCTGCCGGCTGGCCGAGGCCGAGTTCGTGCGCTGCGAGCTGAAGGGGGTGTCGTTCGCCGGCGCCGACCTCACGCGTTGCACCTTCCAACGCTGCGACCTCACGGGAGCCGACCTGCGCGGCGCCCGTGGCTACGTGATCTCGCCGCTCGACAACGCCCTCCGCGGCATGCGCGTGTCGCTGCCCGAGGCCCTGGGGCTGCTCGCGGCGGTGGGCGTGGAGGTCGAGTGAGAGGGGCCTGTCAGTCCGCGGCCACGGCGGTCCGCCGCAGCGTCATCATCGCCGCCGTCCACCGCGCCAGCTCGTCCAGCATCGCCTGGGCGCCCTTCACCGTCGCCTCGGCGGGCACGAACCGGCCGTCCTCGTCGAGCGACCGCGACGCGAACGGCACGTTCACGGCGGTCGGCACGGTGGGCATACCCAGCACCGCCAGCACCGGCCGCAAGGCCACCAGCGCCCGCGTGCCCGCCGAGACGCCGCCGTACGAGAGGACGCCGGCCGGCTTGTCGCGCCACTCGCGGTTCAGGTAGTCGAGCGCGTTCTTCAGCGCCGCGCCGTAGGAGTGGTTGTACTCGGGCGTCACGAAGACGAACGCGTCGGCCTGGTCCACCAGCGCGCTCCAGCGCTTCGTGTGTTCGTGCTCGTACTGCCCGAGCCGCGGGTGCCGCGGCTCGTCGTAGATGGGCAGGTCCACCTCGGCGAGGTCGACGAGGCGGACCTCGAACGCCCCGTGGCGCCGGGCCTGGTCGGCGAACCACCGCCCGATGGGTAGGCCGACGCGACCGGGACGGACGCTGCCCACGACGACGTAGAGCACGGGAAGATCACTCACGGACTGGCTCACTTGCACCTCTCGCTGGCGGGTGATGGCGGGCCCGCTCAGGGGCCCGAGGCGACCGTAACCCGCCGACACCGGGACGCAGGTAGCGGCCGGTCCGGGCCGTGAGCGGGCCTACCCCCGCGAGCGCGGCCGCGCCCGCGCGACGCCGGCGCCCCTTCGGACCCGGGTCACGGTCGCGGAACGACGGCGCGAAGGCCCCTTAACACAACGGAGCTACCCGCGAACAGACCGTTGACACCAGGCGTACACCGGCTTACAGTGTCGCCTCATATCGTCATGCGAGAAGCGCTCACCATCCGAGAAGAGCGAGGTGCCGACGTACCGGAAGCCCGCGAGAACGGCCCGTACGTCATCGCCTCCGCGCTGCGCACGCTGCAGGTACTGCGGTCGTTCGCCGAGCCGCCCTACCGTTTCGGGCTGGCCGACGTGATGGCGAAGCTCGGCCTCGAGAAGAACCAGGCCTACCGCTCGCTGAAGACGCTGGAGGCCGCCGGCTTCCTCACCGCTACGGCGGATGCCCGCTTCACCCTCGGCCCCGCGGCGGCGGAGCTCAAGCTCGCCGCCACGCGCAGCGCCGGGGCGTCGCTGATGGAGGTCGCGGCCCCGCTCATGGACCGCCTATCGGAGGAGACGGGCGAGACCGTGCACCTGTTCATGCGCACGGCCGACCGTGCGCTTTGCGTGGACAAGCGCGACAGCACCCAGAGCGTGAGGCTCGTGTCGGTGCTGGGGCGTTCGTTCCCGCTGCACGCCGGAGCCGTGCCCAAGGCGATACTCGCGCACCTGCCGGAGCGCGAGCGCCGGGCCGTCCTGGAGGCGCTGGACGGCCTGCCGCGCTACACGGACAAGACCGTCATCGACCGCGCCCGCCTTGAGGCCCTGCTCGAGGAGATCAGGGTCAAGGGCTACGCGGTCTCCGACGAGGACTTCGACTCGGCCGCGAGGGGGGTCGGCGCCGCCGTCTTCGGGGAGGACGGCGAGGTCGTCGGCGGCATCAGCGTGGGGGGGCCGTCGTACCGGGTGGGCCACGGGGAGCTCGCCCGCTTCGCACAGCTCGTTCGCGCCGCCGCCGAGGAGATCAGCCGGCGACTGGCGTTGGCGGGAAAGCTCTAGGAGGTCTATCCATGAAGTTCCGCCGTACCCTAACGCGCCCCCTCGTCGCGCTCCTCGTGGCGTTGACCGCCGCGGGAGCCATCGCGCAGGAGCCGGACCGCTCGGTGGTCCTGAACCTCGCCACCAACGCCGACCCCACGCTGAACCCGTGGTCGCCCGGCGCCGTCATCGAGTCGAACCTCATCAACACGATCCTCTTCGAGCAGCTCACCCGCTACTCGCCCGAGGACCTGACGCCCTCCCCCATGCTGGCCACCGACTGGTACGCCGAGGACGGCGGTCTGGCCTGGGTCTTCGAGCTCCGCGAGGGCGTGGTGTGGTCCGACGGCGACCCGTTCGACGCCGCCGACGTGGCCTTCACCTTCAACGACGTCGTCCTGAACCCCGAGCTCGGCGCCCAGAGCGCCTCGCAGTTCTCCGCGATCGATCGCGTCGAGGTCATCGACGACCACACGGTCCGCTTCGTGCTGAACGAGCCGTTCTCGGCGCTGCCCTACTACCTGGCGTCGTTCGCGGGCATCGTGCCCGTGCACGTGCTGGGCGAGGCCGAGAACCCTCTCCAGGTCGCCTCGTTCAACAAGGGCGTCCCCGTGACGACCGGCCCCTACAAGGTCGCCGAGTTCGTGCCCGGCTCGTACGTCCGCCTCGTCCCGAACGAGCTGTACTGGGCCGGTGAGCCGAAGCTCGGCGGCATGGTCTTCCGCATCATCCCCGACCTGAACACTCAGGTCGCGGAGGCGATGGCCGGCCAGCTCGACGTCGTCACGCGCCTCTCGCCGCAGAACGTCCGCGGCATCGAGTCCACCGGCGCCCTCGAGGTGCTGCGCCAGTCGCAGAACCTGTTCTTCTTCGTCGCTCCGAACCACGACGACGAGCGCCTCGCCGACGTCCGCGTCCGCCAGGCGATGGTCATGGCCATCGATCGCGAGGCGATGATCCAGGCCATCCTCGACGGCTACGGTGAGGTCGCCAGCGGCCCCGTGGCCCCGATGCTCGGCGCGCTGTTCAACGGCGAAGTCCGCCAGTTCCCGTACGACCCCGAAGCCGCCGCCGCCCTCCTCGACGAGGCCGGCTGGACGCTCGGCGCCGACGGCGTGCGCCAGAAGGACGGTCAGCGCCTCTCCTTCTACATGCCCACCGGGCAGTTCGGCGACCTCGTCCCGGCGACCCTGCTCGTCCAGCAGTTCTGGCAGGACGTGGGCATCGAGGTGGACGTCCAGGTCATGGAGTGGAACGCGTACATCCAGGACGTCGTCCTCGGCCGCAACTACGAGGTGACGCTGGCCTGGTGGAGCATGCCGCCCACCGCCGACGTGGCGCCGTACTTCTCGTGCTCCGCCGCGCAGACGGGCAACAACATCCCGAACTACTGCAACGAGGAGCTCGACGCGATCATGGACGAGGGCCGCGCCGCGCTGACCATCGAGGAGCAGATCGACGCCTACAGCCGCATGCAGGACCTGCTCGCCGAGGAGCTGGCCTACCTCTACCTGTGGTGGCCCGACATCCTGACGGCGAAGAGCGTGCGTCTCCAGGGCTTCCCCGAGATCACCGCCAGCGCCGCGTTCCAGCACTCGTTCGACTGGTACGTGCCTGCCCAGTAAGACCTTAGCCGCCTGCCTCCCGGCACACGCCGGGGGGCAGGCTTCGCCCTTGAGCCCTCAGGCGGAGGGATCCACGGAGGTCGCCACCGACCGATGATGCAGTACTTGGTGAGGCGGCTGGCTCAGGGCCTCGTGGTCCTGTTCCTCGTCTCGCTCCTGACCTTCTTCCTCATCAACCTCGCCCCCGGCGGGCCGTCCTCGCTCGTCGACATGTCGACGACCGTCGCCGAACGCAACGCCCGCTACGCGCTCTACGGCCTCGACAGGCCGGTGCACGAGCGCTACGTCACCTGGCTGGCCGGCGCCGTGCAGGGCGACCTGGGCACGTCGATCAACCAGGGCCTGCCGGTGACCAGGCTGTTGCTCCAGCGCCTGGGCGCCACCGTCGTGCTGGCCTTGTCCGCCCTGGTGCTGGCCGCCGGCTTCGGCGTCCTCTTCGGCATCGTCGCGGCGCTCAACCCGAACCGCTGGCCGGACCACCTCGTGGGCACCGTGGCGACGCTGGGCATGTCGGTGCCGAACTTCTGGCTCGGCATCATCGCGATCATCGTCTTCGCGGTCGAGCTGCGCTGGCTGCCGGCCTCGGGCATCGTCTCCATCGGCCGCGCCGGCGACCTGGTGGACCGGCTCCGGCACCTCGTGCTGCCGGCCAGCGTCCTGGCGTTCGGGCTGATGCCGAACGTCATACGCGTCACGCGCTCGGCCGTCCTGGAGACGAAGCGGACCGACTACGTGCGCACCGCCCGCTCCAAGGGCGTCCCCGACGGCCAGGTGATGCGCAAGCACATGCTCCGCAACGCGCTCGTGCCCATCACCGCCATGCTGGGCCTCATCACGACCGTCCTCTTCTCCGGCTCCGTCGTCATCGAGAGCGTCTTCGGCTACGCCGGCATCGGACGCCTGGCCATCGAGGCGGCGAACGGCCGCGACTACCCCGTGATCCTCGGCGTGACCATGCTCGCCGGGCTGGTCGTGGTGGTCGTGAACCTGGTGGTGGACATGCTGTACGCGGTCATCGACCCGAGGATCCGCCATGTCTGACGCCGTCGTCACCGCCGCCGCGCCCCGGGCCGCGCCGCGCCAGCGACACCGCTTCCTGGCGCGGATGCTCCGGCAGCCGCTCGGGGTCGCCGCCTTCGTCGTGCTCCTCCTGCTCGTGCTGCTCGTGGTGTTCGGGCCGGCGTTCCTGCCGCACTCGCCCACGCGCACGAACCCGCTGCAGACCCTCAGGCCCCCCTCGGCCGAGCACTGGCTCGGCACCGACGAGCTGGGCCGCGACGTCTTCGCCCGCATCGTCCACGGCGGCCGCGTGTCGCTGTCGGTGGGCCTCTTCTCGATGCTCGTCGGCCTGTTCATCGGCATCGCCGTGGGCGGCAGCGCCGGCTACTTCGGCGGGCGCACCGAGTCCGTGCTGATGCGGGTCGTCGACACGTTCATGGCCATCCCCACGTTCTTCCTGATCCTCGTGATCGTCACGAGCTTCGGGAACCACCCGGCGATGATCGTCTTCACCGTGGGGCTCGGCTTCTGGGCGCAGATGGCCAGGAGCGTCCACGCCGAGTTCAAGCGCTTCAGGTCGTCCGAGTTCGTCGAGGCCTCGCGCGCGCTGGGCAGCGGGCACCTGCGCCTGATGCTCATGCACATCCTCCCGCAGGTCATGCCGCAGGCGATCGTCCTCGCCACGCTCGGCGTGGGCTGGTCGATCCTCACCGAGGCCGGCCTCTCCTACCTCGGCCTCGGCATCCAGCCGCCCCTGGCCTCCTGGGGCAACATGCTCCAGAACGCTCAGGCCTACCTCTTCCGCGCGCCCGTACTGGCCGTCTGGCCCGGGCTCTTCATCGCCGTCACCGTCCTCGCCTTCAACGTGCTGGGCAACGCCCTGCGCGACGTGCTCGACCCGCGGGGCTAGGCGCCCCGCCGAACGCAGGGGCAGGCTCCCGCCTCCCCTACCGCAGGGAAGGACCTCCTTCCCAAGCGTCCCAGGCCGGAGCGACCGGCCACGACCATCGCCCCCTTTGCGGGCCGCGCCGGCACCCGCGCCGGCCGGCGCCGCGGAACGGAGACACATGCAGGCCAAGAAGTACGACGGCTACCGCGCCTTCCAGTACCTCGACCCGGAGGACCTGCCGCAGGTCGAGCTCGTGCCCCAGATCGGCCGCGTGCCGAGCAAGGCGCCGGAGACCACGCCCGAGCAGGAGGAGCGCGTGAAGCGGATCTTCGAGGAGAACCTCGTGATCTCGCTGCACGACCACTGCTTCGTGTCGCCCAAGGACCTCTCCAGGTTCCTGGAGTTCCGCCGCTACGGCCGCGAGTACACGGCCTACGAGGGCCTGGCGGCCAGCGGCCTCGACTGCGTCTTCGACGCGATGATGGACGGCACCGCCATGATCACCTCCCGCGCCGGCTGGAAGTGGGACGACGTGGTCTTCGACATCGGCATGCGCCTCTCCGACATCGCCCACCAGGACATGGTGCAGCTGGCGTTGACCACCGAGGACATCAGGCGTTGCAAGCGCGAGGGCAGGATCGCCTTCGTCGTCTCCATCGAGGGCGCGGCGATGATCGAGAACGAGCTCGACCGCATCGACGTCCTCTACGGCTTCGGCATGCGCTCGCTGGGCATCTGCTACAGCGAGGCGAACGCCTTGGGCGCCGGCCTCAAGGAGCCGCAGCACTACGGCCTCACCGACTTCGGCCGGCGCGCCGTGGAGCGCATGAACAAGCTGGGCATCGCGATCGACGTGTCGCACGCGAACGACCAGACCTCGCTCGACACCATCCAGCACTCGAAGCACCCCGTCTTCATCACGCACGCCGGCGCCCGCGCCCTGTGGGACTCGCCGCGCCTCAAGCCCGACGAGGTCATCAAGGCCTGCGCCGAGCGGGGCGGCGTGATCGGCATCGAGGCCGCGCCGCACACGACGATCACGCGCGGCAACCCGCGCCACTCGCTCGACTCGTTCATGGAGCACTTCGAGTACTGCGTCGACCTGGTCGGCATCGACCACGTGGCGTTCGGGCCCGACACCCTCTTCGGCGACCACGTGGGCCTCCACAGCGCCCTGCGCGAGGCGCTCTCGCTGAAGGCATCGAAGGGCAAGGAGCCGTACCCGACCGTCGAGTACGTCGACGGCATCGAGAACCCCGCCGAGGCGTTCCCGAACATCGTCCGCTGGCTCGTGACCAGGGGCTACTCGGACGACGAGATCGCCAAGGTCATCGGCGGCAACATCATGCGCGTGCTGGACGAGGTGTGGGCGCGCTGAGCGCCCACCACCGGGGCCCGTCGCGGCGCCTCGAGGGCCTGCGCGTGGGCGTGTACGGCTCGGGCGGCGCCCCCTGGCACCACCTGGCGCTGCTGGCGCTGCACGGCGCCTCCGTGTCGGTCGTGCGCGCCGAGGACGTGGCCGCCGGCCGCCTGGACGACCTCGACGTGGTCGTCTTCCCCGGCGGCGGCGCGTTGGCCATGGCGGGCCTCCTGGCGCCGCTGGGCGAGGCGGGCGCCGCCGCCGTGCGCGCCTGGGTGGAGCGCGGCGGCACCTACGTCGGCTCCTGTGCCGGCTCGGTGATCCCCGTCGCGCTGACCGGCGCCGCCGACGAGGCCGCGCCCGCTGCCCGCTGCCTCCGCCTCGTCGACGTGCCGCTCGCCAACGTCGGCGACGCCACCCTGGGCGGGCTCGCCTCCCCCGGCGTGGGCCGCGTCGACGTGCGTCTCGACACCACCCACCCGTTCGCGGCCGGCCTGCCCGAGCGCGTCGAGCTCGTCCACTACAACGGCCCGCTCTTCGACGTCGCCCGCGCCGGCGCCGGCGT
The DNA here is from genome assembly GCA_964529575.1 of uncultured bacterium. Classification (GTDB taxonomy): domain Bacteria; phylum Deinococcota; class Deinococci; order Deinococcales; family Trueperaceae; genus DASRWD01. Next base: position 14,772 of record CAZGXF010000053.1, read on the forward strand.
GACGGCGTTCGCCTGGCCCGTGACGGCCACCGAGCGCTTCACGCCCGCGGAGCGCTTCCTCGAGACGCCCGACGCGCCGTTCGCCGGCGCGACGACGTTCGAGCGCTGCGTGGCCGCGGGCGCCGCGACCGGCGTGACGCAGCCTCTGGGAGCGGGCCGCACGGTCCTCTTCGGCTCGCACCCCGAGTTCGGCCTCGGCCCGCTCTGCCTCGGCTGGGGCGACGGCGCCGAGCTGCTCGTGCGCGCGCTCGAGGCCGTGGCCGCCGACACGAGCGCCGGTCAAGCGCGGCTTGCACGCGGCGCCGACCCACACGCCGCGAGCGCCGCTGCGGCCGCGTGGGCCACCGTCCGCGAGGCCCCGGACGCCTCGCCGGCGGAGCTAGCTCGCGACGCCGCCGCCGAGCTGGCCCGCGCCTCCACGCGCTTCGCCGCCCTCGCCCGCGCCGACGCCGGCGGCTGGTTGGAGCCAGGCTACGCGGCCTCGTTCCACGGCGTGCCCGCGCGCTCGGCCTGGGCCGAGGAGCTCGCGGCGGCCGCCGAAGCCTGCGCGGCCGCGGCCGACGACCTGCGGGCGCTGGCCGACGACCTGGGGCCGGAGGACGTGCCCTGGCTCGACGACGTGCCCCGCCCCGGCCAGGACTTCGGCGCCATGGGACTGAGGCAGGTCGTCGCCACCATGCACGCCCAGCTCGACGCCGCCGAGCGCCTGCTGGCCGAGCCGCCGCTGCGTCCGGTCCACGCCTACGACCTCTTCGACGCCCACCCGTTCCATCTGGCGATGGGCAGCTACCTCAGCGCCGCCGGCATGGCCGCGGCGGCGCTACTCACCGTCACCGTCATCCACGCGCGCAGGGGCGCGGCCGGCGTACGCGGCCGCGCGCTCCTGTGGGCGTGAGGGAAGGGAACACATGTTCGTTGAAGTGAACGGCGCCAGGCTGCGCGTCGACGTCCAGGGGGAGGGCAACGCCGTCCCCATCTACACCCACCACGGCGCGCCGGGGCTGGGTTCGCACGCCGAGCCGAAGCGCGCCTTCGGTCCCCTCGCCGACGCGTACCGCATCGTCGCGTTCGACGCTCGCGGCTCTGGGGACTCCGACGCCGTGCCGCCCTACACCCACGAGCAGTGGGTCGCCGACCTCGACGCGTTGCGCGCGCACTTCGGCGACGAGAAGATCGTCCTCGCGGGCGGCTCTTACGGCGGCTACGTCGCCCTCGAGTACACCCTGGCGCACCCCGACCGCGTCACCCACCTCATCCTCCGCGACACCTCGGCGTCGCGCCGCTTCGAGGGCCTGGCCCGCCAGAACGCCCTCGCCCGCGCGGCCGAGTACCCGGACATCACGGAGGAGATGCTCGACAAGCTCTTCAACGGGCGCGTCGACAGCGACGAGCAGCTCAAGGAGTACTGGGCTACCATCGCGCCCCTCTACGACGCCAACACCACGCCGGAGAAGATCGCCCAGCGCATCGCCTCGGCGAGGTTCCGCTACGAGACGCACAACTACGCGTTCTCGCAGAACATCCCCAACTACGACCTCACGGGCCGCCTGCACGAGATCCGGTGCCCCGTGCTCATCGTCGTGGGCCGCCACGACTGGATCACGCCGGTGGCCGCCTCCGAGGAGATCAAGGCCGGCATACCGCACGCCCACCTCGAGGTGTTCGAGAACTCCGGCCACTCGCCGCAGCTGGAGGAGAACGAGAAGTTCGTCGCGCTGGTCAGGGAGTTCCTGGCGAGCTGAGCGCGGGGCTGATGCCTGCTCGTACTGGGGCCGTCCG